>JBGPCZ010000129.1:0-17886 GCA_041482015.1 Planctomycetota bacterium | reverse complement strand
GTGTTGAACTATCTTCTGCGGAAGCGGCCCGTGCGGCGCAGCAGGCGGCCGCGGCGGAGCTTGGGGATGGCCGACGATTTCGCCTGCGCCTCCTGGACGTAGCCTTCGGGCGCGCCGCCCGCGGCGATCGCCTCGAGGTCGCGCACGAGCTCCGTCGGCGTCTGGTAGCGGTCCTCGCGCGCCTTCTGCATCATCTTGACGATGACCCAGTCGACCGCGCCGCTGACGAGCGGGTTCTTCACGCGCGGCGGCGTGACCGGCTCGGTGAGGTGCTTCGAGATCACGTCCGCGGCGCTCTGGCCCACGAAGGGGACCTCGCCGGCGACCATGTGATAGAAGCTGGCGCCGAGCGAGTAGATGTCGGCGCGCGTGTCGACGTTCTGCTCGCCGCGCGCCTGTTCGGGCGCGATGTAGTAGGGCGTTCCCATCGACGCGCCCGGCCGCGTGCCCGAGGCGTCGCCCTCGTCCTTGCTGGCGAGCTTCGCGAGGCCCAGGTCGCAGAGCTTGGCCACGCCCTCGCGGGTCAGCATGATGTTGTCGGGCTTGATGTCGCGGTGGATGATCCCGTGGCCGAACGCGTGGTGGAGCGCGCGGCCGATCTGGGTCACGATGTTCAGCGCGCGCTTCTCGTCGAGCGCGCCGCCGCGCTTGAGGAGCTCGCCGACGGTCGGCCCGTCGATGTACTCCATCGCGAAGTAGTGGACGCCGTTGGACTCGCCGACGTCGATGCCCTGGATGATGTTCGGATGGTTCAGGCGCGCGACCGCGCGGGCCTCGCGGAGGAACCGCTCGCGGAACTTGTCGTTCTGGGAGTACTTCGGGGCGAGGCACTTGATCGCGACGATGCGGTCCATCGAGATCTGGAGGGCCTTGTAGATCGAGCCCATGGCGCCCTGGCCGATCTTGGTCAGGATCTTGTAGCCCTGGATCGAGGTGTGGCCGCCCCGCACGCCCTGGTACTTGAAGATCTCCTTCACCTGGGCGTCGGTGACGTAACCCTTGGCGAGCATGATCTCGCCCAGCTTCTTCGGGGCGACGCCGAGATCCTTCATCTTCTCCTGGAGGCGGAGGCACTCGTCGACCTTCTCGAGGGTCGTGAAGTTGAGCTTGATGGCGATGGCACCGAAGTGGAGGTTCTCTTGAGGTTCCGGCATAGCCCTTTATCTATTTTAGGGGAGGACGGGTCGAACGCAAGGGATATTGCGGGAAAAGGGCTCTCTTGCGGCCCGCGGGTTCAATAGATAAAATCCCCGGCCAGATGAAGTACGATTTCAAGTCGATCGAGGCGAAGTGGCAGGCGCGGTGGGCGGGGCAGGACCTCGCCCGCACGCCGGAAAAGCCGAAACGGAAGTACTACGTCCTGGAGATGTTCGCCTACCCCTCCGGCGATATCCACATGGGCCATTTCCGGAACTACTCGATCGGCGACGCCGCCGCGCGGTACCGGATGATGAAGGGCGACGACGTCCTCCACCCGTTCGGGTGGGACGCCTTCGGCCTTCCCGCCGAGCAGGCCGCGATCAAGAACCGGCTCCACCCGGGGACCTGGACGCGGAAGAACATCGAGACCGGGAAGAAGACGCTCCAGCGGATGGCGATCTCGTACGACTGGGAGCGCGAGGTCCGGACCTGCGAGCCCGAGTACTACAAGTGGACCCAGTGGCTCTTCCTGCTCCTCTTCAAGAACGGCTGGGCCTACCAGGCCTCGAGCGTCGTGAACTGGTGCGAGGAGCACGGCATCCTCGCCAACGAGCAGTGCCAGGACGGCAAGTGCTGGCGCTGCCACCAGGAGGTCGTCAAGAAGCCGATCGAGAACTGCTGGTTCTTCAAGTACTCCGCGATGGCCGAGCGGCTGCTGAACGATATCGACAGGCTCCCCGGCTGGCCCGAGGAGACCAAGACCAAGCAGCGGAACTGGATTGGGAAGTCGGTCGGCTGCGAAATCGATTTCGATTTCGAGGGGAAGAAGCTTACCGTTTTCACGACGCGGCCCGACACGACGTGGGGCGTCAGCTTCGTCGTCATCTCGCCCGAGCATCCGCTGGCCGCGACGATCGCGACCCCGGAGGTGAAGGAGTACATCCGGAAGGCGGGCCAGAAATCCGAGCGCGAGCGGACGATGGAGGGGGAGAAGGACGGCGTCTTCACCGGCAGGCACGTCGTCAATCCGGTGAACGGCGAAAAGGTCCCCCTCTGGGTGGCGGACTATGTCCTGGCCCACTATGGCACGGGCGTCGTCATGGGCGTCCCGGCCCACGACACGCGCGACTACGCGTTCGCGAAGAAGTACAGGCTTCCGGTCAAGGTCGTGATCTCGGGCGGCCCCGCCCCCTACGCAGACGCGTACGTCGGCGAGGGGGCGATGATCGACTCGGGCGAGCTCACGGGGACGCCTTCCCCGTCCGGGATCCCGAAGGTCATCGACCACGTCGCGAAGAAGGGGATCGGCCGCGCCAAGACGAACTACAAGCTGAAGGACTGGCTCATCTCGCGGCAGCGCTACTGGGGCTGCCCGATCCCGATCATCCATTGTCCGAAATGCGGGGCGCAGGCGGTGCCGGAGAAGGACCTGCCGGTCATCCTCCCGGAGATCTCGGAGTTCATCCCGAAGGGGCGCTCGCCGCTCGCCGACCAGCCGTCGTTCATGAAGACGGCCTGCCCGAAGTGCGGCGGACCGGCGGAGCGCAACCCCGACACGATGGACACGTTCATGTGCTCCAGCTACTACCTCTACCGCTATCTCGACGCGAAGAACGCGAACGAGCCGTGGCGGAAGGAGGAGGCGAAGACGTGGCTTCCCGTCGATCTCTACATCGGCGGCGCGGAGCACGCCTGCATGCACCTGCTGTACTTCCGGTTCATCGCCAAGGTTCTCTTCGACGCGGGTTGGGTCCCGACCGACGAGCCGGTCGTGCAGCTGTTCCACCAGGGCATGGTCGCCGACGAGCACGGCGAAACGATGTCGAAGTCCAAGGGGAACGCGATCTCGCCGCAGGAGATCATGGACGAGTGGGGGGTCGACGCCTGCCGCCTCGCGATGTTCTTCTTCGCCCCGTCGGACGCCGAGATCAAGTGGAACAATCGCGGCCTCGAAGGCGCGAACCGCTTCGTGGAACGACTCTGGGATCTCTTCGAGGACGCGGCCCCCAAGGTGAAGGGCGTCGGGGCGGGACCGGTCACGGCCTACAAGCCGCTCCGCGTGAAGCTCCACGAGGTGATCCGCCGCGCGACCGACGCGTCGTCCGGGCAGTTGAACTTCAACACCGTCATCTCCAAGACGATGGAGCTCCTCAATCTCTGGGACCAGGCGAAGCCCGACCCGAAGACCGACGACGAAAAGCGCGCGGTGCACGGGATCCTCGACTCGCTGGCGAAGTTCCTGGCGCCGATGGCCCCGTTCCTCGGCGAGGAGTTCCACGAGATGCTGGGAGGACAGGGCAGCGTCTTCAAGTCCGCCTGGCCGGTCGCCGATCCGAACCTCAAGGCGGACGAGATCGAGATCGTGGTCCAGGTGAACGGCAAGGTCCGCGGCAAGTTCCCGGCGCCGCCCGACTCCTCCGACGACGACCTGAAGTCAAAGGCGCTGGCGCTCCCCGCGCTCGCCGGGGTGACCCCGAAGAAGGTGATCGTCGTGAAGGGGAAGCTTGTCAACGTCGTGGCGTGACGCCAGCCGCGACTACTTCTTTTCTTCCTTGGGGATGACCAGGTCCGTGGTTGCCTTGGTGTCCCACCTGAGGAGTTCCATGGTCAGGCGGCCGAACTGGCGCTTGACCAGCCCCCCGTAACTCTTTTCGTTCGGCGTCCCGGTCTTGATCACCACCGAAAAGGGCACGTCCTTGTGGTACCAGTCGGTGAGCACGCTCTTGCGGCCGTCGGGATAGGCGAGCGTCGTCGTCACCCGGGTGGCCGTCCACGTCTTGCCCGCGACGGTGATCGTGTCGACGTCCTCCTTCACCTCCGGCTGGGCGGCGCCCGAGTCGCGCAGCGGCACGGGGTCCGGCTTCCTCCCCTCGCGGGGGTACAGCTTGGCCGGCATCGCCGAGCCCGGCTCGCCCGCCCACCGCTCCATCAGCTCCCCCGTCTTGCGCTTGAACCTCGACTTGATCACGAACGATCGCGGGTCGGCCGGGACCGTGTTCTCGATCCAGATCGAGTCGGCGTCGTCGTCCACGACGGCGAACGTCACGTAGTCCGGCTTCGGGTTCCCGAGCACCTTGACCGTGTAGAACGTCCGCTCCCCGCGCTTCAGTTTCGTCACGTCGAAGGCGATCTGGGACGCGACGCCCATCTCGAACTTCATCTCGTCCGGCGCGGGGCCCGTCCCGGAAGGGGATCCGCACCCGGCGGCGAGGAGGACGATCGCGGCGAGACGTTTCATGGCGGACATCCTAAGTCCGTTTCTTCCGTTCTTCCATCAGTTTCTTGATCGTGGCCTCGTAGCCCCGGTCGGTCGGGACGTAGTACGGGCGGCCCTCGACGTTCGGCGGACGATGGCCGTGGCTCACGACCGCGCCCGGCTGGTCGTGCGCGTACTCGTAGCCCTTCCCGTACCCGGACGACTTCATGAGGCCGGTCACGGCGTTCCGAAGGTGGAGCGGGACGGGCTCGTTGGGGAGCCTCTCGACGTCGCCCTTTGCGGCCTTGTAGGCCTCGCCCGACGCGTTCGACTTGGGCGCCGTCGCGAGGTAGACCGTCGCCTGCGCGAGCGGGTAGAAGCCCTCGGGCATCCCGATGAAGTGGACCGCGTCCTTCGCCGCGACCGCGACCATGATGCCGCGCGGGTCGGCGTTCCCGACGTCCTCGCTCGCGAAGATGACGAGCCGCCGCGCGACGAAGAGCGGGTCCTCGCCCGCCTCCAGCATCCGCGCCAGCCAGTAGAGCGCCGCGTCCGGGTCGCTCCCCCGCATCGACTTGATGAGCGCCGAGACGGTGTCGAAGTGCTGCTCGCGGTCCTTGTCGTAGAGGAGCACCCGCTTCTGGGCCAGCTCCTGCACGGCCTTCACGGTCGCCTTCTTCCCGCACATCTCCAGGAGGTTGAGCGCGGTGCGGGCGTCGCCGCCCGCGAGGTTCGCGATCGCGTCGAGCGCCTCGGGCTCGGCCTTGATCGTCTCGCGCTCCGCGGCGCGGGCGAGGATCCCTTTGACTTCGTCCTGGGTGAGGGGCTTCAGCGTGAAGACGCGGCAGCGCGACAGGAGCGGCGCGTTCACCTCGAAGCTCGGGTTCTCGGTCGTCGCGCCGATGAGGACGACCGTGCCGTCCTCGATGTGGGGGAGGAAGGCGTCCTGCTGGGCGCGGTTGAAGCGGTGGATCTCGTCGACGAAGAGGAGCGTGCCCTTCTTCTCGCTCGCGCGACGCCAGCGGGCCTGCTCGA
The DNA here is from genome assembly GCA_041482015.1 of Planctomycetota bacterium. Classification (GTDB taxonomy): domain Bacteria; phylum Planctomycetota; class MHYJ01; order MHYJ01; family JACPRB01; genus JACQFK01. The sequence continues at coordinate 12,515 of JBGPCZ010000129.1, read as the reverse complement.
TCGCCTCCTTCACGTCCTTCACGCCGCTCGTCACGGCGGAAAACTGCTGGAAGTGGAGGCTTGTCTTCGCGGCGACGAGCCGGGCGAGCGTGGTCTTCCCGCACCCGGGCGGTCCCCAGAGGATCATGGAGGGCGGCCGCGCGGCGAGTTTCGAGACGGCCTTGACGACCTCCTCCTGGCCGACGAACTCCTCGAGCGCCTGCGGCCGCATCCGGTCGGCGAGCGGCGCGGGCGCCTTCGACTCAAAGAGGTCGCTCATACCCAGAGTCCGCCGCCCACGTCGATGACGGCGCCGTTGACGTACGAGGCCGCGTCCGAGGCGAGCCAGGCGATGGTTTCGGCGATATCGCCCGGCTTGCCCGTCCGTCCCGCGGGCGTCCGCTTCGCCGCCTCGGCGAGTTCCGCCTTCGTGTAGGCGTAGGTCTCGATGAAGCCGGGATTCACCATGTTCACGCGAATCCCGTGGCGCGCCTCGGCCTGGGCGAGCGACTTCGTGAAGACGGTGAGGGCGGTCTTGGCCATCGCGTAGGCGACGGCGCGCGGGTTGGCGCGGACCGTCTGGGTCACGGGCCCGCCGATCGTGACGATGGTTCCGCCCTGCTTCCGGAGGAGGGGCAGCGCCTCCCGGCAGCAGAGCCACGCGCTCCTCAGGTTGCTTTCGAAGATCGCGTCCCAGTCGTCGAGCTTCATCTCCCGGATGGGTGTGTACATGAAATCGCCCACGCCGCAAACCAGGAGGTCGAGCCGGCCGAACGTCTTCGCGGCGGCGACGACCTTCTTCGCCCCCGCGGGGGTCGAGACGTCGGCGCGGACGTGGAGGTCGCCCGGACCTTTCGTCGCGGAGCGTCCATTCGAGACGACGGAAAATCCGGCGCGCTGGAGCGAGCGGACGATCTCGGGACCGATGCCTCGATTGGAACCCGTGACGATCGCGGCGGAGGATCGCTCCCCCTTGGGGCTCTTCACGGGCGGGCTGGCGGGCGCCTGCGGGTGGACGTCATGCGGACCAGTATAGCCGGAGATCTTTTGACAAGGCCACCCGCCTTCACGTCTTGCTCCCGGTCACGCGGGGGGCCAGGTGGGCCTTTGAGGCCCAGGCCTTGACCTCCTTCCAGGTCTGCCTTCCATCGGTCAGCTGCCGGAGGGTCGGAATCTTGAGCCCGTCTTCCGGTCGCACGGGGAGACCCCGTGACGTCAGGCTCCACCACTTGGAGAATTCCACCAGCAGGTGGCACCGGCTCTTCTGAGTCGGGTCCGTCACGTTTCCACAGTAGACATAGGTGATCACGATGGGGCCCCGCGGGATCTTGTCCTTGAAGCCGATCTCGTAGAACAGGCTTCCGATCGCGGGAGCGCCCGGCGACGTTGACCGTATCTTCTCGCGCTTCATGGTGATCCCTCACTCCCCCTTGTGCCGCGCGAGGAGTTCGCAGATCTTGTCCTCAACCCGGTCGGCGCCGGCGGACGAGCCGCCTTCCTCGGCGTTGACGAGGATCGAGAAGACGAACGTGTCGCCGCCCGCCGCGTCGACGTAGCCCGAGAGGGTCGAGACGCCGCCCACGTGGCCGGTCTTGGCGTGGACGCGGCCCTTCACGTCGGCCGCGAGCATCCGGCTCTTGAGCGTCCCCTTCTTGTCGCCGTTGACCGGGAGCGCGTCGAGGAACGCCTTCGCGGCCTTGTGCTGCCGCATGTACAGCAGGAGCTTCACCATCCCGGCCGCCGTCGCGCGGTTCTCGCGCGTCAGGCCCGACCCGTCGGCCTGCGAAAAATCCTCGAGTTTCGGCTCCGACGCGAGGAACTCCTTCACCGCGGCCACGCCGTTCTCGGTCGTCCCCCGGCCTTTTGACTTCCACGCGAGCGTGCGGAAGATCATCTCGGCGTAGAAGTTCTGGCTCGGCTGGAGGCACGTGGCGAGCGTCGTCGCGAGGTCGCTCTCGAAGGAGGCCAGCTCCTTGTACCCCTTGGATTCCTCCAGGAGCGCGGGCGACTCCTCGATCTTCCCCTCGATCGCGATCCCCTCCTTCGTGAGCGTCTCCTTGAGCACCGTTGCGAAGAACAGCGTCGGGTCGTGGATCGCCACCCAGTTCGTCATCTTTCCGCCCACGTCGCCCTGGAGCGTGATCGTGTTGGTCCCCGGCGCACGGGTGAATCCAAAGGGCTTCAGCGCCTTGGCGGCGCTCCGCGTCTTGTTGACGATCCTGACGTACGACGTGTCGGGGGCGATCGTCACCTTCGCCGGCTCGCCCTCCGCGGCCGGCTCGATCTTGAGGTCGATGCAGTTGTCGTTCAGCGAGAACGACCCGAAGGGCGCGCTCCACCACCACCAGAGATCGTAGCCCTTCCAGCCGGGATGGAGATGGGCGTCGTCGAAGATCCCGCCGTGGAGGACGAGGTTCCCGGCCTTCGCCACGCCGGCGGCCTTGAGTTTCGCGGCCCATCCCCTGAAGATCGCGGCCGGGTCGTCGTCGTGAAACCGGCCGCTGAGGTTCGGGTCGCCGCCCGCGAAGACGTGCAGGTCCGTGCCCAGGGTGCCGATCGACGTGTGGAACTTGAAATCGGGGCCCAGCCGGCAGAGCGCCGCGGAAGCGGTCAGGAGCTTGGTGTTGGAGGCTAGCATGAGGAGTTCGCGGTCGTTCTGGGCGAAGACGGGGGCGCCCGACTTGACGGAGTGGACGTGGACGGCGAGCTTCGCGTTCTTCGTCTTGAAGCCCTGGACCGCGGCGTCGATCTGGTCGTGGAGGGATTTTTCCTGCCGGCCCGACACAGCCTGGGCGGAGGTGGGGCCCAGGAGGAGCAGCGCGAGGAGGAGGCGGTGCATCGCTTACTAGTATCTACGCCGCGCGAGGTCGTGGCAATGGGGTTGGGTCTTCGGTTTCTAGTTGACGCCCCACGATCGACGGCCTATAAATGAACACTATGGCTGGGGGCCCTGTTCAGAAGGGTACAAAACCGACGGCACCTGCACAAAGTGCTGGAATGATGGGCAGGGGCGACTTCGGCCGCCAGAAGCCCTTGGGCCAGGTCCTCAAGGAGATGGAACTCGTCAACGAGGGCCAGATCCAGGAGGCGCTTTCCATCCAGAGGAAGGAAGGCGGCGTCCTCGGCGAGATCCTCGTCAAGCTCGGCTACGTTGCGCGCGAAGAGATCCTGCTCGCGCTCGCGGCCCAGATGGGGATGGAGGTGGTCGACCTGGGCGACATGGAGATCCCGCCCGACGTCATCGACAAGGTCCCCACCATCATGGCGAAGTCCTACAACGTCATCCCCATCAAGTTCGAGAACAACGTCCTCACCATCGCGATGGCCAACCCGCACGACGTGAACATCCGCGACGACCTCCGCCACACGCTCCACTGCGAGGTCCAGGGCGCCGTGGCGAGCGAGGAGGCGGTGATGGCCGCCCTCGAGAAGTATTACGCCCACAAGCAGGAGAGCCTGCAGGGCGTGCTCGGCTCGATGGAGGACGGCGAGCTCGCGTTCGAGGAGCTCAACAAGGAGAAGAAGAAGGGCTCCGCGTACAACGTCGACGACCTGATGAACTCCGCGCCGGTCGTCAAGCTGCTCAACCTGATCCTGGCGACGGCGATCAAGGCGCAGGCGTCGGACATCCACTTCGAGCCGTTCGAGAACGAGTTCAAGGTCCGGTACCGCGTGGACGGCGTACTCTACGAGATGGAGGCCCCGCCGCTCCACCTGGCCAACCCGATCATCTCGCGCATCAAGGTCCTCGCGAACCTCGACATCAGCGAGAACCGCCTTCCGCAGGACGGCCGCATCCTCCTGTCGGTGAGCGGCCGCCCGGTCGACCTCCGCGTCTCGACGCTCCCGACGATCTTCGGCGAGTCGGTCGTCATGCGCGTCCTGGACCGGAGCGTGGTCAAGCTGGACCTGGAGAACGTCGGCCTCCGCGAGGAGGAGATGAGGATGCTCAAGAACCTCATCGCCCTCCCGCACGGCATCATCATCGTGACGGGCCCGACGGGCTCCGGCAAGACGACGACCCTCTACAGCTGCCTGAACTTCGCCAACGATGTGCGCTGGAAGATCATCACCACGGAGGACCCGGTCGAGTACGACCTGGACGGCATCGTCCAGTGCCAGATCAACGAGGACATCCAGGTCACGTATTCCTCCCTCCTCCGGTCCATCCTGCGCCAGGATCCGGACACGATCCTGGTCGGCGAGGTGCGCGACCTGGACACGGCCCAGATCGCCGTCGAGGCGGCCCTGACGGGCCACCTGGTCTTCTCGACGCTCCACACGAACGACGCCCCGAGCGCGATCACCCGGCTCATCGACCTGGGCATTGAGCCGTTCCTCATCTGCGCGTCGATGGAGGCCATCGTGGCGCAGCGGCTCGTCCGCAAGATCTGCCTCAGCTGCAAGGAGGAGATCTCCCCCACGGAAGAGATGCTGATGGAGATCGGGCTGACGGCCTCGGAGACGAAGGGAAAGAAGTTCTGCTGGGGCCGGGGCTGCGGCAAGTGCAACAATACCGGGTACAAGGGCCGCATGGCGATCTTCGAGATGATGCTGCTCACCGACCGGGTCAAGGAGCTCGTCATGAAGAGCGCCTCGACCGAGCAGATCCGGCACACGGCCCGCGAGCAGGGCATGCGGACGCTGCGCGAGGCGGGCCTGCTGGGCATCTTCGACGGCCACACCTCGATCGAGGAGGTCGTCCGGGAGACGCTGTTCACGGCCTGAGGAGACACGGCGACGGGGGAGGCCGGGGCGGGGCCTCCGGGCGGGCGGGGTGATCCAAATTTGAACGGGGTGGTTGGTATTCTCTTGAAACCCGCGGAACGCCTGTGTTAGAATTTTCCTGCATCGGGCTGGGGGGTTCCACGCCATGCGGGAACCCGGGGGCGGTAGCTCAGAGCATAGAGAGCATAGGTAGGTAGGAGGCCGTATGCCCACGTTCTCCGTCGAGGCGATGGACAACAAGGGGAAGCGCATCAAGGCGGACATCGACGCCTCGAGCGCCAACGACGCCATCGCCAAGCTCAAGCAGAAGGGCTACAAGCCCATGAACGTGAAGGAGAAGGCCGGCTCCGCGGCCGTGGCCACTCCTCCTCCAACCCCCGTCGCCGCCCCCGCGGGCGGACCCTCCGCGCCGCCGAAGGCCGCGCCGCCGCCCATGTCGGTCGTCCCCACCGGGGGGAAGACGGGGCGGAAGGGGCTCTTCTTCGCGGGCCGGGTCCGGCACAAGCAGCTCACCCAGTTCACCCAGCAGCTCTCCGTGCTCATGGACGCGGGCCTGCCCATCGTGCGCAGCCTGAAGATCCTGGGCAACCAGCAGAAGCCCGGGCTCCTGAAGAACATCGTGCTCGAGGTGGCGGAGGACGTGGAGACGGGCTCCTCGTTCTCCGAGGCGCTGGGCAAGCACCCCAAGACCTTCGACAAGCTCTACGTCAACATGGTGAAGGCGGGCGAGGCGGGCGGCGTGCTCGACGTCATCCTGCAGCGCCTCGCGGCTTTCATGGAGCGCATGGAGGCCTTGAAGCGGAAGATCATCGGCGCATCGATCTACCCGGCGGTGGTCATCACCATCGCGGTGGGCGTCGTGCTCGCGATCATGAAGTTCATCGTGCCGAAGTTCAGGGAAGTGTTCATCCAGGTGCACGTGGAGATGCCCTCCCTGACCGTCATGCTGATGAAGATCTCGGAGATCATCGAGAACTTCTGGTACATCATCCTGGGGGCGCCGTTCATCCTCTACTTCATCCTCAAGGCGTGGGGACGGACGAAGGGCGGGCGCCTGGCCATCGACAAGTTCAAGCTGAGCGCGCCCCTGATCGGCACGATCATCAAGAAGTCGGTCATCGCGCGCTTCTGCCGCACGCTGGGCACCCTGCTCCAGTCGGGCGTTCCGATCCTCGAGGCCCTGGCGATCGTCAAGAACGCGACGGGCAACGAGGTCGTGTCGAACGCGATCTCGACGGTGCACGATTCGATCCGCGAAGGCGAATCGATCGCCGAGCCCCTGGCGGCGTGCGGCGTGTTCGACGACATCGTGATCAACATGATCGACGTCGGCGAGGAGACGGGCGAGCTCGACAAGATGCTCCTCAAGATCGCCGACAACTACGACGCGGAGGTGGACGCCGCGGTCAGCGCCCTGATGAGTGTCATGGAGCCCATCCTGATCGTCGGCCTGGGCTTCACGGTCGGCTTCATCGTGGTGGCCCTCTTCCTCCCGCTGATCAGCCTGCTCGAGGGCATCGGGAGCAACAAGCGCGGGAGAGGTTAAGGGAGGGAGCGCGGAGACGCGGTGGATCCTGGTTCCAGAGGCGTTCCGAAGGCACCCCGGGGAGAAACGGGGTGCCTTCTTTTTTAAGCGTTCAGTCGCCGGCTTCCGACTTTGATGGGTGCGCGATGTCGCTTCGCACCAAGATGTTGCTGTCGATCTTTGCGTTCCTCGTTCTCGTGTTCGGGCTGTTGACGCTGAACCTGTGGATCGGCACGGCCCAGAGGGCCCACGTGGAGGCCGGGCGGAACGCGGACCTGCTGGCGCGGATGGTGGGGGACCTCGTCCGGGCGTGGACGGCCCGGTTCCCGGAGTGGAACGACGAGGCGTGGGCCGAGGTGTCGCGGAAGCTGGAGCATTCGGAGCTGGTCGAACGGTGGACTGTGGTGGCGCGGCGTAACGGGCGCCTGGAGACCATGATCTCGAACGAACGGAACACGGAGGCGATCCCGGGCGACGAGGCGGCGCTCTTCGCGGAGGCCTTCGAAGAGGTGCACGTGGGCGCCGGGGGCTCGCGGATCTACCTGCCCCTCCTGACCCCGCAGGGCGAACGGTTCGCCATGCGGCTTGACGTCCGGGGCTCGGCGGCGCCGTCGGCGGGGATCGCCGACCCGATGAAGGGGATCCTGGCGGTGATGGCCCTCGGCACCGCGCTTCTCCTCCTCAACACCTACGTCTTCACGAACCGCCTCGTCCTCCGGCCCCTGGGGAGCCTGGTCGAGGCATCGAACCGCGTGGCCGCGGGGGACTTCTCCAAGAAGATCCCCGAGGGGGAGACGTACGACGAGATGGGCCGGATGATCGGCGCCTTCAACCTGATGATCGACAAGATCGCCGAGTACCACCGGACGCTGCAGGAGGACATCAAGCAGGCGCGCGGCCGCATCACCGAGACGGAGCGCAAGCTCTTCGCCGCGCAGCGGCTCTCGACCACGGGGACGCTCGCCGCGGGCATCGCCCACGAGATCAACAACCCGCTGGGCGGGATGATCAACGCCGCGCGCTCGCTGCGCGAGGGGCGGCTGGACGAGGCCAAGCGCGCGGAGTACCTGGGGCTGATCGAGGACGGGCTGGGCCGGGTCAAGGCGATCGTCCACAAGATCCTCGAGCTCCGGCCGCGGGCCTTCGAGCCGCAGCCCGTGTCCTTGCACGAGGCGGTGGAGAAGGCGATCGCTTTCCTGGATCACCATGCGCGGTCGAAGGAGGTCACGATCCGCAACGAGGTTCCCACCGGCCTGCCCGCCGCGAAGGGCGACCCGCTGGAGATCCAGCAGGCGTTCCTGAACATCATCATGAACGCCGTGCACGCGTGCGTGATGGGCGAGGGGATGGTGACCATCTACGCGCGGCCCGCGGCGGAGGCGCTGAGCGTCTCGGTGGCCGACAACGGCTGCGGGATGGACGAGGAGGAGCTGGCGCGGTGCATGGACCCGTTCTTCACGACGAAGGACGTGGGGGAAGGGACGGGGTTGGGCCTGTCGGTGGCGCACAACATCGTGACGAACCACGGGGGAAAGCTGGAGATCCGGAGCGAGCGGGGCCGGGGGACGACGGTGACCCTGACCCTGCCCCTGGCGCGCGAGGCGGCGAGGACGCAGGTTCCCGGGTAAGGGCGGGCCCTGCAGGACGATATCGATGGACGCTTAGGGAGGACCTGGATGATCAAGACGAACCTGGAGAAGTTGGTCGAGACGGCCGTGAGCGGCGGGATCTGCCACCCCTCGGTCTGCGGGAAGGATGAAAAGGTGGCTTTCGACGGGAGCACGAGCGTCCCCGTCGGCTTCTCCGGGATCAATTTCACGGTGAAGGTCGGCGACCCCGCGTTTGACTGGGCCTCGGGCGACCAGGTGGAGCCGGGCGTGTCGATTGCGAACTCGTGCGAGGACTCGAACGCCGGCCTCGCGCTCTACGCCTGCATCGGGAACGAGGCGGTGATCACCGAGGCGTGCATGGAGGGCAAGGACGCGAAGCTCAAGGGGACGCCGGGCGTGGTGACGGGGAAGGTGGGCGGGTGCGACCCGCGCGTCCTGGTGTACTTCCCCAAGCGGGTGGTCGACCGCCTCTGCGTGGGCGACACGATCCAGATCCGCGCGGGCGGCGTGGGGCTGGCGCTCTCCGATTATCCCGATGTCCGCGTCATGAACTGCGGGCCGCGGCTCCTGAAAGCGCTCAACCCCTCGGAGAAGGGGGGCAAGGTGCGCATCCCCGTCGCGAAGGTGATCCCCGGCAAGCTCATGGGCTACGGGGTCGGATCGGCGGGCTCGTGGAGCGGCGACGTCGACATCCAGTCGACGTCCCCCGAGGCGATGAAGGAGATCGCGCTCGACCAGCTGCGGCTGGGGGACCTGGTCGCGATCAACGAGTACGACGCGACGCACGGGCCGAGGTACCACAAGGAGGCGACGACGATCGGCGTGGTGGTGCACGGTTCGAGCCGGAGCGCGGGGCGCGGGCCGGGCGTGAACGTGATCATGACGAGCCCGAAGGGGACGATCGAGGCGATTATCACCCGGAAGGCGAACCTCGCGGAGCTGCTCGGGCTGCAGTAGGAGGACCGCGGAGCGGATGACGGAGCTCGACGAGATCCGGCTGGACTACGAGGCCGGGCGACTCGAGTCCATCAAGCAGGACCTCGAGCGCTTCCTGGTGGCGCACCGGGCCGAGATCGCGGCGTGCCGGGCGGAGCAGGAACGCGCCGGCGCGGCGATGTCGGACGCCGACGCGGTCAAGCTCTTCATCCTCCGACACCGCTCGATCCACGCGCAGCACGAGATCCGCGACCAGCTCGAGGAGATCCAGAGGGAGAAATGGATCCGCGGGGTGCAGTCGGGCTGCGCGCCCGATCCCCAGCGCGTGGCGTCCGAGTGGGCGCAGGCCCATTCCGCGGCCTGGCGCCAGCACCGCCTCACGACGATCCTCTACGTCTTCGAGCAGGAAAGAGATCGGTACCTGGGATTGATCGCCAACTGTTAAGTGACAGATCGGATCTGTCACTTAACAGTTGGTTCAAAATAGATCGCCCTCCGCGAGAGATTGGAACCCGGAGTCGGTCGCCATTCGAGCCTGAAGACGGGATACGATCGTGTGCACCGAGTGCACCGAGTGGTAACCGTAGTACCTGGCCACAGCCTGGGCGGGGATCTCGTGGATCATCCGCGCCGCGAAGCAGACCAAGGTCCGCAATGACGTCTTCCCCAGTTCCTTGGGGAAGGCCGTGCGATGCTCGGTGAGCCTCTCCTCCAGTCGTCGAATCCGCTCGATGTCCAGGTCCGTGTACTCATCCCTGTCGGATGACGGCTTGGGCCGCTTGGGTGGCACGGCCGACAGGTACTCCCTGTACGCAACCGAGTCGGCAACGCCGCGCTTCCGAATGGCTTCAAATACGGCCCCAGGATGCAGCCAGTTCGGGGTTGGCGCGATCCCCAAGTAGCTTCTGCAGCTGGACCAGCCGTAACCGTCTGGCCGAATGCCCAGATCTCTCGGATTAGCATGGATGTAACGGCTTACGTACGCCAGGCCCTCAGGTGAACGAATGGGGATACAGCGGTACCTCCCTTGGAACACGCATCCTGAGGTGCCATGTCGTCGGTTGAACGCCAGGGCGTACGTGGACTCAAGGTCATGCATGAAACGGGGGAGAGTCGCACCCGAGGCAAGGAGTTCAAGATGAAAGTGGTTGGGCATCAGACACCAGGCGATGATCTGGACGCCCCTCTTGAGGGCATACCGGGCCATCAGCTGGACGAAGAGCGATCGGTCCCGGTCATCGACGAAGATTCCCAGCTTCCGCGCTCCACGATTGACTACGTGAAAGTTCCCTTCAGGCAACCCTGACCGCCTGCGGATGTTCTCCCTGCGTCGACGGGCCACGACAACCTCCTGGAAGGCTCTTTCGTCCCTCCACAAGGTAGTGCAGCTGGGCCCTGCAAACTCGACAGGGAAAACGCCTGGTTTGTGAAAATTCAGCTCCAACTGTTAAGAGAGGAATCCGATTCGTCACTTAACAGTTGCGGTATGATGGCCCGATGAAGCTCGTCGACCGGGAAGGGGTGCTGGTGGCCGAGAACGCGGTCGTGACCGGGCGGGTCTCCCTCGCTCGCGGAGTCTCGGTCTGGTACGGCGCCGTCGTGCGTGGCGACATGTCCTCGATCACCGTCGGCGACTACAGCAACATCCAGGACGGCTGCGTCCTCCATTGCGATCCGGGCAAGGACCTCGTGATCGGCCGGCACGTCACGGTTGGCCACCTCGCGATGATCCACGCGAAGTCCGTGGGCGACCGCTGCCTGGTCGGGATCCACAGCGTCCTCCTGAGCGGCGCGGTGGTGGGGGAGGGCTGCCTCATCGCCGCCTGCGCCCTCGTCCGCGAGGACCAGGTGATCCCGCCCCGCTCGATCGTCGTCGGCGTCCCCGGCAAGGTCATCGGCCAGACGGACGACGCCTTCTGGAAGGAGGCGGAGGCCCGCGCCCTCCGCTACCACGCGACCGCGCTCCGCCACGTCGACGGGAAAGTCGACCCCCGCTTCCTGGCGGACTACGCCCCGCCCGGGGTCTAGAAATCCCAGCCGAAGACGAACAGGATCATCGCCCGCTTCGAATGTCCCGTCAGCCCGATGAGCGGCTCGAAGTCCACGTGGGCCCGGGTCTTCGTGACGGGCGTCTTCTGCCCGTTGCTGATGACTTCGGACTGATACGGGGCCATGCGGAGCTGGAAGGAGGGGCCGAGGTAGAGCTCGCGGGACCGGTCATGCGTCCCGCCCGGGAGCTCGTCCGACTCGTACACTGTCTTGAGCGTCGCGCCGATGTTCAGGTACTTGTCGAGCACGGTGTAGAAGACGGTCCCCGTGGCGCCCATTTCCAGGACGCTGCCGTTGGTCGTGTGCTCGACGAAGAAATTCATGCCCCAATGGAGCGCGGGCAGGATGTCCCCGCCCAGGAGGAGCTTCGGCTCGATCGACGACGTGGCGCCGTCGCCGTTGCCGTTCCCCCCGTTGTTCCAGATGATGTACTCGAAGTAGAGCGTGGGATTGCCCCAAATCACCCCCCAGTCCGCAAGGGCATAGCGGATTTCGGCCGCCCAGGAGCGGACATCGAGCGTCGATGCCTGTCCCGCCCCCTCGAAGATCGAGTTGGCGTAGAGGTCCAGCTGGAACCGCGAGCCCAGCCCGAACTCGAACTCCTCGCTCAGGCGCACTTCCTTCCCCGCGTGCGTGTCCTTCTTGATCCGGATGTCCACCCACTGCTCGAACTCGACCTCGCCGGAGTCCACCTGCAGGTAGATGCGCGTCGTGGGCGAAGGACGATGGTCGGACCACATCGGCTTGTTGCTCTCCCCGTGCGGGAGTTCGTCCTGCAACGGGCTGCCCGCCACCTTGACGACCCGCTCCTGGTCTTTCTGCTGCTGCTCCTCCCCGACCCCGGCCGTCGGGCCGTCGAGAAGGTTGAAACGGCCCGCTCGCGCCTCCTGGGCCGCCGCCGCCGCGGCCATGACGAGCGACATCACGACAGCCCACGTTCCTCGCATACCCAGCCTCCCCTTAGACGAGATTCCCCGAAGACGGCGTGAATCCCCGCTGCTATCGCAAGGGACGTGCCATCGGACAATTGAGGGGGAGAGCTGGCTAGGAAGTCGCCACCCCGCGTCTATTAATCACGCAGCCGATTCAGGAAAATAGAACACCTCTTTCGAGCTCGCTGGCACGTACAATGCAGGGGATTGGTTGCGCCCGAAGGGGCGAGGACGCAACGGATGGACTCACAAAAACTCGCCGGCGCCATGATCGCCGGCTGCAAGCTCGGCGCTCTCATCGGCCACGGCTCGATGGGCGCCATCTACCGTGGCCGCCACGTCGCGCTCGATCGCCCGGTCGCGGTCAAGGCCTTCTCCGTCTCCTCCGGGGAGCCCGCCGCCGTCGACCGCCTCCTCGCCGAGGCCCGCGCGATCGCCAAGGTCGAGCACCCCAACGTCGTCCAGGTCTACGATGTCGGCCTCGAGCACGACCTCTTCTACATCGTCATGCAGTACCTCGAGGGGCCGACGCTCAAGTCCCGCTTCGACGAAATGGGCGCACTTCCCGAGGACGACCTTTACGAGATCGGGGCCGGTGTCGCCCGCGGGCTGGGCGCGATCCACGAACGCGGCATCGTCCACCGCGATCTCAAGATGGAGAACGTGATCGTGGGGGCCGACGGGCGCGCGCGGATCACCGACTTCGGGCTGGTCGTCGAGAAGGGCGGGAAGGACGAGTACCAGGGGAAGATCGTC
>JBGPCZ010000128.1:0-17932 GCA_041482015.1 Planctomycetota bacterium | reverse complement strand
CGGGTGAGGACCGACAAGCTTTCGGCGTCCTTCCGGCCGGCCGCGCCGCCCGGGGGGGCCGGGTCTTTTTCTGTACGAATCGGTCGGGATCCGTCTCTATCCTCGCGGATTCGAAGCCAAGGAGGATCGATGATCCATCTGACCTGGTCCGTCGCGCTCGCGGTCTCGCTCTTCGCGCAGGAACCGAAGGAAGGCGCCGTGTTCGATCTTGGGGGCCGGACGGCGACCGTCAAGAAAGTCGACGTCCTTCCGTACGTCGATAGCGTCTACAGCAAGCGCTTCAAGTACGACTCCCACGACAACCCCAAGCTCAAGGAACTCCGCGAGAAGTACAAGCTCGATGAGGTGGTCGCCACGGGCAAGGACGAATTCGACCGCCAGGTTCTTCTGAACGACTGGGTGCATCGCCAGTTCAAGAAGTTCGGAGCCCCCACGGCGAAACCGAAAGGGGCGCTCGAAATCCTCAAGTGCGTCGAAGAGGGCCACACCTTCTTCTGTGCCCATTACGCCGACACGCTCATCTCCGCGGCCGCGAGCCTGGGATGGGTGGACCGGCCCCTCTGCCTCAGGATGAACCAGGGAAATGCCAAGGGCGGATCGTCGGAACACTCGGTCACCGAGATCTGGTCGAACCAGTACCGCAAGTGGGTGATGCTTGACCCGACGGCGAACATGCACATCACCAAGGACGGAATTCCCCTGGATGCCGTCGAGATCAGGACCGAGTGGTTCTACCACGAGGGGAAGGACCTGACGCTCGTGATCGGGAAGGAGCGGAAGAAATACAGGAAGGCCGATCTGCCGATCTTCCTGGGGCGCTTCGCGAACTTCGGCGATCTGACCGTGGCGGACGACGAGCTCGGCAAGTACGGCTTCATCGGCTACGTGACAAACACCAACATCATGGATGCCCGTCCCGGGGACGGCGACATCGGGTTCATCGTGAAAGACAAGCTCTGTGACAACACCCGGTGGCACGAGCGGCTCTATCCCGCCAATCCCGCGGTCGATCCCTATTTTCCGATCGGCCAGGCGTCGGTGAGCCTGTCGGTCGAGGACGGGAGGATCAAGGTCGCGCTCAGGACGATGACGCCCAACTTCAAGGAGTACAGGGTCCAGATCGACGGAGGCGGGTGGAAGCCGTCGGGCGACCATTTCCCCTGGGCGCTGCGACCCGGCTCGAACCGGATCGAAGCGAGAGCGGTCAATCAGTTCGGCGTCGAGGGTCCGATTTCCACCCTTGAGGTCGAAACCACGAAATAGCGGCGATCGCCCATCGGAAGACGCGCGTGCCCGTTGGGTGGGATCGAGGGGACCGGACTGAACTGACAGGGGGCGCCGCGGCATTCCCGGGAAAGTTCCGCGGATGTGACATCCAAGGACATTACTCCGGCTTGCGGTCGAGCTCCTGGACGAGCCGGGCGACGTCGGCGATGACCTCGGCCCGGTCGGTGATCACGACGGCCCTGCGGCGCGGATCGTACGTCCACTTCCCGTGCACCGTGCTCCACGACGCTCCTCGGGTGAGCTTCGATTCCAGGGAGCGCACGAAGGTCGCGAAGCGGCTGGGCCCGTCCTTCTCCGGATCCTGCGGTCGCAGGTGAACGAGCGGGAACGATTCCGTCTTCGACTCCTTTTCGAAATCGGCCCTGCGTCGGACCCTCACCTCTTTGGGACCCGACCCGAAGGTCACCCAGCCGTTGCGGGCCGCCACGTCGTCGATCATCCGCGTCCACGCCACGTTGTCGCACGCGTAGTCGATCGTGCCCGCGACCTCGGGGTCCTGGCGGATCGTGATCCCGCCGCTCAGCCTCGACGCCATCTTGAAGATTACGCCCACGTCGACCTTGGTGAACCGGAACGTCAGGTGCGCGGGGCGGCCGATCCGGATCCCATCCGCGTCGGTGTTCAGGACGTCCAGCTCGGCTTTCTCCAGGATCGTCGCGAGCGCCTGCTCAAAGGGTACGCGGTCGAACCTGAGCCGCTCCACCGTGAGGTCGTCGGGCAGGTTCCGGTCGTCGACCTCGATCTTGAAACGCGACTGCTTTCGAAGGGATTCCACGACGGAAGCGAACGGGGCGTCCTTCGCGTCCAGGGTGACCGGCGCTCTCCAGTCAGTGCGGGCGGAGCGCTCGACGATCGTACGCACGACCGCGTCGATCCGCGAAGCCGCCTCGGGATCGGCCGGCACGGGACGCCCCGCCAGGACTTCGAGGACCTTCACGCCGTGCTCCACCAGGCTCGCGTGCGCGGTCTCGCGGACGGTGATCTCGTCGCTCTTCAGCTGATCGAGCAGGCTTGCGATCCCATCCTGGGGGGCGAACAGAAGGAGCGCGACCAGCGCCTTCATTTCAGCGGGACGTTGTGGGTGAGCACGAACTCCTTGCTGTCGCCCTTCTGGGCGGAGGAGGGCATCTGGGCGAGGGTCTGGCCGTCAGGGCCGATGAACCACGCGCCGCTGGCCCAGCCCGCGTTGGAGTCGCCCGACGTCGGCGGCTGGAAGTCGGGGTTGAAGAGGCCGCCGTGGTTGTGGATCGCGGCGATGACCTTGAGCTGCGCGATCCATCCGTCGGAGCCGCCCCACGCGGCGCGGAACTTGTACCAGCCGGCCGTCGTCCCGCCGGTCGTATTAGCGTGGGGTCCGTAGATGATCTTCGCGCCGTTATCGACCAGGGCCTGCAGGTTCTTCCGATCCGATCCGTCGGCGCACGTGGAGATCCCCATCTTCACGCCTTTGACCTCGAAGACGTTGTGATCCGTCCCGGTCTCGGTGAACCCCTTCTCCTTGGTGAGATAGACCTTGTGGTGCGTCCCGATGAGCCGGCCCTTGGGGTCGATGACGAAGTGGGTGTTCCACTTTTTGCCCTCGGCGTCCTGCTCGGCGATCCCGGCGGCGACGGTGACGCCCTTCTCGAGGGCCTTCTCCTGGAGCGCCTTGACCTCGGGGCCGTCGAGGCTGAGCCAAGTCATGGTGGCGCTGAAGTGGTAGCCGTTGATGGAGAGCTCCGGAAAGCCGACGAACTCGGCCCCGTCGGCCGCCTGGCGGTCGATGAAGTAGAAATGGCGCTTGAGGTTGGCCTGGATGTTCGCCTTGTTGCTCTCCGCGTCCGGGCCGTCGGAATAGACGGACTTGATGTTGACCAGGGCCATCTTCAGGTGGCCCGGGTTCTTCTCCGCCTTGTCCTGGGCGGCGCCCAGGGCGAGGGCGAAGACAAGCGCGATCTTCATATAGACTCTACGCCGGCTACTCGTCCCGAAGGAAACAAAGGCGGGACGCGCCGCGGTCCTCGGCGAGCGTGTAGAGCCGCGTCCCGAGGCGGAGAGGCAGCATCTCGTGGCCGAGCGCCATCGTCACCCCGAGCGGGATGGCCTCGCCGTGCGGCTGGAAGAAGCCCTTCCTGCGTTCTTCGGGACCGCAGGTACGGGCGTGCTTCAGAAAGCCCTCAAGGCCGGGAATCTCGAGGAACAGCCTCGATAATCACCGTTTCGGCGGTGCCGCCTCCTGGACCACCGCGCCGTGCTCGTCGCTCAGCACGAGGAGCGCGAAGCGATCCACCCGGTCGAGGTCGTCCGTCGAGAGCGACGAGTAGTCGAACCGGCCGCGCAGGTCCGTGTAGCCGTCCTTGAAGAACCGCACCGTCCCGTCCTGGCCGCGCGCGTACGCCTTGACGTACGCCTTGGCGAGCGGCTTCCGCGTCTCGCGGTGAGCGACCCGCACCTGCCCATAGGGCTCGATCACCTGCACCGCCAGCTCGTGCGCGAAACAGGGCTTCGAGACCCGCCGGCCCTCGGCCACGAACTCGACCACCACGTTGGCGCCGTTGAACTCCGCGGGAAGCGGGAACGAATGGACGCCGCCCTTCTTCGGCAGCGTCACCTCGTCCGTCCGGTTCGGCATGATGAACCCGAACCGGTCGGACTGCTCCTGGACGAACGGCTGGCGCGAGAAGAGCAGCTCGATGTCCATCCGGTAGTAGTTCACCCGCGCGCGTTCCAGGTTCTGGAAGTGCACCGTGACGGTGCGCTTCTCGACCGTGAAGTCGAACGACGACGCCGTCGCCGCGAGGCGGCCCTGCCGCTGGTCGCGGTCCTCCGGGTCGGCCACCGCGGCCGCGTCGCCCTCGATTTCGTCCAGCTGTGCCAGCGCGTTCCGGAAGAGCTTCCGCCAGCGGTCGACCGGGTAGTCCTTGTACTTCTCCGCGACCGCGCGCGCCGCCTTGGGCTTCTCGCGGTAGAACTCCGCGTAGATCTTCAGGTAGTCGTACTGGATCTTGCCCTCGACCGCGTCGCGCCGGACCCGGTCGAAGGTCGCCAGTCCCTCCTCGACGCGGTCCTGAAGGAAGAGGTAGTACGACACGGCCAGAAGGTCCTCATCGGCCGGCTTCGCGCGGTACCGGAGGGTCGACATCAGCCGCGCGAACTGCCAGGCGAAGCGGTTGTTCAGGATGCGGCGCGACGCGCCCAGCCTGTGGGCCCGCGCATTGACGAGCGGCGCGTACTCGAGGTGCTCGTACCACCGGCGCTCGACCGGGTCGACCGCGACGACCGGGCTCTCCAGGCGCAGCCCGCAGCCCTGCAGCCACGGGTCCTGGTGCAGCAGGAAATCCCGGACGCGCAAGGGGTCCTTGTGGTGCACGGCGTACGACCAGAGCGTGGGATGGTAGACGTGCCGGCGCGCCAGGAGGTCGAGCGCGGGCTCGTAGAACTTCTCGTCGCGCATCCGCCAGGCCACCTTCTCGAGGTCGAGCCGGTCGATGTTGTTCTCGTCGAGGTACTTCAGCGTCGCCGCAGGGTCGGCGTGCTGCGAGAGATAGGCCCACGACGTCGTGTCGACGCGGCTGAGCCGGTCGACCACCTTGATCGGCCACGGCACCGCGCTCGCGATGAGCTGCTCGTTCCGGGAGACGTGGACGGGGTAGTGGTCGTAGCTCCCCGCGACGGGGAAGTAGAAGGCGTACTCCAGCGACTGGGTCGCGTACGGCGCCAGCTCGACGTGGATCCCGCGCGTCTGGAAGCCGTTGTTCGCCGGCAGCGCGCCGAGCGGGATCTGCAGGAGCAGATCGAGCTTGTGGGGCGACGACGTCGGGTTCGTCAGCACGACCTGGCACGCGTAGACCGTGTGGACCAGGAACTCTTCGGTGACGTACTTGTCGAACTGCTCCGGCCCCTCGTGGCGGACGCGGTCGTTGTCGCGCAGGAAATTCTGGCTGACGAGGATCGGGACTTTTTCCGCGGCGGGCTCCGCGGGCTTGATCTGCCGGTGGAAGACGGCCATGCGGCCCTTTGGCTTCAGCTCCATCCGCGGGCCGTCGAAGGACGTCGCGGGTTTGCCCGCCTCGAACGGGAGATCGATCACCGCGAGGGCGCAGAGGATCTCCGTGAAGCAGCGGCTCGCCTCCGCGAGATGGACCGAGAGGAAGGGGCCCTTGTCGTCGTGCCGGGCGTAATCCCGCCAGAAGCGGTTGACCGTGACCAGTTCCGGACCCTGCTGCTCGATCGTGAGCTTGTAGTAGTTATTCTCCGCCCACTCCTGGGTCCGGTCGAGCGTGCGGTAGAGCGGGCGCACCGCCCCGCGCCGGCGGAGATCGGCGTCCTTGAAGTCGGCCTCCGAGGCCATCCTCTTGGCGGATTTCGCCGGCGCCTCCTTCTTGGCCTTCTCCTCGCTCCGCTCCTCGTCCTGCGCCTCCATCTCGCCGAGGACCCCGTCGTCGGCCGGCGCATCCATCTTGGACTCGGAGGCGTGCTGGGCGAGCCCCGCCATGCTCCGGTGGGAGCGCATGGCGTCCCTGTCCATGACCATCTCCGCCGCCACGGTCGCGGCCGCGATGCCGAGCGCGTCGCCCGTCTCGAGGGATTTTCCTTTGAGCGCCGTGTCGAAAAGGTGGTTCTCGCGGGCGATGTCGCGGAGGAGCAGGTCGCACAGGTCGCTCGCGTGGCGCGCGAGTGGGCCGCGCTCCTTCGCGATCCGCTTCCCGAGCAGGATGCGCTCGATGATGTTCAACCGGCCGAACTCCCAGGGCCGGCAGAACCGGGCGAGGTCGTCCTCGACCAGGTAGTGATCCAGGAACGTCTTGTCCTTCTTGTTCTTCAAGTAGGGCTGGATCACCTTCTTGAAAAAGTCGGGATCCTTCCGGGAGAGGAAGAGGTGGAGCTCGTGGCAGGCGAACTCGCTGTACTTCGCCCGCTTCTCCTCGTCGCCCAGCTTCGGCCAGCGCGTGATGAACTCGAACGCGTCGAGCGTGTCGATCCCGGAGAGCGTGCGGTAGAGCGTGAACGCGCGGCCGATCGTGTCGTAGGTCTCGAGCTTCGACGTCGTGAGGTCGGCGATCTCGAGCTTCTGCCCGTCGTCGAGCACGCTGACGTCCTTCTTCTCGGTGAAGTGGCGGCCCGGATCGAGGCCGAGCCGGAGCCGCAGGTCGCGGTGCGCGGTGGTCACCTCGGCCAGGAAGACGTCGCGGGAGGCGGTGCCGGAGGAATCGACGACGACGACTCTCACCTGGTTCGAGTGGGCGAGCACTTTCCGCGGCAGCGTCACGCTGCCATCCCTTTCCGGCACGAGGTTGGCGATCACGGCCGCGGGATGGGCGAGGAAATCGAGGCTCGAGAAGGCGCCGGCCGGGGGCGGCGCGCACTCCGGACCGCCGGGCCGGGGCGCGGCCATGCTCGCGCAGGGCGCGCCGGCCGCGCCGTAGCCCTCTCCTCCGGCCGCCTCGGCCACGCCCGTCTGCGTCGAGCGGACCGCCCAGGGATTCAGAAGAAGGCCGGGCCGGGTCAGCATGTTGCCGGGGAGCGGCGTTGCGTGCTTGCGCTCGAGGATGTAGCGGTACTCGTCGCCGATGTCGCGCCCCGAGACGTACGCCGCGCGCGCGACGGAGACGAAGACGGCCCACGGGCTGGCGAGGCCCTCGCGGCCGAGTTCGTGGAACGCCGAGTGGCCCGGCAGGTAGCGCGTGCCGATCACGTGGACGCGCGTGGCGGGCGAGGCGTTCTCCAGGGAGATCCGGAGGTCGTCCTTGCCCGCCTTGATTCTCGAAATCTGGACGGAGGGTTCGGGTGAGGCCTGGAGCAGCCGTTTGGGCGAGGCCAGCCAGCCGGCGGCCGGCGTCCCGCCCGTCACTCGCAGTTCGATCGTGGCATTCTCTTCCTTGAGCACCAGCTCGTAGTCTCCGGCGGGGAGCTTGCCGACGACGAGGTACCCGTCCTTCACAGACACGTCGTCGTAGTGGTCGGCCCGATACGTGTCGCCGACGCGCTCGAGGAGCGCGACCGACTCTCGCGTCACTCCCTCTCCCATGAACGGGACGCGGATCGTCTCGCCGCTTCGGACATGGAGCGTGGAGGGACGGAGGCAAGAGTCCCGGGGCGGGGTCCACGACGAGCTGATGCCCGAGGGGATCGACACCCCGATCTGCGTGATCCCCTCCAGCGGCCCGAGCTCGACGCGGCCGCGCGCATCAGCCTGGAGCGTCACGTTCATCTCGAACGTGAAGTGCCGGTGGCGGAAGGCGAGGTTGACGGGCGTGTCGGGCCGGGCTTCGCCCGTCTTGCCCAGGACGTTCAGGACGAACCCCTTGTCGGTCCTCGCGAGGTGCAGGTCCTCCGTCTTGTCCGTCGCGTCGATACCGTTGAGCGTGAACGCCCGCTCGTCGGTGAAGTCGATCTTCTTACCGAGCGAAAGGCTCTCCACGCGGCCGCGGAGCGCGAAGGAGATGCTCGCGAGGTCGTCGGGGACCTGGAACGGGACGACCGTCTCGCGGTCGTCGTGCAGCTCGAGGCCGCGGATCTCCATCGTTGCGTCGACGCCGTGCCGGTCGGTCGAGCGGACGACGAGGGTCGGTTCCTCGACGAGCTTGAGGCTCACCGGGGCGTCGTGGAGGCGGAGCGAGGGGCGGACCAGGAGCTGGGCCTCGGTCCTCCGGACGAGCGCCTCGCGGTCGACGTAGAGGCCGGCCGTGAAGGCGTAGCTCTCCGCCCGGTGGTCGAAAGTCTCGAGGGTCGTCAGCGTGTCCTGCCGGAGAAGGATCGTCTGCCGCCCGGGCCTCTCGGTGAAGGGGACGGCGATCGCGCCCTCCTTGTCGGCCGCATACTCGCGCCCGGCGAGCCAGATCGAGGCGTCCTTGAGAGGCTTGAAGTCCTCGTCGAGCACGGTGAAGACGTGGCCCGCGGAGCCGACGCGCTCGACGAACCGGAGGCGACCCTTCCGGACCAGCACGCGGCTGCTGATGCCGCCGCCGATGAACTCGATGACGAAGAGGCCAGGCCGGGAGAGCGACGGGAACTCGAACGTGCGGCGGACGCGCCGGACGGGCGGCTCCTTGTACGCGTGGGTCTTCTCCTCGGCGGCCACGAGGCCGTCGAGGTCGATGCTCGTGTCGAGCTCCTCGCCGCGGGCCAGGTAGAAGTTGAGCGCGTTGATCTCGAAGACCTTCACCACGAGGGACGCGACGTTCTTCACGTCGACGTCGATCGTCACCGGGTCACCCGCGCGGTGGACGGTCGCGTTGTGCGGGGGGAAGGTGATCTCGACGCGGTCCTTCAGCGCCTGGTAGTGTCCCGGGTCGTCCAGCAGGGAGTACCACTTCTCCATGTCGCCGACGCCGTTGAGGATCTTGGCCTCGGCGAAGCGGACCTTGAGCCACCGGTCCTGGATCCACGTGTCGAACGGCTTCCAGTCTTTCGCGTCGACGAAGAAGTGCGAGAGAAAGTCGGCGACGAGCGGTTCGTCGTTGTCGACTGAGGGGAGCAGAGTCCCCTCGAAGCTCTCACCGAGGCTGAAGATCCCGTCGCGCAGGCTGCTGTCCTTCTCGCAGCGCTCCATGAACTTGGGCTCGGCATAGGAGACGTGCCGGGGCATCTCGACGTACTTCTGGAACCGCTTTCGATCGTAGGCGCCGCGGGAGCGGTCGAGGTCGAGGCGGTGGTAGAGCACGTGGGCCTTGAGCGCGTTGAACGCGGGGACGAGCGGCTCGACGAATGCCCAGAGGCGGTCGAGGTACGCTTCCTTCTCCGCGGGTTCGTTCTCCCAGTCGACCTCCGGCCCGGGGTGGAGCTTGGCGAGAGACGCGCTGACGAACGCCTCCTCCTTCAGGAGCTTCGGTTCCCGGCGGGCCATCTCCACCAGCTGTTCGTGGGTGAGTCGCGAGTGGATCGTCATCGAGCCGAAGCCCGAGCTGTCCTTGTGCTTGAGGTCGGCCAGGATGAGGTCGACGAGGTTGGTGAGGTCGGGGCGCGCGAGCCGCTCGAGGAGCGCGCGGCGCCGGTCGCCCTCGAGCTTCTCGGAGGCCAGCCAGTCGAGCGCGGAGTCGGCGAACCCCGAGAGGTCGGTCCGTCCGCCCCATCCGAACGCGGTCTTTTTCCACACGTCCCGCGAGAGCGACTTCGGGTCGAGCGCGGTGGGGTAGCTCGTGACGCGGCCCTCGACCTCGCGCTGGTGGTTGAAGGAGAGGCCGATCTGGCGGCGGAGGTGGTCGAAGGAGGTCTTCGGCTCCGATGCGAGGCTGAGGAGGGCCTGGCGGTTGGCGATCTCGAGCGCGCGCGTGGTCCAGTTGTGGCGCTTGACCCAGGTCTCCAGCAGCGTGCGGACCTCGTCGGGCTGTCCCTTCTGCTCGTGGTGGAGGCAGTGGTAGTAGTAGTAGTCCTCGGTGCCGGGGATGAGCTGCTTGAGGGCCTCGGCGCGGTCCTGCGCGAGCGCGAATTTCTCGTCGAACGAAGTTTCCATGGTCTCCTTCTTCTTCCTTGGGAGGCACGAGCGACCCCACTAGAGAAGCAAACCGGGGCGGGTGTTTCACGGAAAAGACGTGTTGACGAAAGTGCGCGGCGATATCGTCAACATCCGATCCGAAGGGGCCGTGGCTACCGCTTGATGACGGACTCCACGAGGCAGGTGTCGCTGCCGTGCGCGTCCTCGATGTAGAGCGTGACCACCTCGAACTCGGGGTGGTTGCTGCCGCGGAAGGTCAGGGTGGCCGGCGTCTTCACCGTGCACGAGGTCTTGCGGCCGTTGACGACGACGGTGTACTCGCCCGACGCGGGAAGCTCCAGCGTCGCGCCGCGCGCGAGAGATTCGCCCCAGCCCACCTCAATTGTCGATCCGATCACGCGAACTGCCACCGCCTTGTGGGCGAGGTTCGTCGCCTTCACCTCGCACGGCCCGGAGATCATTCTGGCGATCACCTTTTCGCCCACGCCCTCCTTCTTGAGCCCGACAATGTCGTCGACGGAGAGCTTGAACGTCGCGGAGCCGATCTTCCGGAGGATCTCCTCCTCCTTCACGCCCTCCTTCGTGAGCCGGAGGATTTCGTCCTTCGTGACGGGGTCCTGGAAGAGCAGGGCGGCGGCGAGCAGGAGCATCATGGCGGGCCTCCGACCGGCGTATTATACTGGTCCGCCGGGTCCAAGGGATTAGACCCTCATTGATGGAAACCTGTTTCAAGAAGGGGATGAATATGATGCAGCGTCGGACGTGGTTGACGGGCGCGGCCGCGGTGGCCGTCCTCGCGGGCGCCCTCGTGGCGCAGGATAAAAAGAAGGAAGGCTACACGGACACGCCGGTGATCACCGGCCAGAAGTGGAAGGTGCACGACGCCGATCGGCCGGCGCCTCCGGTCGTGACGCCGGGCAAGGAGTACGGCGCGCCGCCTTCGGACGCGATCGTCCTTTTCGACGGAAAGGATCTTTCGAGGTGGACGACGGGGAAGGGCGATGCCGCGTGGAAGGTCGAGAACGGCTACGTCGAGTGCGCGCCGAAGACCGGCGACCTCCAGACGAAGGACAAGTGGGGCGACTTCCAGCTTCACATCGAGTGGGCCTCGCCCGCCGAGGTGAAGGGGAACAGCCAGGGCCGCGGCAACAGCGGCGTCTTCCTCCACGGCCGCTACGAGGTCCAGGTGCTCGACAGCTTCGAGAACCTCACGTACGCGGACGGCGGGGCGTCGGCGCTCTACGGCCAGTGGCCGCCGCTCGTCAACGTCGCGCGCAAACCCGGCGAGTGGCAGACGTACGACATCGTCTTCCACGCGGCGAAATTCAAGGAGGGGGCGCTGGAGACCGCGGCGACCGTCACGGTCTTCCACAACGGCGTCCTGACGCACGAGAAGAAGGAGCTCCTCGGCCCCACCGCGCACCGCACGCTGGCCAAGGAGAGCGCGTACGACGGCAAGGGCGGGATCCGGCTGCAGGACCACGGCAACACGACGCGGTTCCGCAACATCTGGATCCGGCCGGTCAAGGGGTACGACGAGCAGTAGACCTCCGTGATCACCCTCCTGGCGGCGCTGGCCTTCGCGGCGCAGGACGACGCGGAGCGCCTCAGGAGGCTCGAGGAGCAGGTCCGCCAGCAGCAGGCGGAGATCGACGAACTCAGGAGCCTGACGTTCAGGGACGGGCTTCGATGGCGGGGCCGGGACGACGCGTTCGACGTCCACCTGGGCGGGCGGTTCGAGGAGCAGTACCGCCACGTCTTCTCGCGGCCCGACGCGTCCCGCACGTCCCCCGACACGTTCTACGTCCGCGAGGCGTTCCTCCAGGCGGACGGCACCCTCTACCGCGAATTCGGGTTTCGCGTGAACGGCGATTTCACGTCGTCCGCCGGCGGCCCGGTGGCGAACCTGGAGGAGGCGTACCTGGAGTGGAAGCGGTGGGACGGGTTCGCGCTCCGCTTCGGGCAGTTCAAGTCGCCGAACAGCCAGGAGATCCTGACGTCGACGCTGTTCACCGACTGCATCGAGCGCTCGATCCTTTCGCGGTTCGTCCCGGACATTGAACTCGGGATCCAGGCGGCGGGGCAGGTCGGGAACGGGATCCTGGGGTACCAGGTCGCGGTCATCAACGGACGCTCCCAGCCGTCGGGGCCGGGCCGGTCAACGAACGACTCGAATGACGAGAAGGACCTGCTCGTCCGGCTGACGACGATGCCCTTCATCGGCGACCCGGAGCTGCTGATCCGCCAGCTCCGGCTGGGCGTCTACGGGTCGATCGGCGACGTCGACGACGAGCCGATGGCCACCCAGTTCGACGTGACCTCGCGGGGCCTGGGCGTCACGTTCCTGGATTCGACGGCGGGGCTCCTGAACGGGCGGCGGTGGCGGGCGGGGGCGGAGCTCTCGTACGTGATCGGCCCGGCGTCGTTTCGCGGGGAGGCGCTGCTCCGGAGGGACGCGATCAACGATGCGGCGGACGCGATCGAGGAGAAGCTGACCACGCGTGCGTGGTACGGGCAGGTGACCGTCATCCTGTTCGGAGCCGAGAAGGTGACCGAGGCGCGACTCACGCCGGCCCGGCCGTTCGATCCGCTCGAGGGCCAGTGGGGCGCGCTCGAGGTCGTCTTCCGCGCGGCGGGCGGACGTGTCGGGGGCACGGAGTATGGGGCGGTTGGGAATTCGCTGGCGGGGCAGAGCAACAGCCTCCTGGAGTACACGGCGGGGTTCAACTGGTACCCCGTCAAGAACGTCCGCCTTTCGGTCAACGGGATCCTGGAGGACTACCGGGACCGGATCGACTTCGGCAACGGCGTCCTCCGCTCCTCCCTCTCCGGCCTCCTCTTCCGCTTCCAGGTCGACTTCTAGGCTGGGCAAAAGGAGACGGTCTGTTTTTGTACGCTCTCGGCCACTTTTGTCAGATCTCTCCTGATTCCCAAGGGGTTAGGTGCGATTCGGGGGTTGGCGTGAAACTTGCTTTGAACCCCCCATGGTCATCGGAGGAAAGGGCGGGGGTGGGGAGTATCCGCTCCGGCGGGTCCTCATCCTCGACGACGATTCGACCACCCTCCTCATCCTGTCCCACACCCTTCAAGCCCAGGGCCTCGAGGTCATCGCCTGCCGCGAGATCGAGGCCGCCGAGGCGATCCTCGACCACTCCCGCATGGACGTCGTCATCACCGACCTCTGCCTCTCGCCCATGGGCGGGCTCGACGGCACCCGCCTCGTCCGCCACGTCTCGACCCACTTTCCGGAGATCGACCTCTTCGTCATGAGCGCCCACGTGACCGATGAGATCCGCCGGCTCATGATCGCCTTCGGCGCCACCGCCGTCCTCGAAAAGCCCGTCGACCCGAAGATCCTCGCGATGCAGGTCGTCCGCGGCCAGCGCGCCTCGCCGGTCGAAGGCAACATCGGCGTGGTCTACGACGTCGAGACCCTCGACGACTTCCTCGAGTCCAACCCGATCTTCGCGGTGCTCCAGCCGATCGTCCCGCTCCAGGACGGCGGCCCCGTCCACGGCGTCGAGAGCCTCGCCCGCGCGCCCCGCGAGTCGCTCCTCCGCAACCCCGAGCTCCTCTTCGGCTACGCGTCGCGCAAGGAGCGGCTCTACGAGACCGACATGATCTGCATCCGCGCCGCGCTCCTGGAGGCCGTTCACCTCGGCGCCGGTCCCGCGCTCTTCATCAACGTCCAGCCCCGCTCGCTCACGAAGCCCGACTTCGCCGACCGCGTGAGCCGCATGATTCGCGAGGCGGGCTTCACGCCGGCCGACATCGTCCTCGAGCTGACCGAGCAGGAGACCATCCTCAACCCGCGCGCCTTCCAGTCCACGCTCGCCGAGGTCCGCCGCCGCGGCTTCCGCGTCGCGCTCGACGACTACGGCATCGGCCTCTCCAACCTCCGCTTCCTCATGGAGCACACCCCCGACTACGTCAAGATCTCCGGCCACTTCTGCCGCGGCATCGACACGGACCGGGCGAAGCGCGAGATCGTCCGCTCGACCGGCGAGATGCTCCGTCGCCTGGGCATCCCCGGCATCATGGAGTGCGTCGAGACCGCCGACGAGCTCCGCATCGTCCGCGAGCTCGGGATCGAGTTCGGCCAGGGCTACCACTTCTCGCGGCCGCTCCGCGCCCGGGAACTCATCGAGCGCGGCCTCGTGCCCGCCGGCGACCGCACCCTCGCCCGGGGTTGATCGCGCGGGGCGCCCCGGATACGATGCGGGGATGGTGCTCGCCGCCCTTTTGATCTCGTTCGCCGCGCAGGAGGAGATGCGCCTCGTCTCCGACCTCGCGAAAGGGCAGAAGTTCGACGTCACGTCCGACCTCGAGTTTGCCGGCGACGCCGGTCCCGCGAAGCTCCACGCGCGGCTCCAGGTGACGATGAGGGACGCGACCTCGTGCAGCTCCCGGATCATCGAGTTCTCCGGGAAGGGATCGGTCAAGCGCTGGAGCTACGACCTCCAGTGGACGGCCGGCATCGACTTCGGGAAGACCGTGATCGGCCACACTCCGGTCAAGGAGGCCCAGCAGGCGGCGGCCGACCTGGACGACGCCTTCAAGTCGGAGTGGACGGTGAAGTCAAAGGGTCTCGAGGCGACGCTCGAGGGCAAGCCCGAAACGTTCACGTTCCTGCAGGCGTGGGTCCCCCGGCTCTTCCTTCTTCCGGGCCCGCTCCCGTTCGCCGCGCGGCTGGTGAAGCAAGGCCAGGTCTTCGAGGAGGGCGAATTCACCTGGACCGTCGACGAGATCAGTCTGGGGAAGGAGTCGAAGGTGGCGAGCGTGTCGGGGAAGAGCAAGGAGAGGGCGGTGCGGCTCGGCGTCGACTCCCGCGGCTTCGTGTCCTCGCTCGACCTCCAGGTCTTCGAGAAGGACGCCGCGAAACCCTCGCTGCGGGCGGTCCTTTCGGCCGGGCGGCAGCCCTAACTATTGCGACGCGGGGGCCGTTTTCCTATAATCTGGGCTGTCCTTTTTCCCGGTCTTTCACCCCACGGATTGCTATCTGTCGTGGACCAACGCCCTCGCAATCGCCCGCACCCGCAGCATCAGCAACGCCACCACGGACCGCGCCGGCACGGGCCGCCCCAGCAGCACCGGCCGCCGCAGCACCAGCACCCGAGCCGCCCGAAGGGGCCGAACCCGTTTGACGCGCTGACGGCGGTCCAGCCGACGTCGCGGCTCCGCCTCGAGACCGATCCGGCCGAACTTTCCACGCGCGTGATGGACATGATCTCGCCGATCGGGAAGGGCCAGCGCGGCCTGATCGTCGCCGCGCCCCGCACCGGCAAAACCATCCTTCTCCAGAAGATCGCGAAGGCCGTCCTCCAAAACCACCCGGATGTCCAGATCATCATCCTCCTGGTCGACGAGCGGCCGGAGGAGGCGACCGACTTCCGCGTGGCCTTCCGCGGGACGCCCGTCCAGATCGTCGCCTCGACCAACGACATGACGCCGCAGGAGCACGTCCGGATCACCGAGGACACGCTCGAGAAGGCGAAGGCGCTCGTGGTCGAAAAGAAGGACGTGCTGATCCTGTTCGATTCGCTGACGCGGATGACGCGCGCCTACAACCACATGACCCCGCAGCGCGGCCGGACGATGACCGGTGGCATCGACGCCGCGGCCTTCATGGGCCCGCGCACGTTCTTCGGCGCCGCGCGCGCCGCCGAGCAGGGCGGCTCGCTCACGATCATCGGCACCGTGCTCGTCGAGACCGGCTCGCGGATGGACGACGTGATCTTCGAGGAATTCAAAGGCACCGGCAACATGGAGCTCTACCTGACCCGCGAGCTCGCCGACCGCCGGATCTTCCCGTCCTTCGACCTCCTCCGCTCCGGCACCCGACGCGAGGAGTTGCTCCTCAAGGAGGACGAGCTCAAGCGGATCTACCGCCTCCGCCGCGAGGTCGCCGACCTCAAGGGGATCGACGCCATGGAAGGGCTGCTCAGCCAGCTGGGCAAGACGAAGACGAACGAGGAGTTCCTCAAGTCGCTGGGCTAGATGTAACGAAATCGCCGCGCGTTTTCGTTACATCAGTACAGCAACGCCTGCCGGTGGACCCGCCGGCCCTGCCACGAGTAGTCGAACTGGACGCCCTTCTCGTTCTCGCAGGTCCTCAGGTTAAGTCCCTTCCGGATCTCCTCCTCCTTTGACTTGCCCTTTTCGGCCTCGACGAGGAATGTCGACGCGGCCTCGGCGGCGGGCGCGGGCTTGGGATCCGGCTTCGCGGTCAGCGACTCCATCGACGCGGACTCGAGGAGCCGCGGGTAGATCCTTTTGAATAGCCCCGGGTCATCGTAGAGGTCGGCCGCCGAGAACTTCCCGTTGATCGCCGTGATCAGGCCGATCGCCTGGGGGCGCTCCTTCAGGAGATCGCCCAGGGCTTCACGGAATCCTTTGACCTTCTCCTGCACCTTGGGGAGCTCAAGCTCCTCGTTCAAGCTGCTCGACGAGGCCAGCGTCACCGTGTTCAGGTTGCTCCGGAGCTCTCCATTGGACTTCGCCACGTTGTCCCACACCCACTGCTGGCTGCCGTCCTTCTGGATAGCGAGCTTCAGCCCGTTGCCGTAGGCGTTCTGGGTCGAACGGTCGAACTTCGCGGTGCCCTGCCAGCGCGAGTGCTCCACGCAGAACGACGCGACCGGCGTCGGCGCGGTCTTCGGCGGGATCACGAAGTCGCGGCCGATCGCGCGGTCCTGCTGGCCGCCTTTCACGACGTCGCCCGCCTGCACGAAGCAGGCCTTGTCGGACGCGTTCTCGATCAGGAGCTCGTTCACCTCGGCGCTCTTCTTCTCGGTGACTTTCACGGAGCCCGACGCGAGCCCCTCGGCCAGCGTGATCAGCTCCTCCCCCGGCTTTGCGGCGGGATCCTCGACGATGTAGATCGCGAGGTTTTCGTGCGTGAACGGGCCGTTGATCTTGAGCGACCCGATTGCGGCCGGGGGGCCGGCGGGCCGGGCGGGTTCGGTGCGGGTCGTGCAGGCGGCTGCGAACGTCAGGGTCAGCGCGAGAACGGGATACTTCATGGCTCACCTCCTGGGTGATTAGACGCAAGCGGCATGCCCGGTGATAACGACGAACTGCGAGGCCTTCCCGGCGTCCGGGCGTTACGGATCGGTTACCGGAGCGTATCGGAACGGATACGGATATAATCGGGCCGCCCATGGCTTTCCAGAAGAGGACCGTCCTCGGCCGCGCGACCCAGGTCTTCGTTCCCGGGGCGTACGACCCCGGCCGCACCTGGCCGCTTGTCGTCTTTCTCAACGGCGTCGGCGAGAACGGGACCGACGGCGAAAAGCAGATGCGGGCCGGGCTGCCCGCACACCTTACGGAGGCCTTCCCCGCGCTCGCGGTCATCCCCCAATGCAAAGGGCCGTGGAAGTTCGTCGGCGAGGACGAGGAGGTCGTGCTGGCCGCCGTCTCCGCCGCGCAGCAGGAGTTCCGGGTCGACTCAAAGCGAATCTTCCTCACGGGGATCTCGCAGGGCGGCTGCTCGACGTTCGACCTCGGCGCAAAGTACCCCGACTTCTGGGCGGCGCTCGTCCCGGTCTGCGGCGCGGGCTACCCGGAGGACGCGGCGAAGATCAAGGCGCCGACCTGGATCTTCCACGGCGAGAAGGATCCGGCCATGCCGCCGTCGGGGCCGAACGGCTGGGACGCGAGGAACGTCGGCGGCCGCGACATGTCGAAGCTCATCGCGCACGCGAAGTACACGGAGTACCCGGGCGCGGATCACTTCATCTGGGACCGGGTCTACGCCGAGGCTTCGCTCTGGGAGTGGCTCTGGGCGCAGAAGCGGGCATGATCGCGATCGTCGGCGGCGGGATCGTGGGCCTCGCGACCGCGTACGCGCTCCGCGACCTGTCGCCCGTGGTCTTCGAAAAGGAGCGAGAGGTCGCGGCGCACCAGACGGGCCACAACTCGGGCGTCATCCACTCCGGCGTCTACTACAAGCCCGGCTCGCAGAAGGCGTCTCTTGCGGTCGAGGGCGGGCGGAGGATGGTCGAATTCTGCCGCGAGCATGGGATCGCGCACGAGATCTGCGGGAAGGTGATCGTCGCGAGCGAGCCGTCGCAGTCGCCGCGACTCGACGAGCTGGAGCGGCGCGGGCGGGCGAACGGCGTGGTCCTCGAGCGGATCGGGCCGGAGCGGCTGCGCGAGATCGAACCGCACGCGCGCGGCGCCGGGGCGATCTGGCTCCAAAAGGTCGGGATCGTGGACTACCGGGCGGTCGCG
>JBGPCZ010000127.1:0-18108 GCA_041482015.1 Planctomycetota bacterium | reverse complement strand
TCGACGCCGAAGGCGGAGACGAGATGCAGCTTTGACGCGCCGCCTGAGACGTTCGTCGCGAGCGGCCACGGCGGCAGGCGCGCGCTCTGGGTGATCCCCAGCCTCGATCTCGTCGTCTCGTGGAATGATTCGAAGATCGACGACCACGACCAGAGCCCCGGCAACCCCGACTCGCTCAACAATCGCGCGGCCCGGCTGATGGTCGAGGCGGTCCAGAAATGAGCGCGGCCTTCTTTCTTCTGACCCTCTTCGCGCAGGATCCCACCGACGCCGAGCTGGCGGTGAAGAAGCTTCGCGTGGCGCCGGGGCTCAAGGTCACCCTCTTCGCCAGCGAGCCGCAGCTCGTCAACCCCGTCTGCTTCGACATCGACGACCGCGGGCGGTTCTTCGTCGTCGAGACCCACCGGCTTGGGACGTCGGTCTACGACATCCGGCGATACATGTCCTGGCTCGAGGACGACCTCGCCAGCCGTACCGTCGAGGACCGCGTCCGCATGTACCGGAAGCAGATGGGCAAGGACGCTGACAAGCTCGCCGTCGAGTCGGAGCGGATCCGCCTCATCGAGGATCGGTCGGGGACGGGCCGCGCCGACCACGCCGAGACGTTCGCCGAGGGATTCAACACGATGGCCGACGGCCTCGCCGCCGGAATCCTCGTCCGCGGCGACCAGGCCTGGTTTGCCAACATCCCCAACCTCTGGCTCCTCAGCGACACCAAGGGCGACGGCCGCGCCGACCTCCGTCGCGTCCTCCACACCGGCTACGGCGTCCATATGAACTACATCGGGCACGACCTCCACGGCCTGACGTGGGGACCCGACGGGAGGCTTTACTTCTCGATCGGCGACCGCGGCCTGCGCGTCGAGACGGCCGGCCGGGTGATCGACAATCCCGACTCCGGTGCCGTGCTGCGCTGCAACCCCGACGGGAGCGACCTCGAGCTCGTCGCGACCGGCCTGCGGAATCCGCAATCGCTCGCCTTCGACCAGCACGGCAACCTCTTCACGTGGGACAACAACTCCGACTGGCACGACGTCGCGCGGTTCGTCTACGTCGTCGACGGACTCGACGGCGGCTGGCGGATCGGCTACCAGTTCCACCCGACGCGCGGCCCGTGGGAGGAGGAGAAGATCTGGGAGAAGGACGCGAACGTCCCGTACCGGCTTCCGCCCGTGGCGAACCTCGACCACGGCCCGAGCGGCATCGCGTTCAACCCAGGCACCGGCTTGCCGCCGCGCTACGACAACCATTTCCTGCTCTGCAACTTTCCGGGCGGCGTGAACTCGTGGGCCGTCGAGCCCCGGGGCGCGTCGTTCGGGGTCGTCGATGTCGGCGAGTTCCTCTGGAACGCGTGGGCGACGGACGTCCGCTTCGGCCCCGACGGCGCGGTCTATGTCTCCGACTGGGGCGAGGGCTGGTCGATGAAAGGCGTGGGCCGGATCTACCGTGTGACCGACCCGACGCTGGCCGGCTCCGCCGCGGTCCTGGAGGTGAAGGCGCTGCTTGCCGGGGGGATGTCGAAGCGAGAGCCCGACGAGCTGGCTCGGCTTCTCGGCCACCCCGACCAGCGCGTCCGCCTCCGCGCCCAGTTCGAGCTCGCGTCGCGGGGCGCGACCCAGCTTTTGACGGAGGTCGTCGGCCAATCGGACACCCGGCTCGCGCGGCTCCACGCGATCTGGGCGCTCGGACAGATCGGCGCGTCCGAGGCCGTCGCGCGGTTCCTCGGAAACGCCGACTCCGAGGTGCGCGCGCAGGCCGCGAAGGTGCTGGGCGACCGCCGCTTCGGCGGCGCGCACGAGGCGCTCGAGAAGGCGATGGACGATCCGAGCCCGCGCGTCCGCTTCTTCGCGACGATGGCGATCGGCCGCATCGGGTGGAAGGGCGCGTTCGGCCACGTGGTCGACCTGCTCCGCGCGAACGACGACCGGGATGCGTATCTCCGCCACGCCGGGGTCATGGCGCTCGCGTCGTTCGGCGACGTCGATGCAATCCTTGCGCTCGCGAAGGATCCGTCGGCCCCGGTGCGGATGGGCGCGCTTCTTGCGCTCCGCCGGCTCGCGCGGCCGGAGATCAAGGCGTTCCTTGCCGACAGCGACGCGGCGATCGTGTACGAGGCGGCGCGCGCGATCCACGACGTGC
The DNA here is from genome assembly GCA_041482015.1 of Planctomycetota bacterium. Taxonomy (GTDB): domain Bacteria; phylum Planctomycetota; class MHYJ01; order MHYJ01; family JACPRB01; genus JACQFK01. Next base: position 15,969 of record JBGPCZ010000127.1, on the reverse strand, counting down.
CGATTCCCGGCGCGATGGCGGCGCTGGCCACCCTTCTGGACAACCAGGGCGTCCCGCCGCACCTCGCTTCCCGCGTGATCGATGCCTGTGCGCGCGTCGGCACCGAGCAGTCGGCGGGCCAGCTCTCGTGGGTTGCGCGCCGGCACGACTTCCCGGCCGCGGTGCGGGCGGAGGCTCTCAAGGCGCTCGTCGAGTGGGACGCGCCGCCCGCGCGCGACCGGGTGCTCGGCCTCCACCGTCCCTATAAGCCGGCCGACCCGAACGCGGGCCGCGCGGCGATCCGCGGGAGCATCGAGCAGCTGCTTAAGGACACCGTGGAGGTCGTCCAGCTCGAGGCGATCCGGGCCGAGGCGCGGTTCAAATGGGACGAGGCGCTGCCCCTGCTCGTCGATCTCGTGCGCGACGGACGGAACGTCGCGGCGGCACGGGTCGAGGCGCTCCGCGCGCTCGCGGCGATGGGGCAGGGGCGCGAGGCCGTTAAGCAGGCGCTTGAGGATCCCGACGTCGCGCTCCGCCGCGAGGCGATCCGTCTCGCGCCCTCCGTGAACCTTCCCGAGACCGTCCCGCTGCTGGCGAACCTCGCGCTCGCGCGGGACGGCGCGATCCCGGTCCGCCAGGCGGCGATCGACGCGCTGGCCGCGATGGGAGCGGACGAGCTTCTGAAGAGGCTTGCCGACGCGCCGCTCCCCGCGGGCGTGCAGCTCGAGGTCGACGAGGCGCTCGCGAAGCGGAGCCTCCCGCGGCGGAACCTTCCCGACGCGGCGCTCCTCGAGGGGGGAAGCGCGGTCGCGGGGCGCGATCTCTTCTCCGGCCCGTCGACGGGCTGCGTGAAGTGCCACAAGGTGCGGAGCGGCGGGGGGACGGTGGGGCCCGACCTGACGCTCGTGGCCAGCCGGCTGGCGCGCGAGAAGCTGCTCGAGTCGATCGTCAATCCGAACGCGGAGATCACCAAGGGGTACGAGCAGGTCCTGGTGCAGCTCGGGAGCGGCGACGTGAAGTCGGGGCGGGTGGAGCGTGAGACGGAGCGCGAGCTCGTCCTCATGGATTCAGAAGGGAGGATCGAGACGCTCCTGAAGTCCGACGTGCGGGCGCGGAAGGCGGGGAAGTCGGCGATGCCGGAGGACTACGCGAAGCTGGCGAAGCGGGACCTGCGCGATCTCGTCGCCTATCTTTCGACGCTGAAGGCCGTCGACCCGAAGACGCTGCCGGTCGAGCCGGGCGCGGTGATCGTGGACGACGAGGACCCGCGCGCGTTCCGGACGGAGGGAAACTGGCGGACGGACCGCGTCGGCGGCGACTACGGATCTCTTTCGCACTGGTCGTTCCCCGACGCGACGGGGCGGAGCAAGGCGATCTGGGCGGCGTCGCTCAAGCCGGGGCGCTACCGCGTCTACGCCTGGATCCCCGCCGACCCGCTCGGCGAGCACGCGACGGACGCGCCATTTGCGATCGGCGACCAGGCGGTGAAGGTCGACCTCACGAAGGAGACGAGCTCGTGGCACCTTCTCGGCACGTTCTCGTTCGGCGAGAAGGCGGAGGTGATTCTTTCAAATAATGCGAACCGGAACGTCTACGGGGACGCGATCAAGTTCGTCCCCGAATAGTCAGGGGATCAGTCCTCTTCTTCCAGGTCGCTGGCGTCGCGCTCTCCCTGGCCTCCTCCCAGGAGCCTTCGGCCGCCCCGGATGAAGAAGTACGCGGCGGCGGCGGGCAGGGCGATCATCGCGAGGTACGCCATCCCCGTGGTCCGGACCGGGGTTCTCCGGGAATGGGTGAAGAGCCAGTAGGCCCCGAAGGCCAGCACCGATCCCCCCAGGCACGCCGCTCCGATCAGGAGATCCTTCTTCCCCAGCCGGCGGAAGTGGGTCTTGCGCTCCTCGATCGCGTCGTCGAGCGCACGGTCAACGTCCCACGTCGAGAACCCCTGCTTGAGGAGGTCCGTCCGAAGAGCGACCCGATCCTCGCCCCAAAGGATCCGCGCGCGGGCATCGATGCGGAGACGATCGAGGTCGGCGGCACGGCACTTCTGGGTCGGGGGGTTCGACAGCCGGGCCCCGCACTGGGTGCAGAAGGGCCGATCCGCGGGAACGGTCTGGTGGCACAGCGGACAGGCGACGTCCACCCGGTCTCCTCCGGTGTTCGGAGTATTATAGCCCCGGGAGGTTGTCGGTTTCTCCGAACCGGTTTGCGGGCGGGACGCTCCACCCTTCAACGATGAAGACTCACGCATTTCGGGCGGGCTCGGGGCTGTTCGTCGCCCTGTTCGCCTCGGCCTGTTCCTGTTCATTCCAATCTCCCGGCCGGGAGACGCTCGAACAGGCCTATCCGCCCAAGGCTCTTCGGGCGGAGATCGCGGAGCAGAGGGGGGAGCCCTTCAGGACATTTCTCGTGGAGGAGAACTTCGACGACGGCTTCCTCCAGCATGTCGCGGGGTTGATCGAACGCGACTTTGGAACCACGCCCCTCTCGTGTGACGTTCATTGGGTATTCCGGGGCGGCCTGGGGGCGTCGTTCGGGGCGGTGGGGATTTACTGGGACTACGTGTTCTACGACCACGAAGGCGCCGTCATCCAGGCGCGCCGCCGGTTCGTCGATTGACTGGGGGCTACCGCGACTCGTCGCCGCTCCACGCGGGACGATGGCGCGGCAGCTCGGACTTGAAGTCGCCGAGGCTCGGCCAGCGGAGCCGCTTCTCGAGGTCCACCTCGGCCACGATCACCGTGCCCCATTTCTCCGCCGCCGCGAGCGTTCCGCCGTCGTGGTCGAAGACCGCCGTCAGCATCCAGTTCCGCGACACGTCTTCATAAGTGCTGCTGACAACGTACACGTGGTTCTCGCAGGCCCGGGCGCGCGCGAGCAGCGGGTTGCATCCCCACACCGGCCAGGCGATCACCTCCGCCCCGTTCATCGTCAGCCGCCGCGCGACCTCGGGGAAGAACCCGTCGTAGCAGACCATGAGGCCGACCTTCCCGAACCGCGTGGTGAAGACCGGGTACTCGCTCCCCGGCGTGACGCCCGCGTCGACCTCTCCGCGTGGAAGGCAGGTCTTCCGGTACTTGCCGACCATCGTCCCTTCCGGGCCCATCAGGACGGCGACGTTGTAGACGAGCGCGTCGGAGCGCTCCAGCAGGCCGGCGACGATGTAAAGCCCGTGCTTCTTCGCCAGGGCGCCGAAGAACTCCGTCGACGGGCCGGGCATCGGCTCGGCGACCTCGGCATAGCTCTTGCCCGTCCCCGGATAGGTCAGGGTCTCCCCGAGGACGACGAAGTCCGCCTTCTGCTTCGCGGCCTCCTCGATCAGCGGGACGAACGAGCGGCGATTCTCATCGACCGTCTTGCCCGAGGGACGGTAGTGCACGGAGGCCAGGCGGACCTTCCGGGGGGCGGGCGGCGCGCACTCGGCGAAGGAGACTTCGCTCCACTCCACCTTCCCCCCGGCCGCCCACTGGAGGTGGAGCTCGATCACGGCCCGCTTCGCCTTCGAGGGGACGAGATAGATGTCGGAGACCTCGGTCCAGCCCGCGGCGTCGGTCTCCTTGTCGGTTGGATGCTCGGCCTCGGCCGTAAGCGCGAAGTTCTTCAGGACCTCGCGATCCCACGTCGCGTCGAGCGGCACCGGCCGCCCCTTCTCATTCTGCCAGAGGATCCGGGCGACGGCGCTCCGGCGGGGAAGCGCGACGTCCTGGACCTTTCGCGCGGCCCGGAACCGGTAGTGCTTTCCGCCTTCGACCTCGAACGTCCGGGTCCAGCACCCCTGGAGGCCGTCGCGCCGGTCGTGGACGATGACGAAGCTGCCTTTTCCATCGCGGCCGCCTTTTGAGTCGAACGCGAAGCGGGGCCGGATCTCGAGCCGCGGCGCCGCGGAGGTCCATCCTTCGGGGGCGGTGACGGTCCCGTCCTGCGGCAAGAGGAAGAACCCGAGGGCGGCCAGGGTCAGCGTTCGGGCCAGCAGCATGAAGTCCTCCAGCGTGTTTGTGACCTCTACTTCTCCACCACCGCGGCCGACTGCTCGGGGGTCGTCAGGCCGGGCGGCAGCTCCAGGACGCGGATGTTCCGGAAGTGGATCTCGGCGCCTTCCGATTCCAGGCAGAGGTAGCCCCGCTTCTGCGATGCCTTGGCGATCCCGTTCACGAACTTCCCGTTCACCGAGAGCTTGACCGTCCCGTCGACGAAGACCGCGTCGTAGACGTTCCACTCGCCCTTGCCCTTGCAGCGGTTCTCGATCGACTTGCTGCGCGTCCCTCGGGGGTTGTCGGGCACGATCGTCATGCCGCCGACGCCGAAGAGCTCGCCGTGGACGTACGCGTCCGTGAGGGGCTTGCCCTCCTTGTCGGGGTGGAGATTGATATAGTCCAGCTCCAGCATCTGGACCTCGAGCCCCTTCGGGAAGGGTTTGCCCGGGTCGGTCGTCCCGCCGCTCCAGGCGAAGCAGCCGGAGTTGCCGCCCGGTTCCATATGCATCCATTCGATGTGCAGGATGAAGTTCTCGAGCTGCTTGTCCGTCCGCATGACGCCGGTGGGCTTCCCCTTGCAGATGATCATGCCGTCGCGCACGCTCCAGGTGTCGGGCGCCGTGTTGACGTTGACCCAGCCGGCCAGGTCCTTCCCGTTGAAGAGGTCGCGCCACTGGGCGGCGGGCTCCTGCACCGGGGCGGGCGAGACGGCGACGAAAGCGACGGCGAGCGCGGCGATGAGTCTGGTCATGGTCGTTCCTCCCATTACCCTACGGAGACAGACACCCGGGCGGGTCCGATCTCCCGTATACCATTGTGGGAGGATCAGCTCATGCCATCTCGCTCGAAGATCAGCCGCCGGAAGTTCCTCAAGGGGGCCGTCGCGACCGCGGGGCTCTTCGCGGTCGTCCCGCGTCCCGGGCCGCTCCGCGCCTCGCCGAACGAGATGCTGGGCGGCGCGCTCATCGGCTGCGGCGGCCGCGGGCCCAGCACCTACAAGGAGCTGACCAAGGGCCTCGACGTCGAGATGCGCGCGCAGTGCGACGTCAAGTTCGGCGACAAGGCCGACAACAAGATGTTCTACACCGACTTCCGCCGCGTCCTTGAGCGGAAGGACATCGACCTCGTCGCGATCGCGACGCCGCCCCACTGGCACGCGCTCATCTCGATCGCCGCCGCGGAGGCGGGGAAGGACGTGGTCTGCGAGAAGCCGATGACGCGGTTCATCGCCGAGGGGCGGGCCGTCGTCGAGGCCTTCAAGCGGTACCAGCGGATCTTCCAGATCGGCACGTTCGGCCGCTTCGGGGTCAGCCGGGACAAGAAGAACATCGAGACCCACAAGATCATGCGGAGCGGCCTGGTGAAGGACAACCCCGGCGTCTACGTGAAGAGCGGCGGGCTCAAGGTCAAGGAGTGGAGCGGCCGCATCAACCTGCCGCCGCAGACGCCGCCCCAGAGCCTCGACTGGAATCTCTACGAAGGCCCGTCGCCGTGGAAGCCGTACGTCCCGCCGCGCCACGGCGGCACCCATCGCGGCTACTGGGACTACGAGGGCGGCGGCCTGGCCGACATGGCGCAGCACACGCTCGATCCGTACCAGTGGATCTACGGGAAGGACGACACGAGCCCCGTCGAGATCGAGGCCTTCGCGCCGCCGGCCCACCCCGAGGTCTGCGCCATGTGGGGATGGATCGAGATGAAGTACGCCGACGGCTTCACGCTCGTCATGGAGAGCGGCGAGTGGGGGCCGCACTACGACCGCAAGCAGGCGAAGGCCGTGGCGCTCGCGGATCTCGACGAGGAGACGCGGAAGAAGATCCAGGCGATGCCCGATCCCGAGCCGCTCGTGACGTTCGCCGAGGCGGTGAAGACGCGCAAGCAGGCGGGAGGGAATCCCGAGGCGGCGCACCGTTGCGCGACGCTCCTCCACCTCGCGAACATTGCGATCCGCACCGGCCGGAAGATCAAGTACGACCCGGTGAAGGAGCAGATCGTCGGCGACGAGTTCGCCAATCGTTACGCGAACGTACCGATGCGCGCCCCTTGGCATCTGTAGAGGACGAACCATGGTCACACAGGACAAGCTCGCGGAAATCGTGGACCAGGTCCCTGCGCTCGACAAGCGCGGCACGTTTACGGGAACGACGTGGGACGACGCGATCAAGATCGTCGACGCGGTGCTCGCGGGGGGCAAGGAGAGCATCGTCGGCGTGATCGCGATGCTCAAGGACGTCGACGACGGTTCGGACTACAAGGCGCGTTACCTGCTCCACGTGATCGCCCAGTACGCGGCGGGCAAGGGGGCGGTGCGCGGAATCGTCGGCGAGGCGTTCGCGTCCCAGCTGGGCGGCGACCGGGCGAAGGGGGTCCAGGGGTACCTCGTCCGGCAGCTCCACGTGGTGGGGACGGCGGAGTCGGCGCCGGCGCTGGGGAAACTTCTTTCGGACTCCGATCTTTACGAATACGCCGCGCAGGCGCTCCTCGCGATCCGCTCGGGGGCGGTCGAGGAATTTAGAAAGGCGCTCCCGGGGGTCAAAGGGGCCCTGCGGCTCACGGTCGTCCAGGCGCTAGGCGTCCTCGCCGACGCGGAGTCGGCGGAGGCACTCCGCAAGGCCGCGGGGGAGGCGGATCGCGACACGCGGCTCGCCGCGGTCTGGGCGCTCGCCCGGATCGGCGACCCGGGCGCGGTCGAGATCGCGCTCAAGGCGGCGGACGTCGATCCCGGGTTCGAGCGGATCAAGGCTACGTCGAACGCTCTCCTGCTGGCGGAGAGGCTGCTCGCGGCGGGGAAGAAGGCCGAGTCCGCGAAGATCTACGGACACCTCAAGGAGACGCGGACCGACCCGTCGGAGGCGTACGTCAAGGACGCCGCCCAGGAGGGTCTGGCCAGGACGGGGGCATAATCTCTCAAAGGTTCAAAAGGATTGTCGCAGGCCTGCATACAGGCCATATAGAGACCGCCCAACGGGAGGGAAGGATGAAAAGCCTGCGACGCATTCTCTCGATCTTGGCGCTCGCGCTTCTGGTGGTGACGTTCGCCCTCCGGAGAAGCGCGCCGGAGCAGCCCGGACTCTCCCGGACCGGGAGCGCCGCCCGGAGGGGTCCGACCGCACGCGCCTCCTTTTCCGAGAAAGCCTCCGGGTCGGAATCCCAAGCGATGACGACGCGCCGAGAGGCGCCCGCGGTCGCCGCGCCCCTCATCGCGGCGCCTTCCGGCGGGCCTGCCCGATTCATGCTCCGCGACGGGAGCGTGAGCGCCTTTCTCGGCGACAAGGGGATGGCGCTGGCGCTGGTTCCTCATGGCGGAGCGCAGGGATTCGGAATCCACTGGGGCGTCGTCGGCGGCCGGCCGGTCGAACCTCAGCCCGAGGGAAGGTGCGAGACCCGGGTGAGCCGGTTCCGCGGACCCGCGGACACGTGGCGATCGGACGAACCCGCGGTCGCGGGGGTCCGCTATCCGGACGTCCTGCCGGGCATCGACCTCTTCCTGGAGCCTCGTCCGCATGGGATTCACTACGGGTTCACCCTGGCGCCGGGGGCCGATCCCGCCGGCATGACCCTTTGTTACGAAGGGGCGCCGTCTTTGCAGGTTTCGGAGCGCGGCGATTCGGTCCGCATCGGGGCCGGGCCCGGCTCGCTGACCGAGACCGGGCTCAAGGCCTGGCAGGAGATCGACGGACGGCGCGTCAGCGTCGAGGCGCACTACGTCGCGGTCGGCGGCGACCAGGTCCGCATCCAGCCGGGCCCGTACGACCGGTCGCGGCCGCTGCAGGTCGATCCCGTGATCGGCTGGTCCTCGTTCCTCGGCGGTTCCCGCGGGCCCGGCTCGTTCGGCGGCGAACTGGCCCAGGCGGTGGCCGTGGACTCGGGCGGAAACGTCTACGTTGCCGGGACGACGCGGGCCACCGACTTCCCGCTGGTCGGGGCGTTCGATACGTCGGCGCAGGGCGACGAAGTGTTCGTCTGCAAGATCAACTCCACGGGCACGTCGCTCGTCTGGTCCACATACCTGGGCGGGGATGGCACCGACAATGCTCACGGAATCGCCCTGGATGGAGCCGGGAATGTGTACGTCCTGGGGCTCACCAACTCGGGGGACTTCCCGGCGGGCGCCGTCTTCTCGCCTTCGGGGATTCCAGGAAACCTGTTCGTTGCGAAGATCGCCGCGTCAGGATCGAGCCTGGTCTGGACCACCCGCATGGGAGGCTGGGGCGCAGGCATCGCCGTCGACTCCGCGGGAGACGTGGTCATCACCGGATGGACCTCGCCGGCGGAGTTCGCCATCCATGCGGCGCTGATGCCGATCGCGGCAAGCGCCCAGCCGGCGTTCGTCGCCAAGATCGATTCCACCGGGACGCGGCTCCTCTGGTCGACCTTCCTCGGCGGCAGCGGCGGAGGCGAATTCGGGAACGCCGTCGCTGTCGACTCGTCCCGCAACGTCTACGTGGTGGGCTATACGTACGCGGCCGACTTTCCGATCGTCGGTGGCTTCAAGACGACCCTCACCGGCCAAGGGCCCGACGGGTACGTGGTCAAGATCGAGCCGGGAGGCTCCCGGATCCTGTGGTCGTCGTATCTGGGCGGCAGCGCCGGGGACATCCCCCGCGGAGTGGCGGTCGACGCGCAGTCCAACGTCTACATCGCCGGGTATACCAACTCCACCGATTTTCCCGTGGTCGGCTCCGGCTCGAAGCCGTTCGGAGGGGGGAACTCCGACGCCTTCGTCCTCCGGGTGAACGCCGCGGGGTCGAACGTGGTCTGGTCGACCTGCCTGGGAGGCACCTCGGATGACCTCGCCTACGGGATCGCGCTCGACGGATCGGCCAACGTCTACGTCACCGGCGAGACGTACTCCGCCGACTTCCCGCTCGTCGCGGGCCTCGGCCGTCCGTTCGGCGGGAGCAAGGACTCCTTCATCGCCAAGTTTACGAAGGCCGGCGCGCGCTCCTGGGTCTCCCTGCTCGGGGGAATCTCGGACGACACGGGCCTGGCCGTCGCGGCGACCTCGGACGGCCACGCGGTCGTCGCGGGCGTGACCTACTCCGGCGACTTTCCCCTGGCGGGGGCCATCGACTCCACCATGAGCGGCGGAGGGGACGCCTTCATCTCCAAATTGAACCCTTCGGGAACGGCCCTCGACTGGTCGACGTACCTGGGCGGCCAGGCGGGACCGGCCAATGATTACGCCAACGCGGTCTGCCTCGATCCCGACGGGAACATCTACGTGACGGGCGAGACCCTCGCCCTGGACTTCCCCCTGACACCGGGCGCGTTCGACGCCTCGACGGTGGGGAGCGACGCCTTCGTCACGAAGATCGCCGCTTCCGGCGCGCAGGTCCTCTGGTCGAGCTACCTGGGAGGCTCGCTCCAGGACGTCGGACGGGGCATCGCGATCGACTCGGCGCGCAATGTCTACGTGACGGGAGACACCCAGTCGGCCGACTTCCCCCTCGTGGGGGCGATCAATTCGACCCTGGGATACCTCGATGCGTTCGTGGCAAAGATCGATGCGAGCGGGACCAGCCTGCTCTGGTCGACGTACCTCGGGGGAGGCAACTACGATTTCGCCCGAGGCATCGCCGTCGACAGCCGGGGCGATTGCTACGTCACGGGGACGACCCTGTCCTCCGATTTCCCGGTTACGGCCACGGCCTACCAGAAGACCCTGGGGGGCACGGGCGATGCCTATGTGACCAAGATCAACTCCGCCGGGACCCAGATCCTCTGGTCCACGTTCCTGGGCGGAACCGGCGGCGAAGAGGGCCATGCCATCGCGGTGGACACCCTGTTCCAGGTCTACGTCGCCGGCTTCACGACGTCCACCAACTTTCCCGTCAAGTCGGGGTTCGCGATGACCTATCGCGGGGGGCCGACCGACGGCTTTGTCACCAAGCTCGCGGCGGACGGAAAGTCGCTCGTCTGGTCCTCGTTCCTGGGCGGGACGGACGACGATCGGATCAACGCGCTCCGGATCGACTCCGCGCGCAACGTGTACATCGCAGGAGAGACGAGATCCACCGACTTCCCGGCCACGACCTCCTTCAGTCCCGGGGGAAGGCCCAATGCCCCCGACGCGTTCGTGGTGAAGGTGAAGGCCGGCGGAGGCGCAATTGCCTGGTCCATGATCCTGGGCGGCGGCAGCAGCGACTCGGCCCAAGGGCTCGACCTCGATTCGGCGGGGAATGTCTACATCACCGGAGTAACCTATTCCGCCAACTTCCCCTTCGCGGGTGCGACCCGGCCCTTGGAGGGATATGGGGACGTGTACGTCGCGAAGATCAACGCGGCCGGGAACCGGATCCTGTGGGCCACGCCGATCGGCGGGTACGGCTCCGATCAGGCCACCGGGATCGCCGTCGACGCCCAAGGCCGGGCCGTCGTCGTGGGCTACACCTCGTCTTCGGATTTCCCCGCGGGCGGGGGATTCGATTCCACCATCGGCGCGGAGTACGACGGCTTCGTGACGCGTATCGACCGGACGTCGCCTCCCCAGATTCAGATCACCACGCCGACGACCCAGGCCTCCTGGACGGCGTTCGCGACCCCGTTCACGATCGGGGGCGTCGTCTCGGACGATGACGGCATCTCGGGCGTTTCCTGGCGGAACGCGACGAACAACAAGACAGGCTTGGCCACCGGGACGACCCTGTGGTCGGCCTCCATCCCCCTCGTGGCCGGCGCCAACGCCCTCACCGTGACGGCGACCGACTCGACCGGGAACACCGCCACCGCGTCTCTCACGGTCACGCTCGCGAATCCCACGAATCTCACGTTGATCCCCAAGCAGTCGGTCTGGGGGTACGTCGACAGCGGCATCGAGCCCTACGGCAACTGGACCTTCACCGACGACGGAACCTGGGCCACGGGTCCCGGCCCCCTGGGCTACGGAGAGAGTTACCTCAACACGATTCTCTCCTATGGACCCGACCCGGCGCACAAGCCGATCACGGCCTACTTCCGCAAGTCGTTCTATCTCGGCCGGCAGCACCCGATCCAGAAGCTCACCGTGAACGTGATGTACGATGACGGCTTCGTTCTCTGGCTCAACGGGAACGTCATCGCCTGGGCCAACGTGCCGACGCCTCCCATCACGTCGACCACGCCGGCGAAGACCGCCCGGGAGGCGGGGAACAAGTACGTCACCTTCGATCTCGATCCCCAGGTCCTCTTCAACGGCTTCAACGTCATTGCTTTCGAAGTCCACCAGAGGACCGCCTCCGACCCCGATCTGGTGTTTGACGCCGAGCTGCTGGCCACCGTCGACCTCGTGGCCGACACGACCCCGCCGGTCGTGACCGTGAGCGGTCAGAACCCGCCGCAGATCATCGGAGGGACGATCCCCATCGTCTTCCCGGTCTACGTCCAGGCGACGGATGACCTGCTCCTCTCGAGCGTCGAACTGCGCGTCGACGGGATCTCCATCGGAATCCACACCGCGCCGAAGGACTTTGCGCTCCCGTTCCAGTGGAATACGGCGGGCTTTGCGAACGGTCCCCACTCTCTGGTCGGGGTGGCCGTGGACGGAGCCGGGAACGTGGGCACCAGTCCTCCGGTCACCATTCTCCTCAGCAACTCCATCCTGAATGTCACCACGCTGGTCGCGGCGAAGTCGGTCTGGAAGTACGACGACACCGGCGTGGGCTATCCGTACGACGACTGGTCGTTCCAGGGGTTCGACGATTCGACCTGGAAGAGCGGGGCGGGGCCCCTGGGCTACGGGGAGACCTACATCGCGACCCCGGTCTCCTACGGATCCGATCCTGCGAACAAGCACATCACGACCTACTTCCGGAAGACCTTCACGGTCGCCGACGCGTCGAACGCGGTCTCCGTCCGTCTGAAGGTGATGTACGACGACGGATTCCTGGTCCGGATCAACGGCAACCTCGTGGCCTACCGGAATTACAATCCGTCCGATCCCAATCGGCCGGCCAATGGACCGCACGAGGCGAACAACGCCTACGAAATCATCGATCTTCAGCCCTACGAGGCGTGGCTCGTCACGGGGACCAACACGATCGCGGTGGAGGTCCACCAGGAGAACGCGACGAGCGACGATCTCGTCTTCGATCTTGCCCTCGAGCTGAACAAGTGGACCACGGACACGGTCCCGCCGACGGTCTCGATCGCCTCGCCGGCCGCGAACGCGACGGTGAGTGGCCTGGTCGATCTGGCGGCCGCGGCGTCGGATGATCACGGTCTTTATCGCGTGGAGCTCTACGTCGATGGGAAGCACCTCCAGACCCTCTGGGCGGTGCCCTACATGGTCATTTGGGACACGTCGAGGTTTACGAACGGGGCTCACACGCTGAGCGCCAAGGCCTTCGATCTCTGGAACAACTCCTCGACCAGCGCTTCGGTCCAGGTGACCGTGCAGAATCCGTAGGAGATCGGGCGAGACGAGGAGATCGCCGCGGGAGGCCTCGCGCGCGCGGCAAGATGATAAGATCGCGGCGTGGCGGCCCTTATTAGTTTGGGTATCTCCAGCTGGGCGGGATCTTCCTCGAAGTCCACGACGAGCAGACCTCTCTGATCGGCAGGCGTCATCTTTGGTTGGGGCGAGCCAACTCAACTGGGAGGTGACCGATGAGGCCCACCTTTGTATTCCTCGGAGTCCTGTTCACGGCGGGACTGGCGGGTGCGTTCACGCCCCCCGACTTGGACGTCGACGTCCCGACCGGGAATCCCTTTGACTCGTTCAAGATGCCTAACACCACGCCGACCGGCGGGACGCGGCCGGGCGTGGAGACGAGAGGGGCGCCCGTCAAGCCGGCGGCGCCGGTCGCCGCTCCCGCCGCGGGTGGCGCCCCGGGCGCGACCGTCGCTGAGGATCCGAAGAAGAAGCCGCCGCCGAAGCCCCCGATGGGGCTACCCGGCATCGGCGCGCCGTCCACGGTCGACTGGCCCAACCATTTGAAGTGGAACCCGAGCGACAAGAGCGTGCTTCGCACGTTCGAGGACCGGCCCGACGTGGCGACCGGGACGCCGCCCGCGGGCGAGCCGGTCAAGTGGGAGTTCAAGGACTTCCCGCCGAGCGTCCCGAACAACATCTACGTCTACTGCCTCGCGCGGTACCTGATGGTCATGCTCCACCGGCCGATGGTGAGCGAGCGGGAGCAGACCGAGTTCCTGATCGAGATGGGCTACCCCGGCCGCTACGCGGGCACCGCCTGCATGCAGGAGAAGGAGCTCGAGGCGATGGCGAAGGCCGTCATCGACGCGGAAGGGGCGATGCTCGAGACGCCTCCGAACAAGCCTCAGGGCGAGGTGGCGCAGCGCGTCTACCTCGATCTCCTGACGCGGTACCCTTATGACTCGGGCTTCGGCAGCTACATCATGAGCCAGCCCTCGGAGGTCACGCTGCCGGTGCTTCTGAACATCATCAAGTCGCAGAAGCATCCCCTCCTGGTCCGAAACGCCGTCTTCATCCTTCGCTGCTTCGACAACCGCGAGGTCGTGCCGGTGTTGCGGAACCTGCTCACGAAGACGCAGGACAAGGTCATCCGCAACCGCGCGCTCGCGGCGCTCGTCCGCTGGCAGGACGAGGAGATCGTCGAGTGGCTGTGCAAGCAGCTCGCGGGGCCCGACGCGAGCTTCAAGAGCTACGTCCTCTGGGCGCTCGGACGCATCGGCTCCGTCGCCGCGGTCGACCGCGTGATCGCCTTCGTCAAGGCGGGGCAGGGCGATCGCGAGACGCTCTGGGCCGGGATCCCCGCGCTCGGCTGGCTGGGCGAGAGCGTGGTCGGCGACAAGAAGCAGAAGATCGAGGAGTTCCTGGTGTCGATCCGCGGGCTCGCGGGCAGCGTGGCCGAGCCCGCCGGTTACGATGGCCGTTACTCGGCGCTCAAGAACCCCGATCCGACCAAGGCGTCGGCCACGGTCCTCGATCAGAGGGTCACGATGGCGCTGGCGCGTTGCGGCCGCGCACCCGAAATCGAGACGGTCAAGAAGTGGACCGCGTCGGACGTGCTGCGGCCGAACAAGGAGTACTACGAGGAGACTCTAAGAAAGCTGCAGTGAGGCGGGCGCTTCCCGTCCTGCTGGCGGCGCTGGGGCTCGCGACCTGTCGCGGCGGCCCGCCGGTCCGCCCGCTCGTCGCGGACGATCACGGCCGCCTGATCGCCCTCATGGGCGGCATCGACTCGCACCTCCTGGAGATCCAGAGGGGCGCGGGCGATCCGATCGAACGCGAGTACATCCGCAAGCACCTGGCGGGGATGCGGGAAAATCTCGATCGGGCCTGCGCGCTGGACGTTTCACACGCGACGTTCCGCACGCGCGCACTCGAGGCGATCGGCGAGATCGTCGAGCTGGAGCGGAGGGAGTGGACGCCCGCGAACCGGGAGGACGGCTACGCGACGGTGCGCGGCCTCTGCACCGGCTGCCACCGCGAGTTCGCGCCTCCGGGCTCGGTGGCGATCCGGAAGCCCGATGCGAAGCAAACTTGCGGCCGCTGCCACGAGAAAATCTACGAGGACTGGAAAGGGTCGCTCCACGGACGGGCGTGGGTCGATCCCGTCTACCTCATGTCGGCGGGCAACCCGCCCAAGATGGAATGCCGCGGCTGCCACTCGATGGAGCCGATCCTCGAGCGCGAGATCTCGACCGACGTCTCGTACCGCCCGATCTACCGGCCGTACAACCAGGAGGAGGGGATCACCTGCCTCGCCTGCCACGGGCTCGCGGACGGATCGGTGGCGGCGGCGCGCGACGTGCCGGGCGCGCCCTGCCGCCCGCGCCGCGACGACCGTCTCCGCACCCCCGAGTTCTGCGGCGCCTGTCACAATCCGACGCACCTGGCCTACGACGAATGGAAGCTCTCGAAGTCCGGAAAGACCTGCACGGAGTGCCACGCGGTCAAGGAGGGCAGGTTCTCCCACCGGATGCGGGGGACCGATGACCCCGAGTTCGTGAAGTCGGGGCTGGCGTGGTCGTGCGACGTGGTGCGCGACGAGCTGCGGATTTTGCTGACGAACAAGAGCGGCCACCGGCTGCCATCGGAGGTCCCCACGCGACTCCTCCGCCTGCGGATCCGGCTGGACGATCGCGAGGAGGAGGTCGTCTTTCGCCGGCCGATGAAGCAGGTCATAGGGGAGAAGGACAACCGTCTCTGGCCCGACGAGACGCGGGTGCTGACCCGTCCGCACGGTGGAGCTCAGAAGGTGCGCGTGGAGATCCTCTTCCAACCGTCGCTCCTGACGCCGCCCAAGGAGTGGATTCTGATCGGGCGCTGGGAGCGGGAGCATTAAGCTCCCTACGCCGAAAACCCCTGAGATCTAGGAACCGGACCTCGAAGCCGGGCCCGCGCCGGGCGCGACCCCCGCCAGCTGCCGCCAGAAGCCGCAAGCCACGGGGTCGTTCTCGATCCCGACCGCGATTGGACCCGGACCCTCCGGGGGGACGTACGATCCGAACAGCCCGTCGAAGATCATGAACGTCGTGGCGAAATTGCCGTCGGCCCCCCGACCCTCCCGCGAGTGGTGAAACCGGTGGACGGCCGGCGTGCAGATCACGCGGTCGAGCCACCGTGGCGTGCGCACGCGAACGTTCGCGTGTTGAATCACGCCGAGCGTACCGTTGACCACTGCCAGCCAGGTGAACACGACCGGGGGGGCCCCGAGAAGCGCCGGCGGGAGGTAGGTCATGAACACCGCCGTCGCGATGTCCACGAAGTGGAACCGGCCGGCGCGTGGGAGATTGAGCCGCTCGCCGCTGTGGTGGATCGCGTGGAAACGCCAGAGCCAGCGCGATCGATGGGCCAGCCGGTGCTGCCAATAGCCGACGGCCTCCCCCAGCAGCACGGCGAGGACGACCTGGAGCGCCAGCGGCACATGGGACGGCCACAGCGGCGCGTGAAGGCGCGAGCCGAGGAGCGAGGCGCCCGCCGATGTCAGCCCGACGACGGCCCCGTACCCCGCGAGCGCGCCGGCCTGGTTCCCGAGCAGGAAATGGCCGAGCTCGTGGCCCAACGGCAGGTCGAGACGGCGGTACTCCGCGCGCTCGGGGCGGACGCGCT
>JBGPCZ010000126.1:0-18150 GCA_041482015.1 Planctomycetota bacterium | reverse complement strand
GCTTCGTCCCCTCGCGGTCCGTGCCCGGGAGGATCACCTCGAACTCGTCGCCGCCGTACCGCGCCACGACCGGCGACGAGTTGCGCGCGACGATGTCCTCCCCGCGCACCGTGGCCTGCAACGTCTGGGCCACGTGCTTGAGCACGGCGTTCCCGGTGTCGTGGCCGTGGTTGTCGTTGACTCCTTTGAAGTCGTCCACGTCGATCATGAGAAGCCCCACGCAATCCTTCGCCCGCTTGGCCCGCGCGACCTCCTCGCCCAGCCGGCGCTCGAAGTAGGCGTGCGTGCTGACCCGGGTCAACCGGTCGCGGATTGACTTCCGGTAGAGCGTCGCGTTCTGGATCGCGAGCGCCGCGTGCTCGGTCAGCACCCCGGCGATCTCCACCTCGCGCGGTCCAAAGGCCGCCGCCATCCCGGGATTGTCGAGGTAGACCGCGCCGATCAGCCGGTCTTTCACGCGGAGCGGCAGGCAGAGGACCGAGAGAAGCTTGAGGTTGACGATGCTCCGCGCCGCCCCGATCTGCCCGTCGTTCTGGGCGTCCGCGGCCAGCACCGGCTTCCCGGTCTCGCGCACCTTCTTCACCACGGTCGTCGAAACGCCCATCTCTTCCGGGCCGAGCTCGCGGCCCGCCCCGTCGCGCGACAGGCGAGCCCGCTCCCCGTCCCGCTTGAAGATCACGATCGTCCCGCGCCGGGCGTTGCAGAGCCCGATCATCGTCTCGAGGATGATCCCCAGGAGCTTCCGGAGGTCGAGCTCCGAGTTGATCTTCTTGACGACGTCAAAGACGGGTCGCAGCCCCGCGAGCGGATCGGTCGTCATTTCGGATCCTTCTGTTTCTCCAAGGTGTCCACTTCCGCCTGCGCCAGCTTGAGGAGGAGCGGGTCGCCGCCCTCCCGGCCGGCATCGTACACGGCGCTCTTGTAGAACAGGAGCGCGCTCGCCCGGTCGTTCTTCTTCACGTAGCGCGCCCCGAAGACGTACGCGAGCGGCCCGCGCAGGCGCGGCAGCGACTCGATCTGCTTGGCGATCTCCCTCCACCCCATCCCCGGCGAGTTCGGATTTCCCTGCACGATCGCCGCGAAGGGCAGCAGGTAGCGCTCGTTGATCGCACCCGACCGGTAAGCATCGTAGATCTGGTTCGCCATGCGCCAGAGCACCTCGTCCTGCTCCACCGAGAGCGGCTCCGGAGGGAAGCAGACCTCGTGGATCAGCGCGATCCATCCCATGAAGAGCGGGAAGCGCAGTGCGTCGGTGAACGGGACGGTCCGGAAGGCGAGGGCGCGGGCCATCTCGCGCGCCCTCGGCGTCCGCCACGTGGCGCGGAGGACCGACGGCCGCATCAGCTTGTTGAAGACGGGGTTGTCCTTCCCCGCAAAGGCGAGCAGGCCGCCGAGCAGCTGCTCCGCGTCCGCGTCGGTCATCTCCCCCGTGAGCGACGCCATGATCCAGTTGTGGAGCATCGACATCCCCAGCGGCGACCGCCCCTGGTAGGGATCGACCCCCTTCTCGACTCCCGTGGGCCGCCAGTTCTTCAGCAGCCCGCGCTTCCACGCCTCCTCGACGTCCGGCGCCGCCACGCCCTTCCGATCGAGGAGGAATCCCCGCATCAGCGTCGCGGCGGAAAAGTAGTGATAGTCCGTCGGCTTGACCAGGAAGGCGTCGATGTCCTCCAGCGCCTTGTCCCATTCGCCCACCGCGGCGCGCACCCGCGCGCGCTCCACGAGGTGCTCGTGGCCGTCGGCCTTGAGCCCTCGCTCGATGGCCGCCATCGCGTCCTTCGTCTGCCCCTGGAGCCGGAGGATCCAGCAGTAGTCATCGAGCGCGTCCCCGCCGTACCGGTAAAGCCGGAACATCTGCTCCGCAGTGCGCATCGCGTCCGAGTCCCGCCGCAGGAGCATCTGGGCGCGGAGGACCGCGTGCCACTTGTAGTCCGGCACCTTCGCCTCGACGAGCTGCGAGGCCCGGAGCGAGAGCTCGGTCCGCGCCAGGTGCTCCTCGGGGCGCCGGTGCAGGTTCTGGCCGGCGCTGCCCGACTCGTTGTTGTAAAGGATCGCGCCCTGCACGTCCGCGGGCCTGAGGAGCGCAAGCTGGTCAAACGTGTACCCGTAGGACGCGAGACGGTCGAGCACCGCGCCCGCCTTTTCGAGGCCCTCCTTCTGCCGGAGGTAGTGCATCAGGAGCTGGCAGTCGGCCATGAAGAGCCAGCTCGTGTCCGACCCCTTCCCCTTCTGGAAGAAGCCGGAGACGATCTCCTCGAAGACCCGGACCGCATCGTCCTCGCGCGTGCAGAGGACCTCGCACATCCCTTCCTTGTAGCGCGCCTCCTCGCGGACCAGCGGCACCGACGTCGCGAGCGCCGCCTTCCGATACGCCTGCAGGGCCTCCTCGTACTTCGCCTGGACGAAGAGGTCGTCCCCCTGGTCGAGCCCATTCATGACGGCGGGGAGTTCGCGACGACTCGCCTGAAGCCGCCGCAGGCCCGCGCCCAGCGGCCACTGGATCCCGAACACGCCCTGCCGCGTACCGACGGCGAACGGATCGCGCCCCTCGAC
The DNA here is from genome assembly GCA_041482015.1 of Planctomycetota bacterium. Taxonomy (GTDB): domain Bacteria; phylum Planctomycetota; class MHYJ01; order MHYJ01; family JACPRB01; genus JACQFK01. The sequence goes on along the minus strand of JBGPCZ010000126.1, from coordinate 15,597 downwards.
GGGCTTCCGGTCGTTGACCTGGAAGGAGAAGCGGTCCCCCTCCCTCTTGGCCCGCAGGCGGAGCGTCCCGTTGCCCGCCGCGAAGACCTCCGCCGCGGGGATGAGCGCTTCAAGGACCATCGACTCGTTCCGGAGGATCCTCATCCGCCACGTCCCCTCGCGCGACTCCTCAAAGGAGGGGAGCGGGTTGGGCGAAGGCGCCCCCGACATGAGGAGGAACCGGTAGCCGCCGGCGCGCGTCGCGTTCAGCACGAGCCCGATCTGCGACGCCGTCTTCCACCCGGCGTCGAACTCGGCCTTGAGCTCCGCGCCCGCTTCGCAGGCCTTCGTCGTCAGGATCGCCGGCGGGCCGTCCACCCGCGAGAGCCGCGCCGCCTCCACGCGCACCGTGCCTCCGAAAAGGGCGGCCGCCTCCGCAAAGGGCGGTTCCAGCGTGAAGACGGACGGCCAGACGGACTCCCGCAGCTTCATCTCGTTCCGGAGCTTCGCCGACTGCGCGGCGTCCAGCGACTCCATGGCGTCCAGGGTCGCCTTCGCCTGATCCAGCTGGCCGGCCGCAAGGTCCTCGCGGACCGCGTCGGCCATCGCGCCGGTCAGCCGGCCCCGCACGGCCGCGGCCTCGGACGGGGCGAGCGTCTCGAGCGTCGACGCCGCCGACCGCGCGCCGCTCCAGTCCCGCGAGTGAAGGCCGTCCTCGAGCCGGCGGGTGAGCTCGGCGACGCGGCGGTCGCGCGCTCCGCCCGCGGCCACGACCCCGGCTACCCCGAGGCCGAGGACGAACGCCACGCCCGCCACGAACGCGACCGGGTGGCGCCGGATGCGGCGGGAAATCTTGCGGGAGAGGCTCTCGCGGCGTCCGCGGATCGGATCGCCCGCGTTGAACGCCAGCAGATCCTCCGCCAGCTCCCCGGCGCTCGTGTATCGCCCCGCCGGCTCCTTCGCCATGCATTTCAGCACGATCGTCTCGAGATCGGGCTCGATCTTCGGGTCGATCTTTCGCGGCGCGATCGGCTCCACCTCCTGCACGCGGCGCAGCGTCTCGTAGACGTTGTCCGACTCGAACGGCCGCCGCTCGGTCAGCATCTCGTAAAGAGTGACGCCGAGGCTGTAGACGTCGGCCCGCGGGTCGACCTTTTCGCCGCGCGCCTGCTCGGGCGACATGTAGGACGGCGTGCCGACCACGTAGCCCGAGACGGAAAGCTTGGAAGCGCCCTCCGCGAGGCGCGCGAGGCCGAAGTCCATGACGTAGAGATGCTGATCCGACGCCGAGCGCGACGTCACCATCAGGTTCTCGGGCTTCAGGTCGCGGTGGACGACGCCCTGCTCGTGGGCGTACTGGAGGGCTTTCGCGGCGTCGGCGACGAGCCGGACGAGCAGCGCGCGGTCGCCGCGCGGGAAGGTGTGGAGCGTCTGGCCGTCGACGAACTGCATCGCGATGTAGTGGCGGCCCTGGTCCTCGTCGACCTCGAAGATAGCGGCGATATTCGGGTGGTGGAGCCGGCCGGCGGTCTGCGCCTCGCGGCGGAATCGGGCGATCTCGTCGTCGTCGCCGCCCTTCAGGAACTTGAGCGCGACCCAGCGGCCGAGGACGGTGTCCCACGCCTTCCAGACCTCGCCCATGCCGCCGGCGCCGAGGCGCTTCGTGCGGATGAATTTTCCAAAGCGGGAGGTGTGCGGGACGTTCGCCGCCTCGTCGGGGAGCGCGGGCTCGGACTTCGTGCGGTGGTCGGTTTTCTTCGAGAGCTGGACGGTCTCGTCATAAGGGGTGATGAGCCGCGGCGTCGGGGGGATTCCCTGGTTGCTGTCCGACGTGGCCCCCTGTACGGGTTTTGCGGAACCCGGATCGCTCCCGGGAGGATTCGTGGGAGGAGGCGTCATGGCGGACCTGTTAAGTATATCACTTCGGAAAGTGGCCATGAAGCGGCGAAGCTACGTCCCTTCGCCCAACGCCTCGAGATCGGCAAGATCCTTCGCGCGGCCGGTGGAGCGCTTGTTGGCGGTCAATTGGGTGCGGCCCAGGTAGGAGACCGGCACCTCGCCATAGGTGCCCGCCGCCTTCCCGCGGTCCGCTTCCTCCCAACTCACGCCCGAAATCGAGGTGAGAAGGTCGATCCGCACCGGCGGCCTTCCCAGCTGGATCACCTGCTCCGGCTTGATGAAGTCGGCTTCCGCCAGTCCGAGCGAGCCGAAGCCGAACTCCCTGAGGGCCTCCACCATCCGCCCCGCATTCTCAGGGGACGGGCGGACGTAAAGATCGATGTCTCCGGTGTTGCGGGGCGCCCCATGGTGGGCGAGGGCGTAACTGCCCACGATCACATACTCAACGCCGTGCTTGTTTAACAACGCGAGCATGTTTCTGAAGTCGGGCTGAACTTCCATACCTCTCTCTCCGTAGGAGCTCCACCGCGTCGACGCGTTCCTCCGGCGGCCGGCTCATCCAATAGGCGAGATCATCGGCCTGGGCGGAGGCATCGCCCAGCTTCAGTTTCCGGACGACCTTCTGGATCACGGGTCCATCGTACGACATGAGAGGCACGGGAGTCAATTCCGGGGCGGGCGGCCGAGTTCGACTTCCCCGCCGCTCCCTCTCCCGTTACAATCGCTTCCGGCTGAACTGCTTATGGTCCCTTCCCCCCGACTGGTGCAGTTGACGCTGCACCTCCTCCAGGGCGTCCTGACCTCCGCCGTGGTCTTCCCGTGGGTCGATGCGGCGCGGCGGGAGCGGCTGGTGAGGCAGTGGTCCCGGCGGCTGCTCTCCCTCTGCGGCGTGACCTGCGCCGCCGAAGTCCGGACCGCCCACAAGGGGCCGCCGCGCGCGCTGATCGTCTCCAACCACACCTCCTGGCTCGACATCTTCGTGATCAACGCCCACCGGCCCTGCCGATTCGTCGCCATGGACGACATCCGGAGCTGGCCGCTGATCGGCTGGCTGTGCCACAAGAACGGAACGATCTTCATCTCACGCGAAAGGCGACGCGAGGTGCGGCAGGTCCATGAAGGCATGATCGCCGGCATCTCGGCCGGGGAGCGCGTCGCCTTTTTCCCGGAAGGGGGAACCGCCGACCAGGGCACGGTGCGGCCGTTCCATACCAACCTGTTCGAGGTGGCCATCGAGGCCGGCGTGCCGATCCAGCCCTACGCCGTGCGCTACGTCGACGCCCAGGGCCGCCTCCATGCGGGGACCCGTTTTGTCGGCGACATGACCTTCGGCGAGAGCGTGAGGGCGATTCTCAAGGCCCGCGGCTTGCGCGCCGAGCTGCTGCTCCTTCCCGCCATCGACACGGCCGGGGTCCACCGGCGCGAGCTGGCCGCCGCGTCGCGCCGGGCGATCGCGCGGGCGCTGGGGGCGAGCCTGTCCCCTTAAGGATCACGCCACCGTCTTCGCCCCTCCTGACGGGTGAGGGAACAGCTTGCGCAGCACCAGGTGCGTCGGAAGGTAGAAGCACACGGGCAGGACGGCCAGCAGCATCAGGAAGTAGAGGTGCGGGCGCATCCAGCCCTGGGGGTGCTGGTCGTCCAGTCCGAACACGTAGTTGACGTTCACCGGGGTGTTGGGATGGTTGACGGACGGCGGCGGACCGGGGAGGAAGAAGTAGCAGATGAAGACGAGCACGTAGGCCAGCGCCCACCAGGCCTTGAACGCCCGCCGGTCGTACCCCAGCCGCCACACCAGGTAGACGATCAGGATCGGCAGCCAGAAGTGGAAGAACGAGAGGCCCCGCGTGAAGAGGGGTTTCGCGCCGTCGAACATGTAGTCGGTCATGTGGAGCACCGGGAAGCCGATCGCCGTGCTGATGAAATCGATCATCCACAGCGCCTGCGGAACGAGGATCCCCACCGCCGGCATCGACGCCATCAGCGGACTCTCCGACCAGACGGCCGCGAGCGTGAAGAAGAGGGACATGTCGCAGAAGTAGAGAAAGTTGGTCGGCCCGTAGAGCTTCCAGTAGCACGGCACCAGCACCGCGACGAACGCGGTGTACACCAGCTTCAGCCAGCGGGGCACCCGGCGACCCGGGACATCGGTCATCTTCGTCCCCTCATCGTATCGGGAGACCTATCGCAATCTTGATGCCAGCCTTAACGACGCGCCGCGGTTCAACGATTCGAGCCCGATGGGAACTCCCCTTCACACCTCTTTAACTTTCCGGCGCTGCGTATCCACACTGAGCAAGCCGCTGGCCGCTCCCCTCGTAGGCGGCCGCAGGCATGTCGTGGACCCCGGTGGCGTCGATCCATGCGTTGTAGAATCGAAAGAGCGCGCACACGGTGACCGCGTCGTAGATCGCCTCGTCCGACCATCCCTCGGCCTTCATCGCATCCACGTCCGCCCGGCCGATTTGGGTCGAGTCCCGGTTCATCTTCTCGATGAACCCGAAGAGGGCCTTCTCCTTCGGTGAAATCGGCGCCGTGCGATGATCGTCCAGGACGGCCTTCACCAACGCGAGGTCCCCCAGGAGCACCGCCGCGACCGCGGCGTGGGCGCCGATTCAGAAGAGGCAGCGGTTCCTTTGCGACGTGAAGGCCGCGATCAGTTCGCGCTGGCCCGGGGTCAGGGGCGATGGCCCCCGCATCACGCCCTGGGTGAACTGCTCCAGGAATCGCGTGTTCTCCGGCTTGAAGGCGAAGAGGTGCAGGATCTGCGGCACGGGCACTCCGGCCTCGCGCATCTGCCGGATCCCCGCGGCTTGCGGACCGCGCGGTTCCGCGTTCTCGACCTCCCCCAGGTACATGGGCTCCATGGGTCCTCCCGACAGGTTGATGCGATCACCGGACGGCCACCTGACGCACCCATTCTATCCCGGCGCATCGGACGCGCAGTTCATGACTTCCGATCGCGGCCGGCCATCGGACTTCGTGCGGGCCGCGCGTCACCGCGAGCGGCGCGCCGTCCACGCGCCACTCGACCTCCGCCCCGGCCGGGGCGTGGGCGCGGAAGACGAGGAAGGCCGACGACGCGGGCGCCTCCGGATCGATGAAAAACCGGTCCCACGGCTGCGGGGTCTCCAGCCGGAACGCGGCCGTGCGTTCGGCACAGGACGAGATCGGCGTCCTCCCTTCCGGGAAGAGCTCCCGCACCCGCCGTCCGCAGTCCGGTCCGGGGATGAGCCCCGTCTCCGCGCAGACCTCCTCCTCGACGACCCCTCCCGGCCGCACGGACCACGGGCCCTCGAGGCGAGACATCACCGCGTGGAAGATCGGGCCGGCCCCCTCGACGCCGCTCGTGCCGCGCAGCGGATGGCCGTCGGCATTCCCCACCCAGGCGACGACCGTATGCCGCGGCGTGAATCCGGCCACCCAGTTGTCCCGGTGGTCCGGGCTCGTCCCCGTCTTGGCCGCGACTCGGAAGTCAAAGGAGAGATCCGTCCCGGTCCCGAACGCCAGCGCGCGTGCCGCGTCGTCCGAAAGGATGTCCGCGATCACGTAGCACGCCCAGGGCGAGAGCAACTCCCTTCCGCGAGATCCGCCGGGCTTGCCGTGCGGGACGACGGAGGTCCCGCCACGGGCCAGCATTGCATAGGCTCCCGCCAGTTCGACCGGCGAGACGGCCGCGTTCCCGATCACGACCCCCAGGCCGTGCTTCCGCGGGTCGGGGTCGATCCCCGCCAGCCCGGCCTCGACCGCCAGCGAGACTAAGCGCTCCATCCCGACTTCGCGGAGCGCGACGACCGCCGGGACGTTGAGCGAGTTCGCGAGCGCCTGGCGCAGCGTCACCCTCCCGCGATACGTCCCGTCGTAGTTCCGCGGCGAGTAGTCGCCGGTCGGCGTCTCGAAATGCACCGGCTCGTCTTCATACGGGCTCACCGGCGTCCGGCCACCCTCGAGCGCGAGCGCGTAGACGAGCGGCTTGAGCGTCGACCCCGGCGAACGCCGCCGCGCCGCGGGGCCCGCAAACGCCAGCACGTCCCCGGTCGCGTTCTCCACGACCACGACCGCCGCCTCGCCCGCACCGCACCGCTCGAGATGGCCCGCCGACTGCCGCACGATCCCCTCGACCATCCTCTGCAGGTCCAGATCGAGCGTCGTCCGCACCTCACCCGCGTCCTTGAAGAGCACCCAGTCGACGAAGGTCTCCGCCTCGCACGGCGGCGGGAGTGGCGCGAACACGACCTCGAGCGGCTCCTCGGCCAGCTTTCCCAGCCGGCGCATCTCGTCGAGGATCCACCGCTGCCGCTTGCGCGACGCCTCCGGCCAGCGGAGCGGATCGAGACGCGCGGGCGACTGCGGGAGTCCCGCGAGCAGCGCCGCCTCCGCGGGCGACAGGTCGCGCGCCGGCTTCCCGAACGTCCGCCGCGCGGCCGCCTCCGCGCCCACGACGTTCCCCCCATAAGGGGCGCGGTTCAGGTATTCCTCAAGGATCTGGTCCTTCGACAGGCGCCGCTCCAGGCGCATCGCGAGCACCGCCTCGTCGAGCTTCCCCCACCACGATCTCGATCGCGGACGGAGCAGCCGGACGAGTTGCATCGTGATCGTCGACGCGCCCGACACGATCCGCCCCGCCGCCGCATCGTCCTTCGCCGCCCTCGCGATCGCGAGCGGGTCGACGCCCCAGTGCTCCCGGAACCGCCGGTCTTCCGCCACGATCGTCGCCTCGACGAGCCACGGCGAGATCTCGGCGAGCGGCACCCAGCGCCCGCGCGTCCCGTCGGGCGACAGGCCGGCACGCAGGAGGCGCCCTTCCCGATCGAGAACCCGGAGAGGCGTCACGCGTCCGCGTTCCAGGAGTTCCTTCGGGAAGGGGACGAGTTCGACGAACGCCGCGGCCGCGACGATCAGCACCGACGCCCCGAGTGCGGCCCTTTTGAGTTTCCTTTTCATCGGATCGTCACCGTCGCGGAGGGACCGCGGCCCCACGTCTCCGGCGAGTACATCTCCTCCGCGCGCGGGGCCGGCGCCGTGAACGCGCCCACGGTCGTCGCCCTCGCGAGGTAGACGAGCTCGGTGATGCCCAACATCCGGTTCTCGCTGGCGAAGACCCGGTCGTCTCTCAGCTCTTCGTAGGAAAACCAGCACCCTTCGCATCGGGACGTCGCCTTCGTGTGGAACCGGAGATCGACCGGCTCGAATCCCGCCGGAAGCGGATCCTCGAGCGCCACGTACGCCCGGTCCGTTTTCGAGGCCAGGGTCACGCGGACGACCACGAGATCGCCGGGCTTGAAGTCCAGCCGCGGCGACGACTCGCCAACGCGCGTGTAGGTGCGCCGGAGCCAGAAGCCGTGATCCTCCGCCGCCTGGCCCGGCCGCTGCCCCTTCACGCGGAGCGTGGCCCACGCGTCTCCGTCCGTCTCGATCCGGATCTTTCCCGGCGCCAGCGACAGCCGCGTCGGCTCCCGGAGAGACGCGTCGCAGACGCGCTGTCCGTCCACGAAGATCCGCGCGAACGTGCCCGCCCCCTCGTTCACCCCGGCCATCTCGCCCATCGCGAGGATCGTCCAGGCCCGCTCATAGGTGAGCCGGGCCTCGTCCATCAGCTCCTTCAAGGAGACGCCGGGATTCTCGCCGAGCCGGACCTTCGCCATCACCGCTGCACAACGCTCACGATGGAGCGAGTGGAACACCTCGCCCTGGAGGACCTTCGCGGGATGAGGCCGTCTCGGGATGTCGCGCGCCCGCTCCGGCAGGCCCATTTCGATCGCCGCCAGCGCGAGGAATGGGTCGCGTTCCAGCGACTGCAGGTAGGCCTCGTGCCGCCGGCCGGCCAGCGCGAGCACGTAGAGCGCATAAGTCTGCCAGGTTCCCACCCCTTCGCGCAGCATCCCTTCGACGTACTTCAACGCGCGGTCGAGCGCCGGACGCGGGACGTCGAATCCCCCTCGGGCCGCGAGGACGAGCGCGTGCGTCGCGTAGACCGACCCCGCCGGGTGGGGATCGGACTCGCCCGGCCAGTAGGCGAGCCCGCCTGACGATGTCTGCATCGAGAGCAGACGCCGGATACCGGCCGCGATCTTCTCGTCCGTCCCCTCGATCCCGAGGCCGCGGCACGCGAGGAGCGGAATCGTCTTCGACGTGGTCTGCTCCACGCAACCGTGCGGGTAGTCGAGGAGCTGGCGAAGCTGCCCCTCCATCGGCACGAGCGCGCTCCTTCCGAGCAGCAGCTCGACCGAGTCGATCCGCGCAAAGGGAGGGAGCGAGAACTGGTGAATGCGACGAATCCGGCCGCTCAGAAGGATCGACTCCATGGCCGACGGATAACGCACCGGCAAGGTGATCTCAAGGCGATCCTCATGCACTCCGAGACGCGCGAGCGCGCGGAACCTCCGCGGACCGACCGTCCCGGCTTTCACCGGGAACGTGACCGCGGCGGTCGCACCGTCCGACATCTCCATGTCGCGAACCTCACCGTCCATCTCGACGAGGACGCGGCCGGCCGCGCCCGTCCGGTTGTGCACGACCCAGCGCGCCTCGAACGAGTCGCCCAGGCACGCGAACCGCGGGAGCGCGGAGACAATCATCAGCGGCTTCGCGACCTCGAGCGTCGCGTGCCCTGTGCCGAACCCACCCTCGGACGCCGCGACCGCGATCACGCGCCACCGGGTCAGGTTGTCCGGGAGCGTCAACTTCACCGTCGCATGGCCGGAAGGGTCGGCCTCGAGGCGCGCGTTCCAGTAGGCGGTCCCTTTGAAGTTCTTCCGGGTCGCGTGGGACTTGTCGCCATCCCCACCGCCGCCTCCGGGCCGGCCCTTCTTTCCCCGCACGTCGAGCGGCCTGTGAACCGCGAGATCGGGCCGCGCCTCTGAAGTGATCACCCGAAGCGGCCGCGGTCCGTTGAAGACCTCGTGCGGATCGGGGTCCGCGGTATCGAGAAGCGCGAGCACCGCCTGGTCGACGACGGAGAGCGTGACCTCCGCCCCCGGCGCGGTCACGATCTCGACCGTCACCTCGCTCCCGGGGAGCGCCCGCGCCACCGTCTTCACCTCGACCGGCAACCGCCGCGAAGCCGTGTCGATCGCGAGCGTCACATATCCGCATCGGAAGCAGGGCCGGCCGCGATCGTCGCCGTCGGGGCCGAGCGCGTCGCCCGTCCGGCCGCGCACGAGAAGCACGCCCAGGTGGACGTTCGGCGCCTGCTCCCCGCGGATCGGCACCTCGATGACCGCCTGGTTCGACGGGACCTCCATCCACCGCGCCTCGGAGACCCCCTCGCGCTCGAGGGTCACGAGCGCCCTGGAGCCGGCCGGCGTGTTCCGGACGAGCACGCGCGCCGTCTCGCCGGCCTTGTAGAGCTCGCGGTCCGGCACGAGGTCCACCACAAAGTCGTTCCTCGGGCTCCACGAGGCTTCCCCCGGGCCCACGACGTCGAGGGTCAACTCCGTCGTCGTCTCGCGATCGGCCGTGTCCACCGTCATGAGTTGGAGCATGTGAGGACCGGGCTTGCGCGGCGTGACCGTCCAGCGGCCATCGGTGGCGAACTCCGCGGCCACGAGGTCGTCGCGGTGCTCCCACGTGTAGCTCCACCCGCGTCCCGCGGTGAGCTGCTGGACCTGCGACCACGTCCGCCGGACGAAGCGCATGGCGACGACGCGATCGACCGCGACGCCGTCCACGCGCTTCACGGAATACTCGAACTCGACCGGCGCTCCCGCCTCGACCATCGTTTTCTTGGTCGTCGCGTGGATCACGAATTCAGAAGGATGGATCATGGCGGACGTCTCGGCGGATACCGACTGGTGGGCCGCGTCGGTCACGGTCGCCGAGAGCGTTAGGGGCCCGCCCTTCGAGCCGAGCGTATACGCGATTTGGAACCGCCCGTCGCGATCGAGCACGCCCCGCCCGTTTGCGCCCTCGCCCTGGCCCTCGATGGAGGCACACCACTGGACCAACGCACCCGCGAGCGGTACGCCCGAGTAGGTCCGCGCCTCGACGACGGCCTCGAACCGCTCCTTCGGGAATCCATAAGGGAGCGACGGCTTCACCTTCACCTCGAACGTCGGCACGCGATACGCCCCGACTTCGAACGACTGCGCCTTCCTCCGGTCGCCGACGACGGCGACAATCTCATACGTGCCGCCGCGCGCCTGGTCGTTGAGGCGGAACGTGGCGTCGAAGCCGTTGGCCGGGGAGAGCGGGCGGACGACGCTCTCCAGAAGTTCGCTCCGTCCTTCGCGGAGCTCGAGACGCACCTCGCGCGGGGTCGCGCCCTTCCACCACCCTTTGACGTGGACCGTCTCGCCCGCACGGTAGATCGGCCGGTCGGTGAACATGAAAATATCGAGAGGCTCGCGGGTCCCGGGGTGCTCCGCGCGCACCGGCAGTCGCCATGGGCTGATCTCCCGCGCTCCTAGATCGAGCCACGCGACGTCGTCCCCGCGGCTCGCAACGAGGTAGCGGGGCGTGTTCTCGAGCGACGATTCTCCGGTGAACCACGCGAGGCCCCCGGCGTCGGCGGTCGCCCCCCGGAGCAGCCCACCCTTTTCGTCGAAGAGCTCGAGGATCGCGCCCGGCACGGGCTGCGCGGTCTCGAACGACGTGACGCAGGCGAGCGAGCGGTCGCCCCCGAGCTTAAAGGTGAGAGCGAGGTCGGTGACCTGGTAGTAGCGCACCGTCTGAAGCCCGATGTCGGGCGCGGAGGCGGAGACCCGGTAGTGGCCGGGGCCCGGGAGCGCGATGCCGTGCGTGAACGTCTCGTTCGGCTCGCGGTTTCCGGTCAGCGTGACGTCCGAAAGAGCCTCGCCCTCGTAGTCCCACGGCGTGACCGGGAGGCGCTTCACGATGACCTGCGCCTCGGGGACGTTGACGCAGAAGAGCGGCACGGCGAGCGGCCCGTGCACCTCGAGATACGAACCCCGCTCGAGGAGCGAGAGCGCGGGCGAATAAGCGGGGATCGCGACGGTCGCGGTGACGGCCTCCAGGGTGTTCCCGTACTCGTCGTGGAGCCCGTCGGCGACCTGGACCCAGTAGGCCGCGCCGGCCTCGAACGCGCCCGTGAGGGTAACGCGGCCGCCCCAGCGGGTGGAGATCGAGAAGTCGGCCTTGGGGCGGACGGAGAGCTTCGCGTGGAGCTCCTTCGCGTCGGGAGCGCTCGAGAACTCGAGGCTGATGGCGTTGGGACCCCCGACGTCCGACGAGCCGGTCGCATGCTTGAGATGGAACGGCGAACAGACCCTGAACTCGCGCTTCCACGTTCCGAGTTCCGCCCCATCCTCGGCCACGAGCCGGTCGATCACGAACGTCCACGCGGAATCAAAGGGGAGCGGCTTCTCGGGCTCGACCGCCATTCCGACGACGCGCGAGTCGACGACGCCCGTCGCGTTCGCGAACCACGCGCGCTCCGCGAGCTTCGCGGGGTCGACCTTGTGGTCGAACTTGAGTTCGAAATGCGGGCGCGTCCCGACGACGGACGGGATGTACGTGTCGATCGAGAGGCCCGGGGTTCGGAACGTCCACGCCACCGGATGGGCAAGCCGGGTGCCGTCGACCGCGGTGACGTCGCCCATCCGGACGGTCACGCTTCGCGAGGGCGGCGGCGGCCCCTGGGGCGTGAAGAGGGCGGTCGCGACGGTGACCCAGAGGGCGCGGCCCGGCAGGTCGACCTCGAGGGGGGCGGGCGAGCCGACCCCCTCGGGTTCGACCATGGGCCGGTCGAAGCGGACCCAGACGCGTTCGCCGTCCCCGCGGTCGACGACCCGGAGCGAGGCGGCCTCGGCGGCGGCGATCTCCCTGCGCGCCTCGGGCGCTCCGAGCGTGGCGAGGATCGCGGAAGAGAGAATGAGACCGAGACGCGGCGTGGAACGCATGACTTCCCCCTCTCAGTACAGCGACGTGACTTTCTTCCCCGCTGGGAGAATAGCTCGAGCCGGTCACCTGTCAAGGCCGCGCCCGAATTCGAGTCACAAAGGTCTTTGAGCCTTTGTGGTCCGCTGCCCGGATCACTCGTACTTGATGTCGCCCTCGGTCTTGAAGACGAACTTGCCCTTCATCTTGATCTTGTTGCCGTCCTGCTCCAGCTCGCCCAAAAGGTCGCCCGTGCCGTCGCCCTTCATCGTGAGGGGCCGGCCACTCTCTAGGGCGAGCCAGATCCACGCCTTCAGCTTCAGCTTGAGCTTCATCTCCTTCTGGCCCATGATCGTGCCGTCGCCGTCGATATCGATGAGAAGGACGGCGCATCGCACGCCCTTGTGATCCTCGATCTTCTCAAGCTTGCCGGTCGCCTTGATGCCGACCAGTTCCATCCCGCCCTCCCCGTCGTCGCCGAAGTCCTCCTTGAGCTTCTTCTCGTCGATCGTCCAGGTGGCGCCGATCGCGACGGGCTCGGCGGGCAGGTTGAGCAGGAGGGCCTCGGGCCGCAGCCGGTTCTTCTTGAGCTCGGCGGCCGGGATGCCCTCGGCCCCCTCGTACTCGGTCTTGTCGCCGGCCTTTTTCAGGACAATCGTCTTCCCCGCGAGGGCCTTGTCGGTCTTCGTGGGCTCGGCCTCCCCGGGAGCGGCCTTTGACTGGCTCCATTCGACGTGCTTTCGGCGGATGCGGGTGGGCTCGTTTCCCTCGACCTCGAGGATCTCGTCGGTGTACTTCCGCACCTCGCGCTCCTTGACCTCCTGGTCGATCTCCTGCCCGGCGATGGAGATGTGGATCTTGCCGTCGTTGGATTCGGCCGCGGAGTGGGTGTACTTATCGCCCTTCTTGGCGCGGACTTCCAGCTTGACCTTGTCCTGGGCGTGGAGGTTCGCGGCGAAGACGGCGAGCACGGCGGCGGACAAGATGGCGGTCTTCATGGCTGTCTCCTTAGGCTGGGAGGAAGGATACCCTGAAGCCCGCGAACTGGCGAAGGAATTCAAAGGCTGGTGCTGACTCTTTTCTTCCCCGGCGGTTTGGATTATCCTCTCGTGGGACGGCGTTCAGAAGTTCGTACGGCCCATAGGAGCGCATCCATGACCGACTTCTCCCTGCGGGTTTACGATTCGATGCTCGACATGCTGTCGAGCGCGGAAAATCCCACGCCCATCGTGCGGATCAACCGGGTCACGCCCTTCAAGCACACGAAGGTCTACGCCAAGCTCGAATGGTACAACCCGTTCGGCGCGGTGAAGGACCGGGTCGCGGCCAACCTGGTCCGCGACGCCGTGGAGCGGGGCGTGAAGCTGGAGAATCTCGTCGAGCCGACCTCGGGGAACACCGGGATGGGCCTGGCGATGATCGCCAACGCCAAGGGCTACTCGTTCACGGCCTGCCTGTCGCTCGCGATCCCCGCGGAGAAGCGCGCCGCGCTCCGCACGTTCGGCGCGAAACTCGTGGAGCTGAACGACGAGCTCTGCCCGCTGCCGGGCGCACCCGAGGGGGCCATGGCCGAGGCCACCAAGATGGGCTCGCAGCCCGGGTGGCACCAGCTCAACCAGTACAAGAACCCGGCCAACCCCGACGCCCACTTCCGCACGACCGGACCCGAGGTGTGGCGGCAGACCGACGGGAAGGTGACCCACTTCGTCGCCGGCCTCGGCACCTGCGGGACGATCACCGGCACCGGCCGGTTCCTCAAGTCGAAGAACAAGAACGTCAAGGTGCTGGGGGTGCATCCCCGCGAGGGCCACGACATCCCCGGCGTGCGAAGCCTCAAGCAGCTCAAGCTTGCCGACTTTTTCTTTCCAAAGGAGTACGACGGGCTGACCGAGATCGGAAACGAGGAGGCCTACCGGCTCTGCAAGCGCCTCAACCAGGAGGAGAGCATCATCGCCGGGCCGAGCTCGGGCATGGCGCTCGCCGGCGCGTTCAAGCTGGTCCCCGACGAGCCGGGCGCGATCTGCGTGGTCGTGTTCCCCGACAACGCGTTCAAGTACACGTCGTCGTTCCGGAAGCACCTCCCCGAGCTCTTCCCGGCGGAGCCCGGCCAGGCGGCCGCTCCGGCGGCGGCGTCCGAGGCGGACGTGATCGATCCCGAAGACGCCACGAAGCGGGTCCGGCAGGGCGCGCTGCTGCTCGACGTCCGCACGCCCGGCGAGTACGTGGGCGGCCACATCGCTGAGGCGGTCAACATCCCGCTGCAGGCGATCCAGGCGGGTCCGGTCCAGGGGCTCCCGGCGGACAAGAAGTCACCGATCGTGACGATCTGCGGCGTCGGCAAGCGTTCCTTCGCCGCGCTGCAGCTGCTCAAAGGGCAGGGCTACGAAAACGTGAAGAGCATCCGCGGCGGCATGCAGGTCTGGACCTCGCAGGGACATCCCCTGAAGATCCGGTAGGGACATCCCACGGTCGCGCCGGAGAAGATCTCCGGCGCAACCGTGATCGAAAGCTTAGGCCGCGGGCTTCGCGGAGCCCCCTCCGTATTGCGCGTCGCCGAAGCCCAGGATCGGGAAGAAGATGAATCCCAGGAACGCCAGCCCGATCCCGAACCCCGTCCCCTTGCCGAACGCCTTGGCGATGTCGATCGAGACGATGATCGCGATGACAAGGCTGACGATGGGGATGAAGTAGAGAAGGATCCACCATCCGGGCCGGCCGGCAATCCGCAGAAGGATGTACATGTTGTAGATCGGGACGAGGCACGCCCATCCCGGCTCGCCGGCCTTCGTGAATACTTTCCACAAGCTGGCGATGATCACCACGGCGAAGGCCAGCCCGACAATCAACGGAATGACGCTCCCCCCCTGGGAACGATGTTCGTACTGTGCCGCAAGCAGCGCTGCGTTCATGGATCCTCCTTATTGATTTCGATCCGAATCCAACCCTCTCACTTCCCCTCTTTATACCTCCCATTCCGCGCTTGCGGGTCTCCAATGTTTGTCATATCCTCGCACGGCATGAGAACCGCCGCGATCGTCCTGGCGCTCCTGGGCGCCACCCCGAGTCCGCAGGATCCCGGGCCACGCTGGCCGCAGTTCCGCGGACCCGGCGCGCGCGGAGTGGCGGAGACCGCGACGTTCCCCGACCGCTGGTCGGCGACGGAAAACGTCGAGTGGAAGGCGGAGCTTCCCGGCCGCGGCTGGTCGTCCCCCATCGTGTGGGGAAACCGGATCTTCCTGACCACGGTCGTCAGCCAGGCCGAGCTCGAGGCCCCGAAGAAGGGGCTGTACTTCGGAGGCGACCGGCCCCAGCCGCCGAGGGCCGCGCAGGAATGGTGGGCGAGCTGCCTCGACCTCGCGTCGGGCAAGACCCTCTGGAAGCAGAAGGTCCACGAGGGGGAGTCCAAGGGCTCCATCCATATCAAGAACAGCTTCGCGTCCGAGACGCCGGTGACCGACGGCGAGCGCGTCTACTTCTACTTCGGCAACCTCGGCCTCTTCGTCTTCGACCTCGAGGGCAAGGAGGTCTGGACGAAGAAATTCGAGGCGCAGCGCACGCGCAACGGCTGGGGGCCGGCGGCCTCGCCGGTCCTGCACGGCGACCGGATCTACCTCGTGAACGACAACGAGGAGAAGTCGTGGCTGCTGGCGCTCGAGAAGCGGACCGGGAAGGAGATCTGGCGCGTCGAGCGCGACGAGAAGAGCAACTGGGCCACCCCGTACGTCTGGGAGAACAGCCGGCGCGCCGAGATCATCACGCCGGGAACGGGCAAGGTGCGCGCTTATGATCTCGACGGAAAGCTCCTGTGGTGGCTCTCGGGGATGTCGGGCATCACGATCGCCACGCCGTTCGCCGAGGGCGACCTGCTCTACGTGACCTCCGGCT
>JBGPCZ010000125.1:0-18181 GCA_041482015.1 Planctomycetota bacterium | reverse complement strand
TGGTAACCCTTCATCTCGTTCGCGGGCTTGTCGATCCGCCGGCTCCGGATCTGCACCCCGCTGTTCACGAATCCTTCCGTCCCCACCAGCTTCCATTCCAGCTTCAGCACGAAATCCTTGTGCGACTTTTTAGTCGCCACGGTCCTCTCTCTGTGCAGGTGTTGGCGCCGCCTGGTTGCCGGGTTCACACCTGTGCAGCCTGTTTCATACCGATTGAAGATTTCCTTCGCTTCAAGACGATCTTGAACATGGCACCCCGCTTGCTTTCAACGCACATCTAGATGGAAGGGGCCCCATGCTCACCTTGAAGGGCTACTGGTATATCGCCGCTCCCGCTTCGGAGCTCGGGAAGCTGCCGATCCACCGGAGCGTGGAGGGGAACCCCGTCGTTCTCTACCACGACTCGCAGGGAAGGCCTCAGGCCCTTCTTGACCGCTGCGCGCATCGGGGCATGGCGCTCTCGAAGGGGAAGGTCCGGGGCGATTGCCTCCAGTGTCCCTATCACGGGTGGACTTACGACGGCCGGGGGACGCTCTGCGACGTCCCCGCCCTGGAGAAGGGCGCGAAGCTGCCGAATGCGGCGTCCATGCGCGCCTTCCCGGTGGTCGAAAGCGACGAGCATCTCTGGGTCTGGATCGGGGACGGGACCCCCGAACGCGGGCCGGAGCGATTCGCACACCACGGCGAGGCGGGCTGGGGCAGCTTCTTCATGCACACCCGCTTCGAAGCCCCCGTCGAACTCTGCCTCGAGAACTTCCTGGACGTGCCCCACACGATCTTCGTCCACCCCGGGAAATTCCGCGGGGAGGTCCAGAGGCCCACCCGCGCGCGGGTGCAGCGTTCCCGGGAGTCCGTGGAAGCCCGCTTTCTCGATGAGCCGGAACTGGAGGGCTTCGGGCCGCGGCTCTTCTTCCCGCGGGGAACCGCGATGAAGCACACGGACCGCTTCCTGCTGCCCTCGACCTCCCGGGTGGACTACTCTCTCGGCGACGATTCGCATTTCATCATCACGTCGCAGTGCACCCAGCGCGAGGAGTTCGCCATCGACGTCACGACGGCGATCACGTGGCGCCTGCCGCTTCCCGTGTGGATGGCGAAACCGTTTCTCCGCACCTACTGCCGCCGCGTCATCCAGGAGGACGTGGACCTGCTCAAGATCCAGGGGGAGCAGATCCGCCGGCTAGGGCGCTCGTTCGTGGACAGCGACGCCGATCTCCTGGGGCGGCACATCCGGGCCCTGCGGCGCTCCGCCGCCGAGGGGCACGAGGCCCCCGCTGAACTGACCCAGGAAGTCCTATTGAGGATTTGATATGGACGCGAAACTGACCGGATCCGTCGTCGGCCGGGAGCGGCTGGGCCAGGCCGATGCGGACCGACTCTACGAGCTTTTCGAGCGCTACTACCGGAGAGTCGATCGGCCGACCTTCGACCGCGATCTCGCGGAAAAGGACATGGTTCTTCTCGTGAGGGATACGCCGGGCGTCATCCGCGGGTTCACGACGCTCAAGATCTACGATCTCCCGCTTTTCGGCCGCCGGGTGCGCGCCATTTTCAACGGGAACACGATCATCGAGCGCGAGTTCTGGGGCGATCTCGAATTCGGCCGCACCCAGTGCCGCTTCATGGCCGACGTCAAGCGGGAAGCGCCCTCGGTCCCCATCTACTGGTACCTGATCTGCAGCGGCTACCGCACGTACTTCTACCTGCCGCTCTTCTTCCGCGAGTTCTTTCCATGCCACAACCGCCCGACGCCGCCGCTCGAGGGCGCCTTGATCGAAGCCCTGGGCCGCATGAAGTATCCGGATGAGTACCACGACGGCATCATCAGGGTGCGCGAACCCCGCGAGTGCCTGGACGGGGACCTCGCCGTCCCTCCTCCGCACAAGCTCGAGAATCCCCACATCCGGTTTTTCACGGAGAGAAACCCGGGCTACCTGAGGGGCGACGAACTGGTCTGCATCACGGAGTTCTCGCTGGAGAACAACCGACGCTCCGCGCTGGAAGCATTGCAGCGTCCGGCCGCCGTCGCATGATCCGGCACTGGGCGGGGAATCTCCTCTGGATGGCCGGGAGTGCGCGCGCCCACCGGGCGTATCGTCGCGCCCGTCGCGATCCGCGCCGCGCCCAGGAGACGATCCTCCTGGACTTCCTGCGGCGGAACGCCGGCAGCGAGTACGGACGTCGGCACGCCTATGAAAAGATCCGGAGCATCTCCGAGTTCCAGGATGCCGTTCCGGTGGTGAGCTACGAGGACCTCGAGCCGTGGGTCGAAAGGATCCGGAACGGCGAGCCGAACGTCCTCACCGTCGAGCCCGTCGTCATGATGGAAAAGACCAGCGGCTCGTCGAGGGCCGCGAAATACATTCCGTACACGGAGTCGCTGCGCCGGGAATTCCAGAACGCGATCAGTGCCTGGATGTTCGACCTCTTCGCACGACGGCCGGGGCTTCTCGGCGGTAGCCAGTACTGGTCGATCAGCCCGGTGGCCCGGGAGAAGGAAACCACGCCGGGAGGTCTGGCGGTCGGCTTCGAGGATGACTCCGAGTACCTGTCCTCCCTGGAGCGCCGGCTGGCGGGCTGGGTCATGGCGGTGCCCCGGAGCCTCTGCCGGATCGCGGATGTCGAGGAGAGCCGGCGCGAGACGCTGCGGCATCTCATCGCGAATCGCGACCTGCGCTTCATCTCGGTTTGGAATCCGAGCTTTCTGTCCATCCTGATGAGCCGGCTTCCGCGGGGGCTTCGCCCGGCCGAACTCTGGCCGGAACTCAAGCTGATCAGCTGCTGGACGAGCGGGCCCTCGCGCCGCTTCGTTCCGGAACTCCGGGAGCTCTTTCCCGGCGTCGAGATCCAGGGGAAGGGGCTGCTGGCCACCGAAGGGGTCGTCAGCTTCCCGGAGATGGGCCGGCCGGCGCCCTCGGCGGCCCTCACGTCGCACTTCCTGGAATTCATGGACCCGGACGGCCGTTGCCGGCTGGTCGATGAGCTCGAGGTGGGGTCGCGCTACTCGGTGCTCATGACGACCGGGGGCGGCTTCGCCCGGTACAGCCTCGGAGACCAGGTGGAGGTCGTCGCCCCCAGCTGCCTCGAGTTCGTCGGACGGACGGGGGACACGAGCGACCTGTGCGGGGAGAAACTGAGCGAGGTCTTCGTCGGGCCGATTCTCGAGGACGCGTCGGCCCTCTTCGGCCTGGGCGGGCTCCTCATGCTCGCGCCGGAATGGGGCCGGCCGCCCCGCTACGAGTTCTTCGTCGAGTCCGGAATCGCCGCTCCCGCCGCGACCTATGTCGAGAAGCGGCTCCGGCAATCCGTCCACTACGATTACTGCAGGCGGTTGGGTCAGCTGGACCCGGTGGAGGGAGTCTCGGTCACGGCCGGATGCGAGCGCTATGTCCGCGGCTGCGAGAGGCTGGGGCAGCGCGTGGGGAACGTCAAGCCCGCCTATCTGAGACGGGAGTTCGGATGGCGCGATCGCCTGGCGGGGACCCATGACTCGTAGCGCGCATCCGCCTGGCACCCTTCTCGGGATGCTCAGAGACCGGCCCTGGCAGGCCTGGGGGACCTACACCCTTTCGACGATCGGCCTCTACACGCTGGCGTCGCGGGCTCCGCTGTGGACCCCGTTGAAGATCCACGCGGGTCGCCTGGATGAACTTGTACCGTTGCTGCCGCCCGCGGCCTTCGTGTATGTGACCTATCTCCTCCTCGTGCCGGCGCTGATCCTCCTGGCCAGGAATCGGGACCGCTTCAATGAGGTCCTGGCCGTTACGTTGGCGTGCGGGCTCCTGAATGCTCTCGTCTTTAACCTTCTGCCGACGGAGATCGCAGGGCGCTCCTGGGCGCCTGCCGGGTCCCTCCTGGCGCTGGTCCAACGACTGGATACCCCGCGTTGCGCGCTTCCCAGCGGTCACGTGGCGCTTCCAGCGTCCATCGCCGCGGCCGCCGTCGTGCTTTGGCGGCGGGGTGGGGAGGATGCCGGCTTCTGGCGACGCGCCGCCCTGATCCTTTCGTCCTGGACGATTGCCCTTGCCGCCTCGACCCTGCTGACCAAGCAACACTTCGTGCCGGACGTGGCGACGGGCCTCGGGTTCGGAGTGGGCGTGGCAGTCTGCGGCCTGCGCATCCTTCGGGATTTCGAATCGGGGGGCCTCGAGGAGGCGCCTCGCGGACTTCTGAATGCGCCGACCCTCCTCGCGTTTCTCCTGGAGTGGTCGGTCATCGTCCTGGCCGGGGCCGCCGCGATGCGCTATTGGTGCCTTCCGGTCGCGATCGCGGCCGGACTTGTGATCGCCACCCGACAACACGCGATCCTGATTCTCTACCACGACGGGGTCCATGGCCTGGCCGCCCGGGCGCGCCGGTTGAACGACTTCCTGATCAATCTCTTCGTGGGCGTTCCCCTCTTTCTGCCCCTCCATCTCTATCGCGCGCTCCACATCAACCATCACCGCTACCTGGCGACGGAGCGAGACCCGGAGCGCACGATCCTGTATCGAGGACAACCCTGGAAGTTCCGGCCGCTGGCGGCGCTGGCGCTGGGCCGTCAACTCCTGGGAGACCTCTTTGTCTGGAACGCGATTCGAACGACGGTATCGTATGTCCAGGAAAGCCGGCCCGGGAAACCCCTCCGGCTTCCGACGACCCGGGCGTATCCCGAACTGGTCGTGCAGTTCGTGTGCTTCTACGGGGCCCTCGCGGCGTCTCTGATCCTCTGGCCGGGTCCGACGATGCGGGCGATCCTTCTCTGGTATGTACCGTACCTGACGGTGCTCCAGGTCCTGATGAAGCTCCGCAGTTTCGCGGAGCATACCACGGAGGACGCCGACCCCAGCTGCTCGTTGAGCTGGTCCCCGGGCCTCCTGGGCCGTCTTACGATCTGGCCTTACAACATCAACTATCACCGCGAGCACCACTCCTCCCCGGCGATTCCGTGGAACGAGTTGCCCGCCGCCTTTCCTTCGGGGAAGCGGCGGCCCGGCCGCGAACTTGTCCTCCATCTATGGAAGGGGACCCTCCAATGAGATCCGCCCAGGCGATCCCGGTCGAGGGGCTCCCTCTCGTCCCGGAGGCCGAACCCTCCTGGGGGAGCTTGGGCCGCTACGGCCGGAGCAACCTCCTGGTCATCGTCGGGCAGGTGGCGCTCTGGGCCGCGCTCCTCAGCGCCATCGACTGCAAGGCGCTCCACTGGACCGCACGGGGGGCGGCCCTCGTGCTCTTCTGCATCATGATGCAGGGCGTCTTCACGATGCTTCATGAATACTGCCACCGGAACGCCCATCGCGACCGGAGGTTGAACTATCTGATCGGCTGGGTCACGTCGACGTTGTTCGGGACCTCGCCGACGCTCCTGCAGGTTCAGCACTGGGGGCACCATCGACGCAACCGGACCGCCGCCGAGCGCGGAGAGTTTATCCACGAGGGCGAACACCCGTGGGTGAAGAGGATCGGCTACTATGCCGCGATCCTGGGGGGCATCTGGCTCGGCTGCTTCTTCTTCCCGCTCGTGGCGCCGCTCCTTCCGTACAAGACGGTCCAGCGGCTTTCTCGCAACGACCGCTTCAACACCTTCGCGGCGGGCTTCGGCGATTTCAGCGCCCGCGAGTGGTCGATCATGCGGTTCGAAGGGATCGCGCTTCTGGCGGCCTGGGGGCTCCTTGTGGCCTTCGGCCCGTGGCGCTGGCAGACCCTGGCCGTCTCCTATGCGGCCTTCGCCTTCACCTGGTCGTCGCTTCAGTGGATCTATCATCTCCACACGCCGCTCCACCTCGTGGAAGGGGCGTACAACCTGAGGCTCCCCTTCCTGGTCCGGCTTCTCTTTCTGAACTTCAACTACAACCTCACCCATCACCGGCGTCCGTCGCTCCCCTGGCAGGAGCTCCGCTCCCGGAGCAATTTCGAGGAAACGCAGCCTCTCTGGTACCGCTACGTCCTGGCCTTCCGGCCGCCGGTGCCGTTTCCGGAAGACCTCTCCCTTCTCGAGAAGCGGTATTTCTAGGCGGTTATGCGACTCTCCGAGGTGGTCGAGCGATGCCCGACGGCGCGGCTGGCGACGCGTGCCGACAATGCCAGGATCCTGGAGTTCTTCGAGCAGACGTCCATGCAGACGTCGGCCTTCGACGTCCAGTACCGGCGCCGGCCGGATTTCTTCAAGTTGCTCGACTATCAATCGGATCGCTCCTTCGTTCTCGTGAGCGAAGACCGCCGCGGCGCCCTCCAGGGGGTCGGAAGTCTATCGCTGCGCCCCGGCTGGGTCGGGGGGCAGCCGACTACCGTGGGCTACCTGGGAGACCTCCGGATACGCTGGAGCCGTGATCTGCCCTCTGCGTGGCGCGGACTCTTTTCTGACCTCGTGTCGCGGGCGGGCGAGATCGATGAGCTAAGAGAGTGCACGCACTGGTTCACGGTGGTCCTGGACGGCAACCGGGCGGCCCGGGCCGCGTTCCAGGACGATCGAAGGACCGGAGGCCGACGGCGGGCCGAGTCTCCGCGCCTGGTCCCGATCGCGCCGTTCAAGATGCGGAATCTCATGATGAGAATGCCCTTCTCGGGCCGGTCCAGGCTTCCCCGGGAATGGCGTCTGCAGCAGGCGGGGGACGGGGACCATGCGATGTTGAGAGCGTTCATGGAGGAGGTGAACCGACGGATGCTCATGGGCTTCCGCGGGGAACTGGATCGACGCATCGCCGCCTGGGAAGGGCTGTCCATCCGGGACTTCGTCTACGTGAGCGACCCGCAGGGCGTCGTGGCCTGCATGGCCCCGTGGTCCCCCTGTGTCGCCAAGCAGACCGTGGTGTCCCGCGTGCCCCGGTCGCTCCGATTGCTCGGTCGAGCGGCGCGCTGGCTGCCCGGGTCCTCGCTCCGCGTGCCCGAAGACGGCGAGCCGCTTCGCACGCCTTACCTGACTCATCTGACCTTCGCAGCCCGGCTCTCACCCGAGTCGAGAGCACGCGCCTTTCGCGTCATGCTCGATGACGTGTTCGACCGGGGGAAGCGCTCGGACTGGCATGGCGTCGCCCTATGTGACTTCGAGTCCTGGAACCTGGGCCGCGACCTGGGGGGATTCGTGCAGCACACCGTTCCGATCACTCTCTATGCGGTCGTTCCGCCGGGGCAGCAGGATCGCATGAAGCCCGCCGAGGATGCTGCCCCTCCCGCCTTCGAAATGGCGATGGTATAGGCATGGCGAAAGCGATACGTTCCTGGAGTCCGGAAGGCTTCGAGAGATACCGGGAGTGCTATCCTCGAACCCCCGCGCTCGACCCCCGGCCCCATCCCGACTGGACCGCGCGGTTCATCGAAGCGTGGAGGAGGGGCATCTCCTTCGTCGAACACAGCCTCCGGCGGCAGGCCGCGACGACGACCGTCATCCTGGTGCGCGGATACCTGGGCTCCTACATGCCGGGCAATCTCGTCGCGCCCTGCACCGCGCTTCGCGCCCTCGGATTCGACGCTTGGATCGCCGACAACTCCCCGGGAGGCCTGGTCTCGGGGAACGTGGCCGTCATCACAAGGCAGATCCGCAGCCGACAGACGCGGGAGCGGCTGACCTTCTGCGGCCACAGCCGGGGAGGATTCGAGTGCCTGTCGCTCCTCGCGCAGGAGGCGTCGATCGCGGCGCGCTGCGCCGGCGTGGTTCTTTCCCAGACGCCGCACGGTCCGTCCCCCGTCCTGGAGAGCATCCTGGAAGGACGGCACCGGGAGCCGTCCGTCAAACTGCGCCGGCGCGTAGTCGATTCCCTCGAGCGAGCGGCTCTCAATCTCCTTCGCGCGAGGGCGGGGGGCCGCGAACTGACCTCCGTCGCCTGGCCGTCTCTCGTCGCCGGGGTGGATGGGCTCGACTGGCCGTTTCCGATACTCCAGACCGCGTCGTGGTCCGAGCGGCCGACGGCCTGGCTCGACTCGTTCCATGAACGGCTGGGAGAGATCCGTCCGGGCCGGGCCCATGACGGTCAATTCTATCTGGAGGATCTCATCTGGCCGGGGCTCCCGCACGTCCTGCTGCCGCAGGTCGACCACGCCCAGCCTGCCCTCGGCGGCTACGGATTCGATTCGGCGCGGTATTGGATGACGGCCCTTTCGCTCGTCCTGGGGCGGGACGCGGGGTCGCAGGCCTGGTCGGCCTAGCGGGGGAGGACAGCCGTGCAATCGTTGGAAGCGGAACGATCCCACGAGGCGGATCACCTGGCGCACGATCTCGAACGCGCGCTGGACGCGGCTCCGGCCGCACGTCTTTCCAGGAGCGAGATCCCGCGCGAATTCCTCGAAGCACCCACCCCGGCCGGTCTCGCGCGGATGACGGTCGAGGAGTGGGCCCTGATCGGACTTCTCTGGGTCGCGGTCGCGGCCTCCCCGGGATGGTTCTATCCCGCTCTCGCCTTCCTCCTGGCCGGACGCTTCCATGCGCTGGGCGTCATCCTTCACGATTCGGCCCACATGCCTCTCCGGAGGAAGTCGCTGGGAATCCGCTTCGTGGAAACGTTCTGTGGGTACCCCATCGCGACCACGCTGAACGCGATGCGCTACCATCATCTCCGGCATCATCGCGACAGCGGCATGCCCGAGGACCCCTACTTCAAGAGGGGCCGGCAGGATGCGCTCTGGCGGATGGTGAACGTGCTGCGGGGGCTGGCGCTCTTCCCGTTTTGGACCGTCCGGGCGCTCGTCGGGTCCATCGCTTCAATCGTGCCATTGCTCAGGAGCTTCTACGCCCGCACGTTTCTCCAGGATCGTTCGCGCCACGAGCTTCGGTATTCCCGGGAGGTGATCGATTGCGCCCGGGCGGAGTGGGGGCAGCTGGCATTCCAAGGCCTGGTCCTGGCTCTCGTGCTGTCGCGGCCCTCGATGCTTCTCTGGGGATACGTCGTGCCGGTGATGCTGGCGGGTCTTCTGGCGGCGCGCCGGCTCCTGATCGAGCACCGCTACGAGGAGATCGCCGACCGCCGGATCGAAACGATCCTGAGGACGACGAACGACAACCATCTCGGTCTGGCGGGTTCGCTTGGCCTGGCGCCGCGGAACATCGGGTACCACGTCGTCCACCACATTCATCCGCAGGTCCGGCTCGGGGCTCTCCCACGCCTCCGCGAATGGTATGTCCAGAGACATGCCGCGCAGTACCCCTCGGTCCGCAGGTAGGGCCAACTTCGACTCCCTGATAGCGGATGCGGATAGGACGGACAAACGAGCCTTGGGGGTGAGGCGGGGAGTGCACGGTCCGTCCCGACCCGGCCGTTGCATTGCCGGGGCCAGACGCTAGAATACTCCGTCCCGGGGGGAGTATGGACCGCCCACGATGAAACGTTACGCCTGCGTCCTTCAGGACGACGCCTCCACCTGCGGCGTCGCGTGCCTGGCGACGGTCGCCCAAAGGTTCGGCGACCGGCCCTCCTGGCACCGGCTCCGCGAGGCCTCCGGAACCCTCCTGGAGGGAACCAACCTCCTGGGCCTCTCCACCGCCGCGCAGAGCCTGGGCTTCATGAGCCGCGCCATCGCCGCCGTCCCCGAGGCGCTGACCGAACTCCCCACCCCCTTTATCGCCCACGTCCTCAGGCAGGGCAACGGCCACTTCGTCGTCGTCCACGAGGTTCGTGACAACCATCTCGTCATCGCCGATCCGGCCGAAGGGCTGGCCGAGCTCACGTCCCAGGAATTCCTCAAGAGATGGACCGGGAACGCGCTCCTCCTCGCGCGCGAGCACGGCCTGCCCTCGGCCATGCAGGCGCCCGGGCTCTTCCGCAGACTCATCGGTCTCATCCTGCCCCACCGCTGGCTCCTCTTTGAGGCGTTCGCAGCCTCCGTCCTCATGTCCGGGCTGGCCTACGGAACCGCCATCCTCTTCTCCAACATCGTCGACCACGTCTTCCCCTCGGGCGAAGTCTGGACCCTCCACCTCTTCGCGCTCCTCGCGGTCGCCCTCGCGGTCATCTCGGGGCTCTTCACCGTCGTGAACACGCTCCTCCTGGTCACGCTCGGCCAGAGAGTCTCCGTCCATCTGATGTTCCCGACCCTCCACCGCCTTCTCCGCCTTCCGATGTCGTACTTCGACAGCCGGCGGCTCGGGGACATCATGCACCGGTTCAGCAACCTGCTGGGACTCCGGGCGCTGGTGACCCGCGCCCCGGTGACGCTCGCGCTGAATTCCCTGACCCTGGTCCTGACGGGACTCTGCCTCTTCCTCTTCCACTGGAAGCTCGCCCTCGCGATCATGGGCGTCCTTCCCGTCATGGCGCTCGTCACGATCCTGACCCGGTTCCCCCTCCGGAAGGCCTACCAGGAGTCGCTCAAGACCGGCGGGAAGCTGGAAGCACAGATCGTCTCGAGCCTCGGCGGCATCGCCACCCTCAAGGCCTCCGGGGCCGAGGAGATGATGATCGAACGGACGGAGCCCCTGATCAGCCAGGCCATCCGGCTCTCGGCCCGCATGGAGATCCTGGGGATGATCCCCCGGGTGGTGAACCTCGTGTTCGCGGCCGTCGCGGTCGTCCTCATCTATTGGCTGGGCGGACAGATGGTCATGCGGGGGGAGCTTTCGCTCGGTCAGCTCATCTTCTGCATCACCCTCGCCGGCTCGATCTTCTCGCCCTTCCTCTCGCTCCTCGACATGGTCCTCCAGGTCCAGGAAGCGCTCGCCACGCTCGACCGCGCCACCGACATCGTCGACGCGGAGCCCGAGGCCAACCCGAAGAAGAGGCTGGTCCCGATCGGACGCATCCAGGGGAATATCCGGGTCGAGAGCCTCTCGTTCCGCTACGGGCAGCAGGAGGAGACGCTGAAGGACATCTCGTTCCAGGCCGCGGCCGGCGAGATCCTCGCGATCGTGGGCGAGAGCGGCTCGGGCAAGAGCACGCTCCTCAAACTCCTCCAGCGCTTCTACGTCCCGCAATCGGGGAAGATCCTGGTCGACCGCGTCGACATCCGCGACTACGATCTCGACGCCTTGCGGCTGTGCATGGCCTCCGTGGATCAGGAGTGCCGGACCTTTGCGGGAACGATCCTGGACAACCTCCGCCTCGCGGGCGCCCACATCCCCCCGGAGCAGCTCCATGCGGCCACGCGGATCCTCGGACTGGGGGAATTCATCGAGAAGCTCCCGGGCCGGTTCGAGACCGAGGCCGGCGAGGCGGGCGCGCGGCTCTCGGGTGGGGAGCGCCAGAGGCTGGCGCTCGCGCGCGCCCTGGCCCGACGCCCCAAGGTCCTCCTCCTCGACGAGGCGACCGCCCATCTCGACCCGAACATGGAGCGCGAAATCTTTCTCCGCCTCAAGATGGCCCTCCGGGGGACCACCATCATCATGGCCACCCATCGGGTCGCGCTCGCGCGGATGGCCGACCGCGTCCTCGTCCTCCAGGGGGGAAGGATTGTCGAGGAGGGGACGCCGGCCGCCCTGGCCCGGTCCAAAGGCCTGTTCGCCCAATTCTGCGGGACGTCGGATGAAACTCGTTAGGCTCGAAGAGCTGCGCGAATCCTCGGTGCTCCTGGCCCAGGAACCGCCGAAATTCGTCCGGGGGACGCTCTACACCTTCCTTCTTCTCGCGGTGGTCCTCGTAGCCTGGTCGTACATCGTCCGTGTGCCGGTCATCGTCACGGCCGACGGCCGCATCCGCCCGGTCGGCCGCGTCCGGCTCCTCGACGCGGAGGTCGGCGGTCGCGTCGTGGCGGTGCACGTCCATGAAGGCCAGGTCGTGGAGGAGGGCGCGCTCCTCCTCACGCTCGACTCCGTCCCGCTCACGCTGGAGCTCGCCGAGATCGACCGCGAGCTCGGCCTCCTCCGGCCCGAAAAGATCGAGCTCGACCTCATGGCGGTCGCGCTCGCCCAGTATGCTCCCGAGAAGAAGACTCCTCTCGAGGGGTTGAAGCTCCACCACGAACGGTTCATCTCGTGGCTGGGCGAGCTCGAACTGGCCCGCGTCGGGGTCCTCCGCCGAAAGCAGGAGCTGGAGCGCCTGGAGGGCTTGACGGGACTCGTCCCCGCCGCCGACCAGGCGGCCGCACGCCTGGCGCTCGCGGAGGCCGAGTCGAGCTCGTCGCTCGCGCTTGCGAGGCATCGCGCCGACGTCGAGCGGGACCGCGAGACGATCTCCCGGAGGACGGAGGCCCTCGAGGCGCAGCGCGGCCAGAAGAAGGACCAGCTCGGGAGGATGCAGATCCGGTCCGCGGTCCGCGGCCTGGTCACCTTCGCGGCGGTCCGCCATGTCGGCGAAGTCGTGAAGCCCGGGCAGCAAATCTACCAGGTGGCGCCCGACGGGACGGGATTCGCGGCCGAGGTCTGGGTCCCGGGCCAGCAAGCCGGCTTCGTCAATCCCGGCATGGAGGCGCGCGTCGACGTGCCCACGTTCCCGGAGGCGACGTTCGGCTGGCTGAAGGGCAAGGTGAGGTCGATCTCCCCCGACGTCGCGGGCCCCGACGGCGCCCCCGCGTCCGAGCCGGTCTATCGAGTCGAGATCGCTCTCGCCGACGACCATCTCACGGCCCGGGACGGCCGCGTGGGGACGCTCCGGCTCGGGCTCATCACGCGCGCGCGGCTCGTGGTCCGCGAGGAACGTCTCCTCTTCCGGCTCTCCGGCACGCTGCGCGAGGCGTTCCGCTGGGGACCCTGAGGCGGGCTCAGGCGGGATGGAGCCGCTCGGGCAGCTCGGGGGTGGGGCTGTCCGCGCGGAGCACCTGGTCGGAACCGAGGTACCTCTGAAGCCAGTCGATATATCCGCTCACCTCGGGCAGGTTCACGACGTCCGGCCACCGCGCCTCGATCGCCCGATAGGATCGCCGGGCCTCTTCACGGTCCCAGCGGAACCTGAAATAATCGCAATCGTACTCCCGGATCGGCGGGAGGACGTACGTCGCCCGGGACCGGTCTTCCAGATAGACCGACATCCCCAGCTTCCACGCCTGGATCGCCAGGTCGTAGTGCTCGCGCGTGTTGAGCACCGGGAGCGGGCAGACCCGCCGCGCGGCCTCGGCCGTCATCATCAGGCTGTGGAGTTCGAAGTGATGGACCCGTCGCCGACCCGCCTCGCGGGGCGCCTCGTTCGGATAGCCGACGACGACCACGTCCTCCACCTGCACGATGATCTCGTCGTCGATCTCCCGATGGTGGTCACGGAGCCGGCCGTCCTGGATCTCGAACACCGCGGGCGCGACCATGTCGCAGCGGAGCTCCTCGAACGCCTGGAGCATCCGGTCGCCGCACCCGGGCTCGACGAGCACGTCGTTTTGGACGAGCCAGACGTACGGCTCCTTCAGCCGGGCGACCGCCTCGTTCAGCGCCTGGTTCGGATAGAGGAATCGGTCGGACGGGATCCAGACGACGTTCTCCTTGTCCGCAAGGAAGCGCGTGAGGTCGTCCCGGACCGGGGCCGGATAGATGCTGTCGACGACGTAAAGGGTGAAGGGGGTATCGGTGTGCCGGTAGAGGCGCTTGAGGCTCTCGAGCGCCCAGCTGAACTTCTCGCGGATCGTGAAGGCGATCCCGACCTTCCGGGGCGTGACTCCCACCGCCGGAGGTCTAGCCTAGACCGACCCGTACCCGCACGAAGTGCAGGTGTTGTTCCGGATGTTGCTCAGCAGGACCGAGCGGGCGGTCGACCGTCCGCAATTCTGGATGTCGGTCAGGTAAGTCTGGAGCGCGCACCTCAAGGTCGCAACGCGGTTGGAGGAGGTGGTGCCGCCCTGGACCTCGCGCTGCTGCGCCTCGCTGAGCCCCATGACTCCCCAGACCGCTTCGAAATTCTGCCAGTCCATTGGGTGTTCCTCTTATCTTGTGGGGATAGTACCCGCCGTCTCTCGTCCTTGTCAAGGAATCCGCAGCCTTCCCTCGCCGCATCTCCGATGATCTCCTGATCTCCCTTCGTCTTTCCTCTTTCTTCTTCCTTCTTCCTTCTTTCTTCTCTTAGAATCCCCTCCCCGTGAGCGAGACCGACCTCTTCCGCGCCCTGGGCGTGGCCACCTTCCGCATGGGGACGGAGCGCGAGCTCGTCTATTCCGAGGACGTGAAGCGCGCCCACCTCCTCCCCGGGATCGAGGTCGACCTGCTCCACGCATGCCACGAGTTCCGCACGCTCGACGACCACGCCCGCGAGATCGGGCGGATCGGCGGCCTCCCTCCGGCGGAGATCCAGGTGATCCGCGAGCGGCTCCTCCGGTTCGCGGAGGCGGGCCTCCTCGTGTCGCGCCGCGATCTCCTCGACCGGTGCCGCCGGATGAAGCCCGGGCGGCCCGAGCCGCAGCCCCCGGCCACGCTCGGCATCGTCACGAAGGACCGGCCCGAAAGCCTCGAACGCTGCCTCGCGAGCTACGTCGAGAACGCGAAGACCCACGGCCGGCCCTGCCGCTTCATCGTCCTGGACGACTCGCCCGACCCCGAGATGCGCCGGCGCACCCGCGAGAAGCTCGGCCCCGGGATCCGCTACGGCGGGCCCCCGGAGAAGCGGCGCTTCGCCGACGCGATGGTCCGCGAAGGGGCGGACCCGGAGACGGTCGAGTTCGCGCTGTTTGATCCGGAGAACTGCGGCCGCACGACCGGGGCCAACCGGAACGCGCTCCTGCTCGAGACGATCGGCGAACTCTTCGTCAGTGTCGACGACGACACCGTCTGCCGGATCGGAAGCGTCCCCGGCGGCGAGATGGATCGTCTCGCCCTCTCCTCCGAGATCGAGATGGCGGACACCTGGTTCCATCCCGATCGTGACTCCGCGCTCAAGGCTTCGCCGGTCGTCTCGCGCGACTTCATGGCGCTGCACGGCGAGTACCTCGGACGCGAGCTCGGGGGGCTGGTCGGAGGGCCCGCGTCCCGCGGCGCCATCGACCTGGACACGATGGACTCCCGATTCCTTCAGAGGCTCACGTCGGGAGAGGCCGAGGTGCGCGTGACGCAGATCGGCCTGGCCGGGGACTGCGCGATGGGGACGTCCGCCTGGCTCCACGGCCGCTCCGGTCCTTCCCGCGACCGGTTCCTCGCGTCGGAGGCGGCGTACCGCTCGGCGTGCGCGAGCCGCGAGGTCGTCCGCGCCGCCCGCGTCCCGACGCTGAGCGACCGGCCGTACCTCATGACGTACGGCACGGGCTTCGACCATCGCCGCCTGCTCCCCCCGTTCATGCCCGTCCATCGGTTCCAGGACGGCCTCTTCGCGCTCACCCTCCGCAAGTGCTTCGACGGCGCCCTGATCGGCCATCTTCCCTGGACGATCCTCCACGCCCCGCCCGATCGGCGCGCGTTCTCCCCCGACGACGTCTGGAAGCAGCCCTTCGTGCTCCACTTCGGGGAGCTGACCGGGATGCTCATGGGGTCGTTCGAGCCCGGGCCCGCGCGTCCCTCGGGCGCCGACCGGCTGCGGATGCTCGGCCGCCACCTGATGGACCTCGGCGCGCTCCCCCTTTCCCACTTCGAGGAGATCCTCCGGAAGCTCCACTGGCTGCGGACCGGCCAGAGGGCCGGGCAGATCGAGAGCGACCTCCGGCAGTTCGAGGGAACGGCGCCCTTCTGGGCCGCCGATCTCCGGAAAACCCTTGACGAGCTCCACCGGCGGCTGACCGACGATGACTTCGTGCTCCCGTTCGAGCTTCTCAAGGGGCGGGATCGCGACGCCGCGCGCGACCTGGCGCGCCGCCTGGTGGCCCGCTTCGGCCGACTCCTTCACGACTGGCCCGACCTCGTCGAGGTGGCCCGGGCCGTGCGCGCGAAGGGCGTGACCCTCTCCGAGGTCGTCACCGAAATCGCGCCCCGATAACGGGAATCCCGGACCTTCCGCCCAGATTGACCCTTCCAGGAATCGGGGCCAGGGTCGAGGCTTGGGGGGGTGAAAATTCAAAGAGGAGCCGGGGCGCTACGGCGCCTTCTTAGTGGAGGATCTCGATCCACGCCTGGCCCTGGTAGCCCCATCTTCCGGGCCACGTTCCGGTCAGGCTGTTGGGGATGATCGTCCCGAAGGCATCGTACTCCCTGGAGGCAGGGAGAGCGCAGGAGACTCCCAATTGGCTCCCTCCCGTTCGCGGTCTGGCGGGGGCGAACATCGAGTTGCTCCGCCTGTAGTGCACCCGATGCCTGGCCGGCCGTAGGCGTTACGCGATTCGACGCGCCTCGAGCTTGACCCCGACCGCCGCGGCATATCGGCTGAGCGTCGCCAGGGTCGGGCTGTGGGCGGCGGACTCCAGGCGCACGACCGCGGATTGCGGCACATTCATCCGCCGCGCCACTTCCGCCTGCGTCAGGCCGGCCTTCTTCCGAGCCTCCACCAGCTGCCCCAGCAGGCTCACGGCAAGACTCTGCGCCACCCCTTCGATGGCCGCAGCCTGCCGGTCGTACGCCTCCTGTGCCTGCTTGAGGACCGCCCGGATCCGGCCCTGGTCCGCCTCGAGAGACTTCACGATCGCCTCATCCTTGGCCTTTCGCTCCGGCGACCGCGTGTCCCGGTCGATCCACATGCCGTGCTTCTCGCTCCAGATCATGTCTGGACGCGGCGCATGCGCCTTGTCGCGACGGTTCATCTTCACCCTCAATAGGCTGTGATCACGAATACCACCCGGATCACCGATCCTTCCTCCAGTGCGTCAAACTCCTCGTTGTAGCGCCAAGCCATCAGGATGACCTTCCCGGAGGGCGTCGCTCCGACCGTCTCATAGGAGTCGTCCTCTCGCTTCGCGTGCGGTCCGACGGCGTGTTCGTAGGCGTGCTCCACCTCATCCGAACTCAGCCCATGGGCCGCGATTTTCGCCAGGTTCCAATCGTCCCATTTGAACCGTGCCACCCCGCCTCCCTCCGAACCTCCGAAGTATATCATGAATGTAAGTCACATTAAAGAGGGAACATCTTGAGGAGCCCAGGGAACGTCTATGTCCTGACCGCGGCCCCGGCCAAGGCCGTCCTCGTCCTCCTGCTCCCCCTGCTCCCGCGGATGAAACTTTCTGTGGGCATCCTTGAGGTCGACGATCTCGAGCTTGATGTAGGAACTTCATGCTCCCGGAGTCCTCGTGTCCCAGGAGGTCCCTCACGTGCGCGACGTTCGCACGATTCCGGATCATCCCGGTGGTCTTGGAATTGTTGGAGTAGGATTATTTACTGGTTAAGAACTCGTTGGGAAATCTCCGATTGGCTTTGGTTTGTCGAGCGCTTGGGATCCGTCGATCCGGATCAGCTTCCCGTGCGACGAAAATCGATCACGAGCTCTGTCTTCGTGGCCTCGGCGATCCTCTCGAGCGTCTTCAGCGTAAATCCATCGTAGTCGCCGCGCTCAAGCCGCGCGATCGCCTGCTGCTTCGTTCCCATTCGCTTGGCCAGCTCCGCCTGCGTCAGCCCCAGCTTCTCCCGGAGTTGGTGAATCTTGTACCCCAGCATCACCGCCATCCGGGCTTCTTGGTAGCCCTTCCGGAAGCTCGGGTCGCGCAGCTTCTCTTTGAGCCAGTCGCCAAAGTAGCGCATCTTCATCATCTTCTTCATGGCTCCAGCTCCCCGGCACTCAGCCTCTTCTTGAAATCCTTCATCCGCTCTTCTGCCGTCCCCATCTCGCGTTCGGGCAGTTTTTGGGTCTTCTTCGCATAGGCATGGACGAGTACGACCCGCTGCCCCTGGACGAAGAAGTGGAATACTCTGTACTCGTTTCGTCCAAACTGCATCCGAAGCTCCCGGAGGTCACCCCTTACGTGATCCGCGTAGGGCCGCCTGAGCTGTGGCCCTTCCTGGCCAGGAGTTCCAGGAACCCCGCCACCTTCCGTTGCTCCTTCTCCGGATCGCATTGATGAACTCCTCGACCGGCGAATCGCCCCGCACCGTCGTGTAGTAGACGACCTCGTACATGTCCCCTCCGTCCGGAACCAAGAATACAACAAAGTCGTTGTAATTCAAAGTCCCAGCTATATTCTGGGGGCAGGTACCGGAATCGCCCCAGGTTCTGCAGCGTCATCTCCGTCCTGCTCCCAAGGATGAAACCTCCGATGAGCATCCTTCAGGTCCTGGATCTCGAGCCGGACGTAGGCATTGAGGCTCCCGAAGTCCTCGTGCCCGAGCAGATCCTTTACGTGAGCTGGATTGGCCCGGTTCCGGATCATCTCGGTCGGCGGATAGGACGGACAAACGAGGCTTAGGGGGAGGCGGGGAAGTCATGGGAAGGGACGGGCGGGGGAGGAGGAGTGGGCCACGGGTTTGATCGAGGCCCGGCCGCGCCCTGCAGGGCGCGGCCGGGGTGAAAATTCAAAG
>JBGPCZ010000124.1:0-18213 GCA_041482015.1 Planctomycetota bacterium | reverse complement strand
CGATCGCCGTCGGGACCTGCTTCCCCGTTGCCGTCGCGTGGGCGGGCCGCGGCAGGGCGGGACTCCTCCTCGCCGCCGCAACAGGAGGATCGACGCTCGGCGCCCTCGTGGGCTCGTTCCTCTCGATCCCGGCCATGGGCATCCAGGGGACGCTCGGCGCCGCGCTCCTGCTCCACGCCCTCATCGGCTCCATCGTCCTCTCGTTCGCCAGGCCGAAGCGGCGACTGTGGCCGTCCCTCGCCGCGACGGCGATCGTGGCCGTCCTCTTCTTCCGCCCCGGATGGGACGTCCGGATCATCCAGAGCGGCCCGTACATCAACGACCCGGAGGAGCTGAAACGCTCCGTCCCCGACCCGCGCAAGATCCTCTTCGCGCGCGACGACCGCGTGGCCTCCGTCGCCGTCTTCGAGCTCCCGGACGGGAACCGCGTCCTCCGGATCGACGGGAAGACCGACGCGTCGATGACTCAGATCGACCAGGTGACGCAGCTCCTCACCGCGCACATCCCCATGTCGATCCACGGCCGAGCCGAGCGCGTCGCGGTGATCGGGCTCGGCTCCGGGATGACCGTCGCGTCGTGCCTCCGCTACCAGCCGCGCGAGGTGCATTGCATCGAGATCTCGCCGGCCGTCGTCCGCGCGTCGCATTTCTTCGACGAGGAGACGAGGAACCCACTCGCGGACGGCCGCGTCACAACGCACGTGAGCGACGCGCGCGCCGTGATGTCGAAGCCCGGCCCGGCGTTCGACGTCATCATCAACGAGCCCTCGAACCTCTGGATCGCGGGGATGGCCGGGCTCTTCACGGAGGAATTTTACCGGTCGTGCGCGTCGCGCCTGGCGGACGGTGGACTCATCTGCCAGTGGATCCACGCGTACGGCGTCACGGAGCCGGTCTTCCGGGACGCGGTCGCAACATTCCTCCGGGTCTTCCCCCACGCGACGCTCTGGGAGATCGTGGTCTCGGGGGACTATCTCCTTCTGGGTTCGCCGCGCCCGTACTCGATCGACGCGGAAGGGATGGCCCGGCAGCTGTCGCGGCCCGCCGTCGCCGAGGACCTGCGGCGGATCGACGTCCGCTCCGCGCGGGGGATCCTGTGTGACCTGGTGGCGGTGAGCCGCGACCTGGAGCCGCTCCTCGCGGGCGCGAAGGTCCAGACGGACGACGGCCTCCACCTCGAATTCGCCGCGCCGCTCGGGTTTTTCGGCCACCGCCGGGCCCTGAGCGTGCTCCCCGAGGTGAACCCGGAGAGCCTTGCGACGATCGTCCAGGGGCGTCCGATCGAGTGGGCCGAGGCGCGGACGCTCCTCCGCCAGGGCATCAAGGCGATCCTCGACGAGAGAGACCGTGTCGACCGCGTCCGTCTTCTCCAGCGCGCCCTCGACCGCTTCCCCGAGGAACGGCAGGCGCGGCTGCTCCTCGACGGCGAATCCCAGGACTGCCTCCTCGCTTCCGACGACGCGCTGCGGCGCGGCGACCTCGCGCGCTCCGCGGAGCTTCTCGAGGCGGTGCCGCTTGGATCGCGCTGGTACCCGGCGGCCCGGTTCCGCCGGATCGGGATACTCCGCAGGCAGAAGGCGCCGCCCGCCGAGATCGGCGTCGAGTACCGGAAGATCCTGGAGGCGGCGCCGGGGCTCGAAACCGCCGTTGAGCCCTACGTCGACATGCTGATCGCGATGGGGGCGAAGGACGAGGCGGAGTCGGTCGCGAAAGAGGCGGTGGAGAAGAAACCAAAGTCCGCACGGGTGCGGCTCGCGCGGGCGCGGGCCCTTCTCGAACTCGGCCGCCGCGCCGACGCCGAGGCGGAGTGCGACGAAGCCGTGAGACTCGACCCGTCCGGCGCCGCCGCCCGCGACGTCCGCCGCCTGTTCAAGGACAAGTGATAAGCCGGGTGCGGCGCACCCCGCTTATCACCTGCGGAGTATCCGCCTTCAACCCCCTGTGCGAGAAGCGCCCCGATTGGCCTTGGGGATGCTCCACGGCGCGCTGATAAGCCCAGTGCGGCGCACTCCGCTTATCACTTCTTGAGCGCCTCGAGCTCGGCGCGGACGCTCGAGGCCTCGGGGGTGTCGGTCACGCCGGTCTCGAGCGCCTTTTTGAGGAGGGCCTCCGCGCCCGCGGCGTCCTTCTTCGCGAGGCGCTTGACGGCGGCGTAGAAGTGGGCGTCGCAGGCCTGCGGCTTCGAGGGGGCCGATTCCAGGAAGGGCGCCTCGGGCTGGTCGCCGGTGAGGAACGCGGTGACCGTGGAGAACCAGTCGTTCGCGCGCCCGCCGCGCCGCTCCTTCGCGGCGTAATTCTTGAGCCCGGCCGTCGCCACGTCGGACTGCCCCATCCGCGCCCGCACGGCCCAGAGGCGGAGCTGGCACGTGTCCGATCGGACCGGGCTGAGCGAGTCGAGGTCGTACGCCTTCTTGAAATCCTCGAGCGCGGTGGACCAGGCCTGGCGGTCGTAGTTCGCGTGTCCGCGGAAGTAGTAGGCCTCGGCGTCCTTCGGGTTCATCTCGATCGCGCGGGAGAAGTCGAGCATGGCGCCGATCGCGTCGCCCTTCTTGGCCTGCGAGTCGCCGCGGTAGACGTAGGCGGCGCTGTTCTTGGGCTTGATCTCGACGACCTTCGTGTAGTCCGCGATCGCCCTCTCGTGATCGCCCTTCGCGGCCCACGCGTTCCCGCGGTTGAAGAATGCGTCGGCGTCGCCCACGCTCAGGCCGATCGCCTTCGTGTAGTCGGCGATGGCGCCGTCGAGGTCCTTGCGGCCCGACCTGAGGAGGCCGCGGTTGAACCAGGCCTTGCCGTAGGAGGGGTCGGCCTCGACGGCCTTCGTGTAGTCCGCGAGCGCGCCCTCGTCGTCGCTGCGGTAGCTCCGGAGGATCGCGCGGCTGAAGTACGCCTTGGCGAACTTGGGGTCGGACTCGATCGCCTTCGTGTAGTCCGCGAGCGCCTTGTCAAGCTGCCCCTTGTTGGAGAGGATCACGCCGCGGCCGTAGTACGCGGGGGCGAGCTTGGAGTTCATCTCGATCGCCTTCGAGTAGTCGGCGAGCGCGCCCTCGATGTCCCGCTGCTGCTGCTTGACCTCGGCCGACTTGAGGAAGCCCTCGGCCTCCTGGAGGAAGAGGACCGACAGGAACATCACGAGGGTCATGCCGGGATGGTAGCACAATCCCGGGGTTACTTCGAGAGCTGGAAGACGAAGCGGATCCGCTCGATGGTGGTGACCGGGCGGCCGCCCTCGGTGGCGGGCTTGTACTTCCAGGTGGCGACGGTCCCGACGACCGCCTCGTCCAGGACGGGCGACCCCGAGCTCTGGAGGATCCGGTTCACGGAGCAGGAGCCGTCGGCGTGGATGGAAAGTTCGACGACCACCACGCCTTCGATGGACTGGCGGCGGGCCTCGCGGGGGTAATCGGGACGGGGGCCGTAGACCTGGACGGGACCCGCTCCCTCGCCGCTCCCGTCGCCCGTGCTTTTCCCGGTACCGGAACCCGCGCTCGGACCGACCCCGATGGGGCCCGGACGAGATCCCGCCTCCCCTGCCTGGGCCTGCGGCAGCCGGGCTCTCCGGAAGTCGGACGAAAAGCGGGCCGTTGAGGGATCGGCGGGAAGCGAGGGATCGGGCAGCGGGAGGGTTTCGCCCGGAAACGGCACGGCGAACGCGTCAAACGGAATCACCGGCCTCTGCAGATCGATCTCGACGGGCTGATCGTCCGACACCCGATCGAATTGGAAAGCATCGGGGGTCCGCTGGCCGTCCACTCGCGGTTCATCCGGGTGGAAAGCCGCGGAGAAGCCGGGGATGGAGGGTGCGCCGGGGTCGCCGCCCGCCTGGCCTCCCCTGCCCCCTCCCGTGACTTTGGTCAGGCTCACGCAGGCAATCGCCGCCAAGGCACCGTGGACGAGCAGGGAACCCGCCAGGCCTTTCACGCGCGTCAGGAAGGTGGGAAGTGTGCTCATGGAATCAGGG
This sequence comes from Planctomycetota bacterium, assembly GCA_041482015.1. Lineage (GTDB taxonomy): Bacteria > Planctomycetota > MHYJ01 > MHYJ01 > JACPRB01 > JACQFK01. Next base: position 14,255 of record JBGPCZ010000124.1, on the reverse strand, counting down.
CATCAATGCAATCCGCCTGCCAAGGGCTCGACTGGATCCACACCGTAAGCCATTGTAATTCAATGATTTGTACGGAGCAAGGATCCGCCACTGAAGGCACTGTCTCTTTTCTATACACCCCTTGATCAACCCACATCCACCCCTAAAAAAAAAACAGGACGCCTGTGGCCATCCCACAGGCGTCCTGTTTGGGTTTTTCGAAAAAGTTACTTCTGCTTCTTCTTGGGGGCCGTGATCTCGTCGAACGACGTCTTCTGCTCGTCGCTGCTGCAGATCTCCTTCAGCTTCGCCACGATCTCGGTGCGGAGCGTGCGGAGGTCCTTGCCCGCGGCCTTCTTGTCCGCGCCCTCTTTCACGTTCTTCTGCGCCTCGGCCGCCTTGTCCTTGTAATCGGTGTAGATCTTGTCGACCTTGACGCACTGCTCTTCCGTGAACTTGCACTTGGCGACATAGTCCGCCCGCGCGGGCAGGCCGAGGACGGGCATGACCTCGTCCTTCTTCGCCTCGTCCTTCTTCTTCTCATCCTGCGCGAATGCCCCGCCGGCGACTACGGCCAGCCCCAACACCACACCCAGCATCGTCCTCATAGGCAATCCTCCAATCTTTGGTTTCCCGGGTTTGATACTTCTAACACGACGCATATTCCCGAGTTGCGGCCAAATTGCTAGAATCCCCGCGCCATGTTCGACTCCCTGCAGGAAGCCCTCGGCAACGTCTTCCGCAAGCTCTCCGGCCGCGGCCGCCTCTCCGAGGCCAACATCGAGGAAGGCCTCCAGGAGGTCCGCCGCGCCCTGCTCTCCGCCGACGTCAACTTCAAGATCGTCAAGGACTTCTGCGACCGCATCAAGGCGAAGGCGGTCGGCGAGGAGGTCCTCAAGAACGTCAACCCGACCCAGATGTTCGTCGCGGTGGTCCACCGCGAGCTCCAGGATCTCATGGGCCCGGTCGACCACACGATTCCACCCGCGGGAAGCCGCCCCACGGTGCTCATGATGGCCGGCCTCCAGGGCTCCGGCAAGACGACCTCGACCGCCAAGCTCGGCAAGTACCTGGTCAAGAAGGGCCGCAAGCCCATGCTCGTCGCGGCCGACATGATCCGCCCCGCCGCCGTCGAACAGCTCAAGACGCTGGGCCAGCAGAACAACATCCCCGTCTACTTCGAGCCCACGGGCCGGCCGGTCAAGATCTGCGAGCGCGGGATCGCGAAGGCCCAAGAGATGGGCTGCGACGTCGTCGTCCTCGACACCCAGGGCCGCCTCCACATCGACCGCGAGATGATGGACGAGCTCAAGGAGATCCGCGAGAAGATCAAGCCCAACCAGGTCTACCTGGTCGTCGACGCGATGACGGGCCAGGATGCCGTCAAGTCGGCCGACGAGTTCAACAAGGTGCTCGGCCTCGACGGCGTGATCATGACGAAGCTGGACGGCGATGCGAGGGGCGGCGCGGCGCTCTCGGTCAAGGCGATCACGGGCAAGCCGATCAAGTTCGTCGGAGTGGGGGAGAAGATCGACGCTCTCGAGGAGTTCCATCCCGAGCGGATGGCCGACCGCATCCTCGGCATGGGCGACGTCGTCTCGCTCGTCGAGAAGGCGCGCGAGGCGATCGACGAGAAGCAGGCCTTCGAACTCCAAGAGAAGATCCGGAAGGACGAGCTGACGATCGAGGACTTCCAGAAGCAGCTCCAGTCCCTCAAGAAGATGGGGCCGATCTCGCAGCTCATGAAGATGCTCCCCGGCGACCTCGGAAAGATGGCCGGCGAGGTCAACGAGGACGAGCTCAAGTACGCCGAAGCGATCATCGGCTCGATGACCGTGCAGGAGAAGCGGAACCCGGAGATTCTCAACGGGTCGCGCCGCCAGCGGATCGCCAAGGGCTCGGGCCGGCCCGTCCACGAGGTGAACTCGCTCATCAAGCAGTTCGAGGAAGCCCGCAAGATGATCCGGATGATGAAGAAGGGCAAAGGCTTCCCGCCGATGGACGGCATGCCGCCCCCCCGGCGCCCCAAGCATCGCTGAACAGCCTCCCAGGGAGCAAAGGCGTCCGGCCATTTCATGGACTCTTGGAGTCCATGAAATGGCCGGACGCCTTTGTGGACACGGAAAAAAGAGTTGCAGCGCACCGGGGCCGCTGATATAGTTTCCGGCCTATGAGCGTCCGCATCCGACTGACCCGCACCGGCCGGAAGAACGAGCCGTACTGGCGCATCGCCGTCTTCGACTCCCGCACCCGCCGCGACGGCCGGTACCTCGAGAAACTCGGCACCTACGATCCCGGGGAGAAGAAGGCCGAGTCCAAGGTCAAGATCGACCTCGAGCGGTACAACCACTGGGTCTCCAGGGGCGCCCTGCCCAGCGACTCCCTCGCCCGCCTGCTCAACCACACGGGCAACGTCAAAAAGAAGGTGTGAGAGAGCCGGTCCGCTGGGTTGACGGCCGCCTCGACATCCTCGACCAAAGAGCCCTTCCCGACCGCGAAGAGATCCTCGCCTGCCGGACCGTCGACCAGGTCGTCCGCGCGATCCAGACCCTCGCCGTCCGCGGCGCGCCCCTGCTGGGAATCACCGGCGCCTACGCGGTTTGCCTCGCCCGCGACCGAAAGACCGCCGCGCGAAAGCTGATCGACTCGCGCCCCACCGCGGTCAACCTCCGTTGGGGCGTCGAGCGCGCCCTGGCCGCGGAAGACCCGCTCGACGAGGCGCGACGAATCCATAAGGAGGAGATCGAGCGCTGCGAGGCGATCGCGCGCCACGGCGCGCCGCTCCTCCGCGGGAAGCGAGTCCTCACGATCTGCAACACGGGGATTCTGGCGACCGGCGGGATCGGCACCGCCTTCGGTGTCCTCCTCCGCGCCCGCGCCACCGTCTACGTCCTGGAGACCCGGCCGCTCCGCCAGGGCGCGCGGCTCACCATGTGGGAGGCCGGGAAGCGCGGCCTCCGCGCGGTCCTCGTCGCCGACGGCGCCACCGCCGCCGCGATCCGCGAAAAGAAGATCCAGGCCGCCATCGCGGGCGCCGATCGCATCGCGCGGAACGGCGACACGGCCAACAAGATCGGCACCCTCGGCCTCGCCATCCTCTGCCGCGACGCGGGCATCCCCTTCTACATCGCCGCCCCCACTTCCACCGTCGACCTCTCGACGCGCGATGGATCGAAGATCCCCATCGAGGAGCGCGATCCGCGAGAGCTCTCCGACCGCTTCCCCGCCTGGAACCCCGCGTTCGACGTCACGCCCGCCCGCTACATCACCGCGATCATCACGGAGCGCGGTATACTGAAACCGAAGGAGATAAAGAGATAACGGAGATAGGGTGATGGAAAACCGATCAACCAATCCCCCGCATCTCCCTATCTCCTTTTGAAACCAGGCCAGGTTCGATCCGGTAGGTAGGGGAGTCGATGACACCGGAGATCCACAAGGACACTCTGCTCCGGGCCCGCATGGGCGACCGGGAGGCGTTCCGCTCCATCCTCGAATCGACCCAGAAACTCGCCTTCAACATCGCCTACCGCCTCGTGTGGAACGCGAGCGACGCCGAGGACGCGACGCAGGAGGTCTATCTCCGCCTCTACCGGAATTTCCAGCAGTACGACCCCGAGCAGCCGTTCCTTCCCTGGTTCCGGCGCCTCTGCACCAACTGCATCCTGAACTGGAAGGAGAAGCGGCGCCCCACGGTCGAGCTCTCGGAGGTCGCCGTTCACGACAGCGGGCCGTCCGACCCGAGCGGGCGGCTGCGCCAGGCGATCAAGGAACTCCCCCCCGAATACCAGTCCTGCGTGACCCTCAAGTACCTCGAGGACCTCGGCATCAACGAGATCGCGGCGACGCTCCAGGTGCCGACGGGCACGGTGAAAACGTGGCTCTTCCGGGCGCGCGAAATGCTGGTGCAAAAGTTGAAACCGTACGTGGAGACCCTCCTGTAGAGGGGTGCATATGACGAACTGCGACGAAACCCGCGAACACCTGGAGTCCTGCGAGGACTGCCGCCTGCACATCACCGTGGAGGCGCGGCTCCGGACCCAGCCGGTGCTGGAGCCCCCGAAGAACCTCCTGGCGCGCGTGATGAGGGCCCTCCCCCGCGCGGGCCCGGTCCGCAAGGAGTACGCGCGCCTGGCGACGGCGGCCGCGATCCTGATCGGCCTGCTCGTCGGCGCCGTGATGCTGGGGATCGACCAGACGCCCGTCTACGCCGAGGTGAAGCCGAAAATCCAGGAGACCTGGGAGGCCGTCCAGTCGGCCGCGCGCACGTTCAGCGACGACCTGTTGAGGAGCGAGAAATGAACCTGACGCTGATGGCCGCCCTCGGACCCCACCTGGACGACACCCAGAAGGCCTTCTTCGCCTTCGGGTTCCTCTCGAGCGCCTTCGCGGTGGGCACCGCCGCGATCGTCTCCCTCCTGGGGATCTACTTCATGACGATGGTCATCGCGCCGAACGCCACGCAGCGTTTCTCGGGCGCGCTCCGCGAACACAACGTCAAGTCGTTCTTCGCCGGCCTGGGGATCACGGTCGTCGAGCTCGTGCTCCTCGCCTTCGCGCACCACTCGCAGGCGGTCTGCATCCTGCTCCTCACGCTCTTCGGCGCCGCGCTCATCCCCTCCTTCGCCGCATCGTCGGAGGACATCGGACGCCGCCTCTTCTGGGCCTGCGGCAAGGAGGGCTCGCGCGCCGCGCACCTCTCCAGCGGCTGGCTCGTCTTCGCGTTCGGCTCGCTCTTCCCCGTGATCGGCTGGTTCGTGATCTTCCCCTACGTCACCCTCTCGGGCTTGGGCTCGCTCGTCGTCGGCGCGTTCTCCTCCCGCCGGCCCGCCGCCGCGGGGCCCGCGCAGGACATCGAGTTCCCGGAGGAGAAGTAGTTCGGCTCGCCCTTGGGGAGGCTCGCTCACTACACGGAGCCGTGATTTCGCTTCCCTTCGCGCCTCCCGGGGAATTAGCATCCCCTCATGATCAAGGCGCTGGTCCTCGCGCTATCCCTCCTGGCGGTCGCCGGATGCAGCCACACGTGCAGCGACGGGAGCACGGGCTCGGCCGTCCAGCTCGGCCCCGTGGGAATGTCCAGCAACCGCTACCGCCCCTGCGAGGATGAATGCTGCCGGCAGGAGGACCCCAAGAGCTGCGGCTGCAGCAACGCCTGCCCCTGCTGGCGACGCCACCGGTGATCAAATCTCCAGGCGCTTGATCGCCCGGAGGCCCATCGACATCGGGATCAGGCACGCCGCCAGCGAGAAGAGGGCGATCCCGATCATCGAGCCCACGATGACCAGGCGGAACTGGTCGGCCGTGAAGTACGGCCGGCTGAAAAAGAAGAAGCACGGGATCGCCTGGGCGGCGAGCACCGTCAGCACGAACATCAGGCTCAGCACCAGGTTGAGCGTCCCGCCGAAGCCGCTCACGATCTTCGACGGGTTGTCCTCGTTGAAATTGGGGTAGATCGCCCCGAGGCCCACCGCCAGCCCCGACAGCCCCAGGCAGATCCCGAAGAGCGACACCGCGTGGAGGATCGCGAGCGTCAGCGGGGTCCGGAGCATCACGCTCGAAAGCAGGATCAGCGTCTCGCTGATGAGCAGCGAACAGCTGAACGAGAGCGCCAGTTTCCCGAACAGGATCTTGTCCCGCTCCATCGGCGCCATGCCGATGATCCAGAACCGCCGCCCCTCCAGCGAGAGCTGCGGGAAGATGAAGCGGCTTGCGAACGTGGCCAGGGTCAGCGACGTCGCCAGCAGGTTCATCTGGGCGATCAGGTTCTTCCAGAAGATGTCGCGGTCCTCGTAGGCGAACGTCCGCAGGTTGAGGAAGTAGATCCCCAGCAGCCCGAAGAAGATCAGGAACTGCGACCATTGCACGGGGTCGCGCATGAAGCTCTTCACGTCCTTCGCGACGATCAGGCGGAGATTGCGGTCGACGAAGAACAGGAGCCCCGAGAAGAACCGGTCGACCCACCCGCGCCCCGAGTAGCGCTTCTGCGACCGGAGCCCCTGCGAGACGTGCCACCCGCGCATCATGAGGTGGGCGCTCATGGAGTACGCCACGCAGGCGAGGAAGAGCGCGGTGGAGGCGATGACCCCCAGGAGGAACATCGACGTTCCGTACCGCCGCTCCGCCAGCTCGAGGATCCCCTTCGAGAGCCAGGCGCTGGGAAGCAGGGGGATCCGGCTGAAGCTCGTGTGTTCGAAGACCTCGGTCGCCAGCTTGAGGTCCATCGACTGGGCGTGGCCCGAGACCGCGATGCGCGAGACGAGGATCAGGATCCCCAGGACCGAGCCCAGCACGACCCCGAAGATGAGACCCTTCCGGGTCCGGGGCACGTAGACCGTCACGAGCATCGAGACGACCGCCCCCAGCGCCGCCGGGAAGAACATGTACGACCCCAGGAACGCCACCGATCCCAGGTAGAAATGCCACGGGGCCCCCCGGAGCGTGCCGAACGCGGACATGAGCGGCGTTCCCAGGAACAGGAACGCCCACGAGCTGAACCCCAGCGACTCGACGAACTTGTAGAGGAACACGCTCTCCGGGCGCGACGGCCCCGCCAGGAGGAACCCCGTCTCCCTCGACTTGAAATAGCTCGAGTACCCGATGATCGCGTTGGAGAAGACGAGCATCACCGTGAGGGCGAAGAAGAAGATGTAGAACATCATGTCGATGATGTTGGCAAAGCGGTACTCGTCGAGGAACTTCAGCCCCCGGTAGAAGAGCTCGTAGAGGCTGGCCCAGAACCCGATCGAGAACGCCCCGATGACCACGATCTTGAACTTCGCGGTCCTCGCGTACTGGCGGCCGCGGTTCCGAAGCTCCCGGACCTTGAGGGACACGAGCGCGCCGAAGTCGCTCATCGGAAACATCGGAAGTCAATCATGGCTGGGGATCTGCGCACCCTCGGTGATCTTGAAGAAGACGTCCTCGAGCTTTCCGTCCAGGTCCGCCTGCCTGCGGAGCTCCTCCATCCGCCCCAACGCGATCACGCGGCCGTTGACCATGATCCCGATCCGGTCCGCGAAGTCCTCCGCCACCGAGAGGACGTGCGTCGACATGAAGATCGACGCCCCCTGCCTCGCCTCCTCGCGGAACACCTGCTTGACCAGGCGCGCCGTGTGCGGGTCGAGGCCGACCAGCGGCTCGTCCACCAGGATCACCTTGGGCTTGTGGAGGAGGGTCGCCGCGAGCACCAGTCGCTGCTTCATGCCGTGCGAGTACGACTCGGTCAGCTCGCGGACGAAGTCCTTGAGGTTGAAAAGATCGACCAGCCGGTCGATCTCCTTGCGGCGCACCTCGCCCTCCACGCCGTAGAGGTCGGCAATGAAGTTCATGAACTCGAGGCCCGAGAGCTTGTCGTAGAGGAACGGCTGGTCGGGCACGTAGGCGCACAGGCGCTTGGCGGAGATCGGATCCTGGTGGACGTCGTGGCCACAGAGGAGAATCCTCCCGGCCGTCGGCCGCAGGAGCCCGGCGATCATCTTGATCGTCGTCGTCTTCCCCGCCCCGTTGGGTCCGAGCACCGCGAAGAACTCCCCCGCCGCGATGTCGAGCGACAGGTTGTCCACGGCGACCTTCTGGCCGTAATTCTTCGTGACCGCCTGGATCGAGATCATGAGGGGGGCTGGATGCTCATCGGGGGGGTTGAACGCTCCACTCGTACGCCTTCGCCTGCTCCTCGGTGAGCGTCCTCTTCTCCTCGAGGATGATGTCGCACGGAAGGCCGTTGACCTTGAGCTGCGTCTTGAGGACGGTGCCCTCGTCGTCCACCCACACCTGGTAGACCCACCGCTCCTCGTCGTTGGGCTGTTCGCGGACGACGACCCGGTAGGCCACGACCTCGCGGTCCTTGATCATCACCGGCTCGCGCGCCGTGACGGCGGCATACAACTCCACGATCGAGGAGCTGTTCTTCCCGGCCGCCATCACCAGCCCCTTCACGTCGAACATTTTCATTTTCCACTTCCGACCCTCGACGAGCTTGACCCCGCCGTGGTACGGGAGGAAGCTGTCCGAGAGCGTCGCGTCCTGCGGGAATTCGACCAGGCGCTCGCTCTTGAAGAACGGCTTGACCTCGAACAAGACGTGCAGCTTGTCGCCCTGCCGGTCGGCCCGCGCCTGGAACGGGATCGACACGAACTGCCCGTTCATGCGGGATTCCGCCAGCTGGTATCCGCCGTCGAGGCGCACGTCGGAGCTCATGTACGTAAGGTCGTCGCCCGTCATGGCCGGGAGACCGAACGGCTTCATGTGCATCATGAACCGGGAACGCAGCCGCGCCCCGCCCGTGGGAAGCGGCTCCGAGAGCGACTCCGCCTCGCCGATGCGCTCGCGGGCGAAGTACACGACCTGCTTCTTCGCCTCGGGCGCCGTCTGCCGGCTGAACGCCTGCCGGTAGGACGGCGGCGCCTGGTACTCGAAGTATGGCCGGACCTCGCGCTGGAAGAGGAAGAACATCATGACCGCCCAGGTGCAGCCGGAAAACAGCAGCCAGAGGTGACGGTTCATGCGGGTGCTTTAGTATACCACACCCCCGCGCCGCGCCGGACTACCCCTCGGTGATGACGCGCGAGGCGGGAAAACCAACCCTCTCGCGAAGCGCGGCCTTCCACGAGTCGAGGAACCCCGGCTTTCCGTTCCGCGGGGCGTTCGGTCCGCACAGGAACGTCATCGACGACGGCACCTCGATGAATCCAGCCATCGCCTCCCGCACGATTTCGGGAGTCACGTACTGCGATTTCGAGGAGAAGAGGGTCCGCATGCGGAGACGGTCGCCGTGCCGCGCCAGCAGGTCCTCCCATTCGGCCCGGAACAGAACGTCCTCCTCGGTGCGCTCCTGGAGGACGAGCACGTGGCGCTGGGTCCAGCCGCGCGCCAGCGCGTGGCGGATCATCCCGCGGTTCGGAGCCACGCCGCCGCCGGCGCAGAGGTGGAGAATTCCAACCACGCCCTCGGGGAGCGTCGACGGAAGCGCGTACCGCCCCGCCGGCCCGTCGAGTCGGATCTTCAACCCGGGGCGGGCGTCCCGCGCGAGGAAGTGCGGGAGCGGCGCCGGCGCGACCTTCACCGTGATCTCCACGGCGCCCGGGTCGGTGGCGTCCGACGACAGCGAAAAGTACCCGGGCCCTTCGGGCTTTCCGCGCGCCGCCTCGCGCTCGCGGATCGCGGGCCCCAGCGCCTCGAACTGCTGCGGCGCGATCGTGACGTACTGCCCGGGCCGGTAGTCAAAGGGGGCGCCGCCGAGGTCGAGCCGGAGCGTCGACGCGGCCGCGCTTTCGCGGCGGACCTCCGAAAGCGTGGTGACGACCATCTCTCGCGAGGATAGCCCTTTGCTATAATTCCTGCAACCATGAAGGGTCACCTGGCACTGGTCACGGGGGGAGGCCGCGGGATCGGCGAGGCGATCGCCCGCCGGCTTGCGAAGGAGGGCGCCCGGGTCTTCATCACCGCGCGCACCATCACCGAACTGGAGCGGGTGGCCCGCGACATCAAGGCGGACTTCGACGTCTGCGACGTCACGATGCCCCACCAGGTCGAGCGGCTCGTCCGGAAGATCGGGCCGATCCAGATCCTCGTCAACAATGCCGGCATCGCCGAGGCGGCGCCGCTCCAGAAGATGGACGTCGACCTCTGGCACCGCATCCTCGACACGAACGTCACGAGCACGTTCCTCTTCTGCAAGGCGGTCGTGCCCGGCATGATCGAGCGGGGCTACGGCCGGATCGTCAACATGTCGTCGATCGCGGGCAAGAGGGGCGCGGCCTACATCACCGCGTACTCGGCCTCAAAGCACGCGGTCCTCGGCTTCACGACCAGCCTCGCCGCCGAGATCCAGCGGCACGGGATCATGGTGAACGCCGTCTGCCCCGGCTACGTCGACACCAAGATGACCGAGCTCAACGTGACCCGGATCGCGAAGGCGACGAAGACCACCAAGCGCGAGATCATGCTGAAACTCATGGCTACCGCCGGGCAGACGAAGCTCCTCGCGCCCACCCACGTGGCCGAGGTGGTCTGCGCGCTCGCGCGTCCCGAATGCCTCCACACGGGGGCGTCGATCGACCTCTGATGGAAACCCCCGGGGTCGACGTCACGAGCGGCATCGCGACGGTCACGCTCAACCGGCCCGAGAAACTCAACGCCCTCCTGCCGGGGACGTATGTCGCGCTCCGCCGCTTCTTCGCCGGCCTCCCCAAACAGAGGGCGTCGATCCACGCCGTCGTCCTCACGGGCGCGGGGCGCGGGTTCTGCTCCGGCGGCGACCTTCGCGAGTTCGCCGGCGTGAAGCCCGCCGCCCGCCTTCGGTTCACCACGCTCCAGAATGGGATCGCGACCGGCATCCGCAAGGCCCCCCAACCCGTGATCGCCGCGGTCAACGGCCCTGCCATCGGCGGCGGAGCGGCGCTGGCGCTCGCCTGCGATCTCCGCTTCGCCTCTCCCGACGCCTCCTTCCGGTTCTCGTTTCCGGGACTGGCCGCCGCCGACATGGGGGTCGCCCGGCTCCTGCCCCGAACCGTAGGCCTCGGCCGGGCCGCGGACTGGCTGCTCACGGGGCGCCCGATCGGCGCGGAGGAGGCGCTCGCCGCGGGGCTCGTCGCCCGGATCATTCCCCGGGACCTCCTCGTCGCCGAGGCGCGCGCCGCGGCGCTCAGGATCGCCGACGGTCCTCGCGAGGCGCTGGCGGTCACGAAGCGGCTCCTCGATCGCGAGGCATCGCCGGCGGCCGAGGCGCGCGAGCAGGCGAAGCTGATGGGGCGCCCCGACTTCGAGGAGGCCTGCCGCGCGTTTGCCGAAAAGCGCGAGCCCCGCTACAACTGCGGTTGACCCTGGGGCGAAGCGCCCCACGCCCCACGATCGCCCGGCTCATTTCCGCCATCCTTTGAAGGAATCGACCCCGGCGAACGGCATCCCGTTTGCTCACCATGGGTCGGTAGTTAGTAGTTAGTAGTTAGTAGTTAGTAGTTAGTAGTTAGTAGTTGGTAGTCGGAGGGCGAGCCATGACGAAGTCCAAGCTGTCCGTCCAGGAAGAAATCGCGCCAAACCTCATCCCGATGGTCGACATCATGTTCCTCCTGCTCCTCTTCTTCATGCTGAGCGCGGACATGGGCCAGCGGCAGCTGGAGGACGTCAAGCTGCCGGGGGCGAAGTCGGTCAAGATCGACGACGAGGTCAATGACCGCCTGACGATCAACGTGTTCCACGCGCAGGGCCTCGTCTGCCCGACTTACTCCGGCAAGAAGGTCTGCCGCGAGGATCGCCACTGGAGGACCCACGTCGCCGGGAATGAGTTCCGCGACAACGCGGCGCTGACCGGCTACCTCAAGACTCATGCGCCGCGCGAGAAGGGCGACACCAAGATCTCGGAGCGCAAGGTGATGATCCGGGTCGACTCGGGCGCCCCCTATGGACTCGCGCAGCGCGCGATGAACGCCTGCGCCGAGAGCGGGCTCTACAAGATCGAGGTGGGCGCCGCCCTCCCGCCGAAGGTCAAGAAGACCTGACCTGCAGGCGGGCCGCCTCGGCGATGAACCGGGGCCAGAGCGACTCTTCGATGCGCGCGGCGGCCGCGGTGAAGCCGCCGGGGAACTCGACCTCGTTGAACCGCGCGCCGTGCTGCTCCTCCTGCACGAGGATCCGGCGGAGGACGCGGCGGAGCGAGTCGTTGCGGGTGATTTCGATGTACGCGGGATAGAACGCAAGCACGCGGCGCTCGACCGCCCAGCTCACGCCGGGATACCGGAATCCCTCCGCGCCCGGGAGCGCGGAGATCCGCCGGTCGAGTTCCTGGAAGTAGCCCCACCCGGCCGCGGCGAACCGGCCGTCGCGCCACGAGCGATCGCGCAGCCCGCCCTCCTCCGCCACCGACTTCAGGAGGTATGCGTGCGAGGCCTCCTCCGACACGTGGCGGAGGACGTCGAGCGTGACGTCCTCGAAGGCGATGCTCTTGACGATCTTCCGGCAGCCCACGTATTCAAGCTGGGCCAGGAGATCGATCCACTCCAGTTCCAGCGCCGGCTCGGCGGCGACCCGGCCCAGGAAATCCAGGAGCGCGGGGTCGGCGGGAAAAGCGGAAAGCGCGTTACGGGTCTCCATGCGTCCGCAAAGTCTATTCAGGGGCAGGCGGCAATGCAATCCTAAAGGACCGGTCGAACTTGACTAAAGAGCGTGGTTATACAAAGATGCTATTCCTCCCATGGTGGATTTAGCGACCGGGCCCCTGGTCTTGGTGGCGGACGACGACGCCAACCTGAGAAAGATCCTCTCCGTGTTCCTGCGGAATGCGGGTTACTCCGTCCTCGAGGCCGCCAACGGCCGCGAGGCGCTGGAGCTCGCCAAGCGCAAGCGGCCCGACGCGATCATCCTCGACATCATGATGCCCCTCCTGGACGGCTTCACGGTCTGCAAGCTGGTCAAGGACGACCCCGAGACGAAGAACGCCGCCGTCCTCATCTGCACCGCGCGCAACCGCAAGGAGGACCTGATCGCGGCTATCAAGGCGGGCGCCGAGGATTACATCATCAAGCCGTTCACCAAGGAGACCGTCCTCGGGAAGATCGAGAAGGCGCTCCAGACGAGGTCGAAATCCGCGTCCTCCTCCTCGAAGCTCCTGTCGCCGGTCGAGCGGCGCGACTCGCGACGGAAGGTTGCCGGTTGGTCGCTTTCGTGGGAGGGCCAGAGCCAGGGCGGGATCGCGCCGGTCTACAAGACGAAGGTCTACGACATCTCGCTCAAGGGTCTTTCGTTCGAGTTCATCCGTTGCGACATCTGCACGGGCTACGAACAGGGCACCGTCCACCCTCTCTGCCTTTTCGCCAAGCACGCCAAGCGCTTCCAGGAATCGCACACGCTCGACTTCGTCCTGTCGATCAAGAAGGACATCGTGATCGAGGTCCAGGGGCGCATCGCCCACATCTACCAGTGGCCCGAAAACCCCCACACCGAGAAGGTCGGCGTCATGCTGACGAAGATCTCGGCCGAGGCCCACAAGATCATCGAGCAGTACCTCGAGGGCAAGCTCGCGCTGGTCTGACGCGCGCGGGATAAATCCACCTGTTGCGTTTGTCCCACCGCGGTACAATGCCCCCATGAAGCGCGGCTGGATCCTGGTCCTCCTGTTGGGTTGCTCGACGCCGCCCCCGAAAGCGGAGCCGGCCTTCTGGGCGGGGGTGGCCGTCGTCGACATCACGCCCACCCGCGAGGTGCCGCTCGGCGGGTACGGCGGGCGCAAGGGGGCGCCACTCACCGGCATCCACGACCCGATCCACGCCAAGGCCCTGTGGCTCGAGACGAAGGAGACGCGCCTCTGCCTCGTCACGACCGACCTGATCGGCTCCACGCTCGAAATCCGGGACGCGATCAAGCCGCCCGACGCGTCGCTCGTCCTTTGCGCGTCGCACAACCACTCGGGCCCCGGCGCGCTCGCCAAGGGCTTCTGGGTCTTCGCCATGGGCCGCTACGACCCGGCGCTGTTCGGGGAGCTGACGGAGAAACTCAAGCGGGTGGTCGCCGAGGCGCGCGCGCGCAAGCGGCCGGCGCGGATCGCGTTCGCCCGCGACCTCGAGCCCGCGCTCTGCCGGAACCGCCGGCACGAGGGCGGGCCGACCGACCCCGAGGTGAACGTGCTGCGCGTCGAGGACGAACTCGCGAGGCCCATCGCGATCCTGACCAACTACACGGCCCACGGCACCGTCCTCTCCGAGAAGAACTTTCTCGTCAGCGGCGACTGGCAGGGGGCGTTCCAGAGGTCGCTCGAGGCGCGGATGCCGGGCGTCGCGCTCTATTCGAACGGGGCCGAAGGCGACATCGCCCCGCAGGCCCCCGCCGGCGCTGGCCGGGATCCCTTTGAACGCTGCCAGGCCATCGGCGACGCGCTCGCCGGCCGCGTGTCAATTCTTGCGGACGCCCTTGAAAAAACGACGGGACAGGTTACACTTGGCTACGTGGAGAGAGGGGTGGACCTGCCGTCCCCATCCCTTCTGGCGCCCGCAAGGAAAAGCGTCATCGGGCTGCTCGAGATCAACGGCGTCCGGATGTTCTGTTTTCCGGGCGAGCCGTGCGTGGAACTCGGGCTGGAGCTCAAGAAGCGCTTTCCCGGATCGTGGATCCTCGGGCTGGCCAACGACCACCTCGGCTACTTCCTGACGGAAGCCGAGTATGAGAAGGGCGGGTACGAGAAGAGCGTGAGCTTTTACGGCCCGAAGATGGGGCCGTGGCTCGTCGCGCAGTTCAGCAGGTTAGGAGAGAGGGGAGATGCGCAAGATCGCGCTCGTCAACCAGAAGGG
>JBGPCZ010000123.1:0-18277 GCA_041482015.1 Planctomycetota bacterium | reverse complement strand
GGTGGAAGATGGCGTTCCTGGGCCTCTACGTCGGCTTCGCGATCAAGGTGCCGGTCTTCCCGTTCCACACGTGGCTGCCCGACGCGCACGTCGAGGCGCCGACGCCGATCTCGGTCATCCTCGCCGGCGTCCTGCTGAAGATGGGCACCTACGGCCTGATGCGGATCAGCTACCCGATCCTCCACGAGGCGGCCCTCTGGTTCACCCCCTTCATGATGATCTTCGGGGTGATCAACATCGTCTACGGGTCGATGTGCGCGATGGCCCAGATCCGCGGCGTTCCGCGGGTGAACCCGCAGACGGGCGAGCGGATCATCGAGCGCGACTTGAAGAAGCTGATCGCGTACTCGTCGGTCGCCCACATGGGCTTCTGCCTGATCGGCCTCGCGGCCTGCACGCCCGCGGGGCTAAACGGCGCCCTCTTCCAGATGTGGAACCACGGCTGCATCACGGGCATGCTCTTCCTCCTGGTCGGCGTGATCTACGACCGAGCGCACCACCGGAACATCGACGGCTTCGGCGGCCTCTGGCAGGTGATGCCGCACTACGGCTCGCTGACCGCGCTGGCGTTCATGGCGTCGCTTGGCCTTCCGACGCTCGCCGGGTTCGTGAGCGAATTTCTCACGTTCACGGGCGCGTTCCAGGGCGGGTCCGCGGCCTTCAACTTCAGCTTCGGCCCGCACGACAACCCGTGGTGGACGGTCAACAGCTCCGACTTCTTCAAGGTGCTGACCTCGGTCTCCGTGGTCGGCGTGGTGCTGGGCGCGGGCTACTTCCTCTGGAGCTACCAGAAGGTCTTCCAGGGGCCGCTCAACCCCAAGTACGAGAACCTCGCGGACATGAACCTGCTTGAGAAAGTCTGCGTGTGGCCGCTCGCGATCATCACGGTGGTCCTGGGCCTCGCGCCCGACCTCTACCTGAGGATGATCGACCCGACGATGCGGGCGCTCTCGGCTCAAATGAATAATTTCCCCTGGCTGAATCCATGAACCGGCACGCGATTCTGGACGGCCTGCACGTCACCCTGCCGGAGCTGCTCCTGGCGGGGACGATCCTGGTCGTCATCCTGGCGGACCTCACGCGCCTGAAGCGCGCGGCGGGGCTGCTCGCGATTCTCGGCCTCGCGCTCGCGGCCGTCGAGGCCTTCAGGCTCCTGCATCACCCGCCGGAGGCGGTCTTCGCGCGCGCCTACGCGGTCGACGGCGTCGCGACGTTCTTCAAGCTCACGTTCCTGGGCGCGGCGTGCCTGGTGGGGATCCTCTCGATCCCGTCGATCCGCGGGTGGTCGTCGGGGAAGGGGGAGTTCTTCGCGCTGCTCCTGTCGTGCACGTTCGGCATGCTGCTCATGTCGAGCGCGAACGACCTGCTGCTCATGTACCTGGCGCTGGAGTTCGTCTCGATCACGAGCTACATCATGGCCGGCCTGCTCCGGAAGAACCGGAAGAGCGCGGAGGCGTCGCTCAAGTACATCATCTACGGCGCCGCGGCGAGCGGCTTCATGATCTACGGGATGACGTTCCTGTACGGGCTGACCGGGACGCTGAACGTGGCCGACGTGGGCAGCAGGCTGGCGCAGCTGGGACCGAACGTTCCGCCGACGCTGACGCTCATCACGAGCGTCCTCATCATGGCGGGCTTCGGCTACAAGATCGCTGCGGTGCCGTTCCACATGTGGTGCCCGGACGTCTACGAGGGCGCGCCGACGCCGGTGACGGCGTTCTTCAGCGTGGGTCCCAAGGCGGCGGGGTTCGCGATGTTGCTCCGCTTCGTGATGAACATCTACCCGTCGGAGGGCGGGCCCTTCGAGTGGAAGCTCGTCGTCGCGCTGCTCGCGGTCCTGACGATGGCGGTGGGCAACTTCGGGGCGATCCACCAGCAGAACCTCAAGCGGCTGCTCGCGTACTCGTCGATCGCCCACGCGGGCTACCTGCTGATCGCATTCAACGCCTTGGGCGACGGCGGCGGCCGCGAGGCGGTCTCGGCGCTCCTGGCGTACCTGTTCATCTATGTCGTGATGAACCTGGGCGCGTTCCTGGTGGTGCTGGTCCTCGAGGAGAAGTACGGCGTCGAGACGGTGGACGGGTGCCGGGGGATCGGCTGGCGCGCGCCGGGGCTCGGGGCGCTGATGACGATCTTCATGGTCTCGCTGACGGGCCTGCCGCCGACCGCGGGCTACACGGGCAAGTTCCTGCTCTTCTCCGCGGTGGTGCAGCACGGCCTCGGGCCGCAGCGGCAGCTGGGGATCGCGCTCGTCGTGATCGCGGTCATCTTCTCGGTGATCTCCCTCTTCTACTACATGAGGATCGTGGCCGCGATGTACCTGGGCAAGGTGCGCGACAGTGACCCGACCACGCCGGTCCCCGCCGGCGGCATCTACGGCGGGCTCCTCTGGCTGATGGGCGCCGGGACGCTCGCCCTCGGCCTCTGGTGGACGCCGCTCGAGACGATGGCGGTGCAGGCCGCGAAGTCGATCCTCAAGTAGAAGGTCGCCCGGGGGATCGCGAATCACGAATCATCGGATCCGGCGGCTCGTCATAATAGATGAACATGTTCATATCAAATCGGGGGACGATCGCGGTCGTCGGCGGGACGGGGTTCCTCGGGAGGCATGTCGTCGCGGCGCTCGAGAAGAGCGGACGGGCCGTGCGCGTAATGTCGCGGCGGACGGGCTTCGACGACCTCCGCGGCTGCGACGCGGTCGTCAACCTCGCGGGCATCAAGCGCGAGGAGGGGACGCAGACCTTCCGGGCGGTGCATGTCGACCTGGTCGCGCGGCTGGTCGAGTCCATGAAGGCGGCGGGCGTGCGGCGCCTCGTCCACATTTCCGTCGTCGTCGCCCGGCCCGATGCGACGCTCGCCTATCATGACACCAAGTGGAAGGGCGAGGAGCTCGTCCGCGCCAGCGGGCTCGACTGGACGATCCTCCGGCCCGGCGTCATCTACGGCGAGGGCGACGATCTCCTGGCCCACCTGGCGCTCCTGATCCGGGCGGCGCCGGTCTTTCCGATCGTCAACGACGGCTCGGCGCCGATGCGCCCGGTGGACGCACGCGACGTCGCTCGTGCCGTCGAGTCGGCGCTCGGGACTCCCGCGAGCTCGCGGAAGACCTATGACATCGTCGGGCCCGAACGGATGACGCTCCGCGGAGTGGTGGAGACCGTGGCGCAGGCGGAGGGGCTGCCCCTGTCGATCTGGTCCACGCCGGTGGCGCTGATGAAGCTCCCCGTCTCGCTGATGGAGGCGGTGATGCGGCAGCCGCTGTCGACGCGTGCGCAACTCGCGATGCTGGTCGACGGGCTCGACGGGGATCCGGAGCCCGCGCGTCGCGAGCTCGGCCTCGAGACCGCGCCGTTCACCCCGGCGCGCCTGTGCCCGCTGCTGGCGACCGTGACGCGGCGGGCCCCGCTGGGACTCCGTCTCTTCTCGGCGCCGAGGCCGCCGCGCGAAACGCCGGCGATCGCCTTCTGGCTCCTTCTCTCCTTCACCGCGTCGGCCGTCACCTTCGTCTTCCGGCACGTGCACGACGCGTGGACCGGGATGACGGGGGCGATGGGCCTCGCGCTCGCGGGGGCGATGGCGGTCGGGTCGGTCCGCGGGCGGCTCCGTCCCGCCGCCGGGTCGATCGCGACGGGGCTTGTCGCGGGTGCGGTCCTTTATGGACTCACGCTCGCGACCGTCGCGTTCTTCCGCGCGGCGTGGCCGGGATGGGAGGGCCACGCGCGAATCCTCTACTCGCTCCGCGGCGCGCACGGCGTGTCGTTCGTCGCGCCGACGCTCGTCCTCGTCGTCCTCGCGGAGGAGGCGGTGTGGCGGGGCGTCGTCACGCGGTTCCTCATGGAGCGGTGGGGGAGGGCGGCGGGGGTCGCGGCGGGCGCGGCGATCTACGCGCTCGCCCACGCGGCCACGCTCAACCCGCTCCTGGTCGCCGCGGCGCTCGGGTGCGGCCTCTTTTGGGGCCTGCTCTACGCGGCGACCGACGATCTCGTCGCGCCTTTCGTGTCCCACCTCGCGTGGGACGTTCTCCTTCTTTTCCTGCTTCCGGTGATCCCATGATTCCGAGACGCAAGTGGCATCGGGCGGCTTTTCTCGCGGCGGGGATCTACAACCTCGCGTGGGGGACGTTCTCGTCGATCGACCCGCAGTGGTACTTCCGCTCCGTGGGGATGGCGCCGCTGAACCATCCGCAGATCTTCGCCTGCCTCGGGATGGTGCTCGCGCTCTACGGTCTCCTCTACCTGGAGGTCGCGCGCGTCCCCGAGCGCGGCTTCGCGCTCGCGGCCGTCGGGTTCATCGGAAAAGTGCTCGGACCCCTGGGTGCCTTCGTGCTCGTCGCGCAGGGCACCTGGCCCGCCCGCTTCCTCTGGCACGTCGCCGCGAACGACCTCGTCTGGTGGATCCCCTTTGCCCTCTATCTCCGGGACGCGTGGCCGTTCTACTGCGCTGATAAGCGGAGTGCGCCGCACTAGGCTTATCAGGGGATGGGTTGTTGCCCTTGCCCCAAGCGGTGATTCCCCCTCGGCGGAGGAGCAGGTGATAAGCGGAGTGCGCCGCACTCCGCTTATCACCTGCAGGGGTTAGGTCGGCAGATCCGTCCCCAGTGGAGAGGGACAAGCGATGAGATTTGCGATCGCGCTCCTGGCGCTCGCGGCGTGCGCCGCGCCGCAGCCGCAGGCCCCGGTCCCGCCGCCGCCGCGCGAGGAACCGAAGGCGCCGCCGGTCGAGGCCGCGAACGCGGACTGGGAGCGCATCCTGAGGGACCTCGCGGCGGGTCGCGGGGTCGAGGAGCAGCAGCTGATCGCGCTGTCGAACCAGCATTACGAGCTCGCGCTCGCCTACTTCAACAAGGGCGACTTCGACCGGGCCAAGACCGGGGCGCAAGAGGCCGTGCGGATCTGGCCGGAGAATATCCCCGCGCGCCGCCTCCTGAGCCAGGTGGGCGAACTTATCATCGGCCGGCCCGCCGGGCCCCGCGCGATCGGGGAGCAGGCGGCCCGCGAGGCTCTCGTGGCCACCGAGCAGGCGGAGCTCGAGATCACGATGCACGTCGTCCACGGGAAGCGCTATTTCGACGCGAAGATGTACGAGAGCGCGGCGAAGGAGTTCGAGGACGCGGAGTTCAAGATCCTCCACCTGGCGTACGACGTGAAGTCGATGAACGAGCTGCTGCCGAAGGTGAGGGAGCTCAAGGCGCGCTCGAAGTCCTCGATCCGGGACTGAGCCCTACTTCTTCAGGACCTCCACACCGCCCATCCAGGGGCGCAGGACTTCGGGGATCACGACCGAGCCGTCCGGCTGCTGGTTGTTCTCGAGGATCGAGATCACCGTCCGGGGGAGCGCGAGGCCGGAGCCGTTGAGCGTGTGGACGTGCTTCACCTTGCCGTCCGCGTCGCGGAAGCGCGTGTTTAGCCGCCGCGCCTGGAAGTCGGTGAAGTTCGAGCAGCTCGAGACCTCGAGCCACTTGTCCACGCCGGGCGCCCACGCCTCGAGGTCGTACGTCTTCGCGCTCGAGAAGCTCATGTCGCCCGTCGAGAGGAGCACGACCCGGTACGCAAGCCCGAGCGCCTGGAGGACCTCCTCCGCGTTCGCCGTCAGCGTCTCGAGCTCGGCCCAGGATTTGTCAGGGTGGGTGAACTTCACCATCTCGACCTTGTCGAACTGGTGGATGCGCTGCATGCCGCGCGTTTCCTTGCCGAAGGCCCCCGCCTCGCGGCGGAAGCAGGCCGTGTAGCTCGTGTAGAAAATCGGAAGCTGTTCCTGCTTGAGGATCTCGTCCCGGTGCAGGTTGGTGACCGGCACCTCCGCGGTCGGGATGAGGAAGAGATCGTCGTCCTTGTCGCAGCGGTACATGTCGTCTTCCATCTTCGGGATCTGCCCGGTCCCGATCATGCAAGCGCGGTTGACGAGGAAGGGCGGCCAGACCTCGCGGTAGCCGTGCTTCCGGATGTGCAGGTCGAGCATGAAGTTGATGAGCGCCCGCTCGAGGGCCGCGCCCGCCCCCATGAGAAGAAGGAAGTTCGAGCCGGAGAGCTTCGCCGCGCGCTCCTCGTCGAGGATGCCCAGGTCCTTGCCGAGGTCCCAGTGCGGCTTCGGCTTGAAGTCGAACTTCCGGCTCGACGGAGTGAACCCTTCCGGCCATGTGCGGATCGTCTGGTTGGACTTCAGGTCCTCGCCGACGGGGACGCTCTCGTGGGCGATGTTGGGGATCCATTGGAGGAGCCCTTTGAGCTCCTTCTCGAGCGCCTCCATCTTGTCCTCGGAGGCCTTGATCGACTCCTTGACCGCCTTGGACTCGGCCTGCTTCGCCGAGACGTCGGCCTTCGGATCCTTCTTCTTGATCCCGCCGATCTCCTCCGAAATCTGGTTGATCTTCGTGCGCGCGACATCGACGGACTGCTGGAGCTTCTTCTTGCTCTCGTAGATCGCGCAGACCTTGTCGACCTCGGCCTTGCGGTCGTTCTTGGCCGCGGCGTTCCGTTTGACGAGGTCGGCGTTCTCGCAGATGAATTTCACGTCGAGCATGGCGTGCGATTGTAGGGGAGATCTGGTGATATGTGGAGATAAAGAGATCGGAGGAGTCCCGGCGGTTCACTTCATCTTGTCGTTTCATCTCCTCTTGTCTCCTTGTCTCCCGCGAGCCGCGCCCCGACGATCCCGGCGAGGATGAGCGCACCGCCCGCGAGCTGCACCGGGACGAGCCGCTCGTTGAAGATCCACCACGACAGGAGCGCCGCGACGACCGGCTGGACGAGGATGCTCACCGCCGAGAACGCCATCGAGAGGTGGGCGAGCGCGTAGGCGATCAGCGTCTGGCCCAGGAGCTGGCCGGCGGCGGCGAGCGACGCGACGATGAGCCAGCCCCTCGGGGTTCCCGGGAGGAGCCGCTCGCCGGCGATCGCGACCGAGGCGAGCAGGCCGATCGTGGCGCCGAGCCCGCTCCAGGCCATCGCCGTCGCGGTCGTGCAGCGCGCGCGGAGGCGCCCGATGCCGAGGAGGTAGCCGGCGTAGAAGACCGCGGCGAGGACGCCGAGCGCGTCGCCCGCGAGGTCGCCCGAACCGAGGGCGCTGCCGCGCATGAGGAGGGCCGCGCCCGCCAGGGCCGCGAGAAGGCCCGCGAGGACCGCGCCGCGAAGGCGCTCGCGAAAGAGGATCCACGAGGCGAGCGCGGCGAGCGTCGAGGCGAGGCAGGCGAGGAGCGTGGCGTTCGCGACCCGCGTCCGGAGGATGGAGAGATGCCAGAAGGCGAGGTCGGCCGCGAAGAAGAAGCCGGCCACGATGAGGCGGAGAACGTCGACGCGCGAGGGCGGCGGCGCGCCGCGACGGCGCTCGAGGGACATCCACGCCCAGAGGAAGGGGAGCGCGAGCGCGAGGCGCCAGAAAGCGGCGTCGCTCGGCCCGACGCCCTCGGTTCTCGCCTCGCGGACCAGGATGGGCGCGACACCGATCGCGGCGGCGCCCGCGATGAGGGCGGGGAGAGCCCAGCGGCCGCGGGTCACCGGGGGGCCAGGAGCCAGTCGACCGCGGCCTTCAGGCCGGTGAAGATGTCGACCGTGAGCCCCCGGTTCCGGGCGACGAGGACGCCGAACTTCTTCGGGTCGATGAGCTCCGGGGCGGAAAATATCGCCACCTTGAGGTCCGACGCCACCCGCGCCCCGTGCGAGCCGATATCGAAACGATCGAGAGTCGAGAGGTCGGCCTGGAGGCGCGTGACGTCGATGAGTAGGAGGGAGAGCTTCCGTTGCCGGCATGCGAGGGCCGCCGCATCGACCTGCCGGTTGAATCGGTCCACGGCGAAGCGGCCGAGGAATCGCGCTTCGAGGAATCCGTCGCGCTCCTCGATCTCGACGTCGTCCGAGGTTTCACCGGCGGGGTGCATGTTCCTTGGAACTATAACATTTATCACATTGATGCGCCGCGACTTCCATTGCGCCCCGCGCCCGTCCCGGGTTTTTGCTTGACTTACCCCTCCTCGCTGCTATCATTTGTCACTCCTAAGGGTTATTTCGGAGATCGTTGTGCCCCCGAAAACTCATAAGAAACAGGCCAAGCAGACTGTCGACCGCAGCCGCCGGCGGACCGTCGCGGGCGTTGTGATGAGCGACAAGATGGACAAGACCATCAAGGTCCGGGTGGAGCGGTTCGTCCAGCACCCGATGTTCGAGAAGACCCTCCGCAAGCACTACGTGTGTTACGCCCACGACGAGAAGAAGGAAGCGAAGCGGGGGGACAAGGTCGAGCTCGCGGAGACGCGGCCGATCTCGCGGCTGAAGCACTGGCGGCTCCTGCGCGTGGTCGAGAAGGCCGCGACGGGCATCGCCGGGGCCGACGCCCGCGAGGCCGCCCGCCCCCAGAAGCTTGCCGAGACCGCCCCCTCCCCCGCCCCGACGACGTAAGAAGGACCCCCCCCGATGATCCAGCTCAAGACGATCCTCGACGTGGCCGACAACTCGGGGGCGAAACTGGCCTCCTGCATCCAGATGCTGGGGGACTCGCGCCGCCGCTACGGCCGCGTGGGGGACATTGTCGTGGCGAACGTCAAGCGCGCCGATCCCGGCGCGGCGGTGAAGCAGGGGGACGTCGTCAAGGGGGTCATCGTCCGGACGAAGTCCGTGATCCGGCGCGAGGACGGCTCGTACGTCCGGTTCGACCGGAACGCGATGGTGCTGCTCGACGCCGACGGGAACCCGCGGGGCACGCGCATTTTCGGCGCGGTGCCGCGCGAGCTCCGGAACAAGTTCATGAAGATCATCTCGCTGGCGGCGGAAGTGGTATGAGGATCCGAAGAAACGACATCGTCCGGGTCATGACGGGCACCGAGAAGGGCAAGGAGGGCAAGGTGCTCTCCGTGGAGTCCGGCTCGGGGCGCGTGCTGATCGAGGGCGTGAACAAGACCTGGAAGCACCTGCGCCGGTCGCAGCAGCACCCGCACGGGGCGCGGATCCAGAAGGAGAGCACGGTCCACATCTCGAACGTCAAGGTGGTCTGCCAGGCGTGCAGCAAGCCCACGCGGGTGATCGGGAAGAAGCTCGAGGACGGCGGGAAGGCGCGGCTCTGCAAGAAGTGCGGGCAGGCCGTGACCGCGGAGGCGTGATGTCGAGGCTCCAGGACCGTTACCGGAACGAGGTCGTCCCCGCCCTCAAGAAGGCGCTGGGCACGGACAACATCCACGCGCTGCCCCGGCTCGACAAGATCGTGGTCTCGATGGGCGTGGGTGCGGCGCTCGAGAACAAGAACGCGCTCGACGCGGCGGCGAAGGACCTGGGGACGATCACGGGGCAGAAGCCGTTCGTCTGCCGGGCACGAAAATCGGTCGCCGGCTTCAAGCTCCGCAAGGGCCAGGAGATCGGCCTGAAGGTGACGCTCCGCGGGAGGCGGGCGTACGAGTTCCTGGACCGCCTGATCTCGATCGTGATCCCGCGCATCCGGGACTTCCGCGGGCTGTCGCCCAAGGCGTTCGACCAGGCCGGGAACTACAACCTGGGGATCTCGGAGCAGATCGTCTTCCCCGAGATCAACATCGACAAGATGGAGTTCGTCCAGGGGATGAACATCACGATCGGCGTGAAGTCCCGCAAGAAGGACCACTCGTTCGAGCTGCTCAAGCAGCTCGGCGTGCCCTTCCGGGCCCAGCAGGAACAGCAGGACTAGGAGGCGAGATCGCGGATGGCCAGTATCCGGTGGAAGGTCAAGCAGAAGAAGAAGCCCAAGTTCTCGACACGGGCCTACAACCGCTGCTCGATCTGCGGCCGGCGCCGCGGGTACCACCGGAAATTCAAGATCTGCCGGCTGTGCTTCCGCAAGATCGCCAGCGCCGCCGAGATTCCCGGCGTCCGGAAGGCCTCGTGGTAAGGAAGGGGTAAAGATGCCCAGCAGCGACCCCGTCGGCGACATGGTCTGCATGATCAAGAACGCGCATGGCCGGCGCCACAAGCGTGTCTCCCTGCCTCATTCCCGCATGAAGGAGGGGGTCGCGAAGGTGCTCCGCTCCGAGGGGTACCTCGAGGACGTGAAGGTCACGACCGACGAGAAGCGGACGTACCTCAAGACGCTCCACTTGTACCTGAAATATGACAGCGAGGGGGGCGCGCTGATCACGGAGATCAAGCGCGTCTCGACGCCCGGCTGCCGCATCTTCCGCGGCGTGGATCGCCTCGGCCGCGTCCTCGACGGCCTGGGCATCTCGGTCCTCTCGACGTCCAAGGGGATCCTGAGCGACCGCCAGGCGAAGAAGCAGCGCGTGGGCGGCGAACTCATCTGCAAAGTCTGGTAAGTAGAGAATAGAAAAATGTCCCGACTCGGAAAGAAACCCATCGACGTGCCCGACAAGGTGAAGGTCACCGTGTCGGGGCAGGGGGTCTCGGCGGAAGGCCCGGCCGGGAAGGGCGCGGTGACGATCCACGCGGCGGTCACCGCGAAGGTCGAGGACGGGAAACGCGTCGTCATCTCCTGCAAGGGGAAGACGAAGCAGGACCTGGCGCTCTGGGGGACGTGGCGGAGCCACGTGGCCAACCTCCTGGAGGGCGTCTCAAAGGGATACGAGAAGGGGCTCGAGATCAGCGGCGTGGGCTACAACGCGAAGATCGCGGGTGACAAGATTACGATGGTGCTCGGGTTCTCGCACCCCGTGGACATGTACGTCCCCAAGGGGTTGACGGTGACGTGTCCCACGGCGACGACCCTCTCGGTCAAAGGGATCGACAAGCAGGCGGTGGGGCAGTTCGCCGCGGAGATCCGCGCCAAGAGGCCCGCGGAGCCCTACAACCTGAAGGGCATCAAGTACAAGGGTGAGGTCGTGCGCCGGAAGGCGGGCAAGACCTTCGTGACGGGCGCGACTTAAAGAGCGAGGCGGCCGTGAACGTGAACAGGTCATCCGAGCGGCGGAAGTGGGACCGGCGCGAGCGCCGGTCGCTCCACGTTGGGCGCACGGTGTTCGGCACCAAGGAGCGCCCGCGGCTTTCCGTCTACCGCAGCCACCGCCATTTCCACTCCCAGATCATCGACGACTCCGAGGGGAGGACGCTCGCCGCGGCGTCGACGATCATGAAGGACCTGAAGGGGCAGATCAAGAACGGCGGCGACAAGAAGGCCGCGGCGACGGTCGGCGCGAAGCTGGCCGAGGTGGCGAAGGCCAAGGGGATCACGAAGGTCGTCTTCGACCGGAACTACTACCGCTTCCACGGGCGCGTCCGCGCGTTCGCCGAGGCGGCGGCGAAGGGCGGCCTGGACTTCCTGCTGAACCCGAAGAAGAAGGACAAGCCTCCGAAGGTGCGCAAGGAGAAGTCGGCGAAGCCGGAGGCGAAGGTCAAGGAGAAGAAGCAGAGACCGGAGGGGGCGCCGGGCGGGAAGCCCGGGGGCGACAAGCCCCAGGGCCAGAAGCCCCCGAAACCCGAATCCAAGAAAGAGTAGGAAAGAGGTACACGAATGGCGGAGCGAGGTCGCGAGCGTCGCGAGAGCCGGGCCGGAGACGACCTGGAGGAGATCGTCGTCAAGGTCAAGCGCTGCGCCAAGGTCGTAAAGGGCGGCAAGCGGTTCAGCTTCAACGCACTCGTGGTCGTGGGCGACCGCAAGGGCCGCGTGGGCTGGGGCTACGGCAAGGCCAACGAGGTCCCCTTTGCGGTCAACAAGGGCATCCAGGAGGGGAAGAAGACCCTGATCGAGGTGCCCGTCGTCAAGACCACCATCCCGCACGAGATCCGGGAGAAGCACGGCGCGACGAGCGTCATCCTCCGGCCCGCGTGCGAGGGCACGGGCATCAAGGCGGGCGCCGCCGCCCGCGCGGTCCTGGAGCTCGCGGGGATCCACAACGTCCTCACGAAGGTCTTCGGGAGCACGAACCCGATCAACGTGGTGAAAGCGACTTTCGGAGCCCTCTCGCACCTGAGGAAGATCGGGCGGGTCGAGGAGGTCCGCGGGGTCAGCCTGCGCGAGGTGAAGGTGATCTCGAGCGGACCGGACGCCGTCGCCTCCGCCGGGGAGCCGAAGGCATGAACCTGAACGACGCCAAGAGCAGCGGCCTGCCCCGGAAGTACAAGTTCCCCAAGGGGCGCGGTCATTCCAGCGGCATCGGGAAGACCTGCGGCCGCGGCCGGAAGGGCCAGTACGCCCGGCAGGGCACGAGCTTCCGCCCCTACTTCGAGGGCGGGCAGATGCCGATGCTCCGGCGCCTTCCCAAGTTCGGGTTCAACAACAAGGCGTTCGCGTCCGTATACGAGGAAGTGAACGTCGGCGACCTGGAGAAAGTCTTCAACGCGGGCGAGACGGTCGACGAGGCCTCGCTTCGCGCGAAGGGCCTGGTCAACCGGCGGTGCGACGGCGTGAAGGTGCTCGGGGACGGGACGCTGACGAAGAAGCTGGCCGTCAAGGTGCACCTCTTCACGAAGAGCGCCGCCGAGAAGATCCAGAAGGCCGGCGGCACGGCGGAGGCGCTGATCCAGAAGCCGGTGCCGAAACCGCGCGATCCCGTGAAGAGGGCCGCGGCCGAGGCGGCGGCGGCGGCGAAGAAGTCCGGGGGCGAGAAGCCCGCCGGGGAAAAGAAGCCCTCCGCCGCTCCTCCGGCCTCAGGCAAGGCTGGAGCTCCGGAGGGCAAGCCGCCCGCCGAGAAAAAGCCGCCGTCGGAGCCGCCCAAGAAGCCGTAACGGGTAGGATACGGTATGCAGGTCCTCCAGTCGCTCAAGAACACCTTCAAGATCCCGGAGCTCCGGACCCGCATCCTCTGGACGTTCGGACTGCTCGTGGTCTTCCGCATCGGCTCCCACATCTCGTTGCCCGGCGTGAACCCCGTCGCGATCGAGGAGTGGCAGCACGAGATGTCCAAGTCGGGCCAGGACATCTTCGGCCTCATCCAGGTCTTCACGGGCGGGGCGCTGGGGAATCTCGCGCTCTTCTCGCTGGGCATCATGCCGTACATCACCGCGTCGATCATCATGCAGCTCATGACCAAGGTGAGCCCGAACCTCGAGGCGATCGCCAAGGAGGGGCCGAGCGGGCAGCGCAAGATCCAGCAGTACACGCGCTACGCCGCGGTCCCCGTCTGCCTCGTCCAGGGCTTCTTTGCCGCGAGCCAGCTCGCCAAGTGGAGCGCCGCTCGAAAGGCCGAGGGCCGGCTCGAGCTCCTGACCGGGTCGGGCGTCGACACGGTCATCTTCCTGATGCTCGGGATGGCGGCGGGCTCGCTCTTCATCATGTGGCTCGGCGAACAGATCACCGAGCGGGGCGTGGGCAACGGCGCGAGCGTCCTGATCATGTCGGGCATCGTGGCCCGCATGCCGGCGATCCTGGGCACGCTCTTCGTCAAGGCGCGGGCGGGAGACGTCCCGATGGGGTCGGTGATCCTCATCCTCGCGATCTACCTGGGGACCGTGGTCGCGGTCGTGTTCGTGACGCAGGCCCAGCGGCGGATCCCGCTCCAGCACGCCAAGCACATCCGCGGCCGGCGCATGATGACGGGCGGGCGGAACTTCCTGCCGCTGCGCGTGAATACGTCGGGCGTGATGCCGGTGATCTTCGCCTCGTCCCTCATGGTCGTGCCCCAGATGATCGGGCTCATCCCCGGGCTGGGCGGCCTGCGCGACATCTTCCAGCGCGGCTGGTTCTTCTACACGATGTTCTACGTGACCATGATCGTGTTCTTCTCGTACTTCTGGACCTACCTGTTCATGAAGCCGGACGACATCGCCCTCCAGCTCAAGGAGAGCGGCAGCTTCGTCCCGGGCATCCGCCCCGGCGAGAACACGGCGACCTACCTGAACACGATCCTTTCGCGCATCACGCTCTGCGGCGCGGCGTTTCTCTGCGTGATCGCCCTGCTGCCCGACCTCGTGTCGACCGCGATTGGCGGCGAGATCCAGCGCCAGCTGCTCTCCTTCCTCGGCGGCACCGGCATCCTGATCGTGGTCGGCGTCGGGCTCGACATCATCCAGAAGATCGAGTCGTACCTGCTCATGCACCACTACGGCGGGTTCCTCGGCGGAAACACCCGTATCCAGGGCCGCCGATAGGACGCCGGGGATTGCTTCCGCGCCGGGCGGGACATGCGACGTCCAATCCTTGTGACCTCGGGGTGAGTGCGTGAGGCTTCTCTTCGTCGGACCGCCGGGATCCGGCAAGGGGACCCAGGCCAAGAGGGTCGCCGAATCCCGCGGAATCCCCCACATCTCCACGGGCGACATCCTCCGCGAGGCGATCCGGCAGGGCACGCCCGTCGGTCGCCTGGCCGCGGGCCTCATGCGCGCCGGCAACCTCGTCCCGGACGACCTCATGATCACCATCATCGAGGAGCGGTTCCAGAGGCCCGATACGAGGAAGGGCTACATCCTCGACGGCTTCCCCCGCACCGTCCCGCAGGCGGTTGCGCTCGACGGGCTCCTCGCGCGTCTCCGGGAGCTCCTCTACGCGGTAATCCTCCTCGAGTGCGGCGACGCCGTGGTCGTCGAGCGCATCACCGGGCGCCGGACCTGCGTCCGGTGCGGCACGCCCTACCACGTGACGTTCCGGAAGCCGCGGAAGCACGGCGTGTGCGACGAGGACGGCTCGTTGCTCGTCCAGCGCGAGGACGACACGGAGCCCAAGGTGCGCCTCCGGCTCGAGAAGTACCACACCGAGACGGCCGCCATCATCCCGTTCTACGAGAAGCAGGGCATCGTCCGCCGCGTGGACGCCTCGAAGGACGCCGACGAGGTGCAGCGGGCGGTTGAAGCGGCGCTTCCCAAAAGGTAGGCTGGTCGCGCCATGTCGCATCCCATCGTCAAGACGGCCGCCGAGATCGAGATCATGAGGCAGGCGGGCCAGATCGTGGCCCGGGGCCTCAAGCTTCTCCGCGAAAGGGTGCGGCCCGGGATCTCCACCGCCGACCTCGACGCCGTCTTCGAGAAGCACGTCCGCGATTCCGACGCGCGGCCCACGTTCAAGGGCTACCGCGGCTTCCCGGCCTCGATCTGCGCGTCGGTCAACGAGGAGGTCGTCCACGGCATCCCCTCGGTCGCGCGCGTGCTCAAGGAGGGCGACATCATCTCGATCGACGCGGGCGCGACGTACAAGGGCTACGTGGGGGACGCCGCCATCACCGTCGGCGTGGGCCGGATCTCCGAGAAGGCGCAGCGGCTGATCGACGTGACGCGGGATTGCCTGGAGGCGGCCATCCGGGTCGTGCGGCCCGGCGGCCTGCTTTCACAGATCGCCCGCGCCGTGCAGACGCACGCGGAGGAGCGCGGCTACAGCGTGGTCCGCGAGTACGTCGGCCACGGGATCGGGACGAGCATGCACGAGGCGCCGCAGGTGCCGAACTTCGTCTCCCAGCCCATCGACAGCTTCGAGTACATCCTCAAGCCGGGCATCTGCATCGCGATCGAGCCCATGGTCAACGAGGGCACGCGGCGCGTCCACACGCTGAAGGACAACTGGACGGTCGTCACGAACGACCAGAAGCTCTCGGCGCACTTCGAGCACACGGTCGCCGTCACGAAGGACGGGCACGACGTGCTGACGCGGCTCCCCGGGGCTTAGCGACGACGTTCAAGAATGTCGGGGAAGCCGTCGCGGTCACGGTCGACGATCCACGGCAGGCGGCATCCGTAAGCCTCCTCGACGTTGCGCAGCGCGCGCGAGAAGACGCGGCTGCCGTCGGGCGCCGTGACCCAGCCCTCGACCTCGCCCGGCACGCGGAAGAGCCATTCGGGGTTGAAGGTCTCGCGGCCCGTGTCCCTCCCGGCCACGATGAAGTGTTCCGAGATCTCGCCGTCGCCGTCCACGTCGCACGGCAGGGTTTCGAGCGAATAGAGGACGAGGCCCGAGAGGAAATCGAGCACCGCGCCGCGGTCCTCCTCGCCCATCGCTTCGTACGCGCGCCGGGCCTCGAGCGCTTCGCCGCCGTGGCGACGGATGACGTCGTCGAGCGAGAGGCTGGCGCCGTCGTGGCCGTAAGGGGCCGTCGAGCCGGCGCCCCAGAGCGGCGACGTCCGGAACCGGCGGATCACGCTGCCGTCGAACTGGACCTCGTGGAACGCCTCGCCGAGATCGTGGTGGCGGAGGTCCGAGTAGATCCCGCGCACCTCGACGGGCCCGCCGGGCGTCGTGCGCCGGAGCTTTCCGGCGAGCTCCCCCTTTGGATTCTTCGCGACCTCGAGGTCGAAGAAGCGGCGGTCGCGGTCGATCCGCCAGTCGGGGACGTGGCACGACGCGCAGCCGATCCGGCCGAACGTCTCGCGGCCGCGCTCGCGGCGCGGGGTGCGTCGGAGCTCGGCCGGGCGCGGCAGGTTGAGCTGGTAGAACTCGGCGAGGTCGAGGTCGCCCTCGGTGATCTCCTCGAGAACGCCGTCGCGGTCGGGGTCGTCGAGGCTCACTCCCCGCGCGTCGCGCCGCAGGCCGCGGTCGCGGGTGGCCCCCGTGTAGAACTGCTGCGCGCCGCAGAGGGAGACCCGGGCGTGGCCGTCGCCCGCGGGCTCGTCGTTCATCGTCGGGTCGCAGGCCTGCATCCCCGAGTGGATGTCGAACGCGTTGGCCGTGAAGGCGCGGAGCGTGCCCGCGATCCCGCCGTGGCTCAGCCGGTCGCGCTGGCCGTGGCCGAAGACCTGGACCTCGAAGTCGTAGCCGGCCACGCCCGCCTCCTTGAGCGACTTCGCCCAGGGGATGCGCTTTCCCTGCGCGTCGACGTACCACACGTAGCAGATCGAGTCGAGGTCGGGCTTCCCGTCTCCGTTCGCGTCGTCAAAGGAGCCGTAGTCGATCGTCGCGAGGTTCCTGAGGATCGCGCGCTTTCCCTTCGCCTCCTCCTTCGAGATCCAGCCGTCGCCGTTCGCGTCGGCGATCGCCAGGAGCTTCGCGCGGGTCTCGAGGGCGAGCATCTCGAGGATCCCGCCGCCGAAGACGTGGGGCGTGTTCCGGCCGGAGCCGGCGTTCTTGGCGATCGTGGTCCCCGCGCCGAGGTCGCGCCAGGGGGTGTTGTGGCACGCGATGCAGGAGCTCGCGTGGTCGCGCGACATCATCTTGGTGACGCCGTCGCGGAGCGACTTGCCGTCGAGCTTGCCGCTTTCGCCGAAGACGCCGTCGGCCGCGGAGAACTCGCGCTGGCAGAGCTCGCGCCCCCGCTGCCAGGCGAGCCACGGGTCCTTCGCGATGAACCACGCGGCGGTGCCGGGCTTTTCGGGGTCGCCGTGGATGGCGCGGACGCGGCGTGTCTTGACGGATCGGCCCGTCAGGTCGCGCGGGCACTCGACGGGGTCGTCGCCTGAACCGCCGGGCCGCTCGCTGGAGTAGGTGAGCTTCACCGGCGCCTCGGGCTTCCGCACCTCCGGGGCCGCGCACCCCGCGAGCAGGATTAGGGCGAGGAGTCTTCTCATGGGGGTGACGTCGGAAGAATGCGGTCGTAAACCACCGAGTCCTCCTTGTCCCCGAGCTTTGCGGGGACGAAGACGAGGTCGTCGGTCATTTCCTCCTTGTGGAAGATCTTGCGGCACTTGGTGAGGAAGAGGTCTTTGCGGAGGTGGCCCTTCAGGATCTTCAGGTTGTCGATCGCCTCCTTGTCCGCGACGCGATCGTACTTCAGGGTCCCGTCGAGGACGCCCAGGTCCTCCTCGGTCAGCTTCTTCGCGTACTCCATCTTCGTCGGCGTGCGGCGCTTGCCCTGGATCTCGGCCGCCTTGCGATTGAGTTCGTCGAGCCTCGCCTTGACGACGGCCTGCCAGTCCTTCTCCTCCTGGGTGACCTTCCCGGGGACGGCGAAGGAGAGCGCCTGCTCCCACATGGGCTGGAACTGGCACTGGTAGGACCAGTCGCCGGGGAGGTCCATCTTCGTCTTCGTGAGGATGTAGAAGAGGGCCTCGGTGGTCGTCTTGACGCTGATCTGGGTGATGCGAATGGGATAGACCGGCTGCTTCGACGAGAAGCGGAACTGCGTGGGCGTAACCTCGCCCGCGTAGCTGCCGTCCGCGTTCTTCTTCATCTGCTTGGGATCGATCTTCATCACGGTGAAGAACCACTTCTTCTTCACGTAGTGGTCGAGCGACGCGACGTCGCCCGCGAAGGCGTACTGGTTGTCCTTGAGCCAGGTGAAGAGGTCGTCGGCCTTGTCGGCCGCGATGATCTTGTAATCGAGCGAGCCGACGACGCCCGACTCGAGGACCCGGACCGCTTTTGCAGGGGCGGACGCATCCAGGGCCGCCCCGCGACCGCCGAAGTACTGGATCATGGGCCTGGACTTGTATTTATCGAGGTCCATGGGCTTGAGGATCGTGAAGACGGCGAGCTCCTTGAAGAAGTCGCGGGGCATCTCGGCGAGCTTGGGCTG
>JBGPCZ010000122.1:0-18472 GCA_041482015.1 Planctomycetota bacterium | reverse complement strand
CGTCCTCCTGATCGACGAGCGGCCGGAGGAGGTCACCGATTTCAAGCGCAATTTCAAGGGCGACGCGGAGGTCATCGCCTCCTGCTTCGACGAGCCGCCCTCGCGCCATATTCAGGTCATCGAGATGGTGCTCGAGAAGGCCAAGCGGCTCGTCGAGCACAAGAAGGACGTCCTCATCCTCGTCGACTCGATCACCCGCATGACGCGCGCCTACAACACCGAGGCGCCCCACTCGGGCCGCATCCTCTCGGGCGGCATCGACTCGACCGCGTTCCAGGGCCCGAAGCGCTTCTTCGGCGCGGCCCGCAAGATCGAGGAGGGCGGCTCGCTCACGATCGTCGGCAGCTGCCTCGTCGACACGGGCTCGCGGATGGACGAGGTCATCTTCGAGGAATTCAAAGGGACCGGCAACAGCGAGCTCCACCTCGTCCGCGAGCTGGCCGACCGCCGCATGTTCCCCTCGTTCGACCTCACGCGCTCCGGCACGCGCCGCGAGGAGCTGCTCCTCCACAAGGACGAGATCTCGCGCATCTGGATGCTGCGCAAGGTGCTGGCCGACATGAAGCTGATCGAGGCGATGGAGACGCTGATCGACCGCCTCAAGAAGACCAAGTCGAACGCCGAGTTCCTGATGAGCCTCGGCCGGTCCGACTGGACGTAGGCTCGCGCGCAATCCAGGGGCAGGGATGACCGGGGGGTCGTGAAGTCATGCCGTTGACGGTGTTCGGACGTACTGTTTCGCGGATCGCGATCGTCGGCTCGGGCCACATCGGGCCGGACATCGCGTTCTACTTCTCGCGCGTCCTCTCGCGCCACGGCGTCCCCGTCGTCGTGACGGACATCTCCCGCGAGGCGCTCGATGCCGGCCGCGCGCGCCTGGCCCGCCGGGTCAAAAGGGCGTCGGAAAGCGGCAGCTTCAAGCCCTCCGACGTGATCGCCATCGAGAAGAACATCTCCTTCACGCTCGACAAATCGCTCCTCGTCGGCGCCGAACTGGCGATCGAGGCCGCCACGGAGAAGCTCGAGGTCAAGCAGTCGATCTTCGAGGAGCTCGAGCGGCTCCTCCCGCCCCAGGCGATCCTCGCCTCGAACTCGTCCCATCTCGAGCCCGAGCGGATCTTCGAGAGGATCCGCAAGCCCGAGCGCTGCCTGGTCCATCACTTCTTCTTCCCCGCCGACCGGAACCCGCTCGTCGAGCTCGTCCCCCACCCGAGGACGACCGTCACCGACTGGTGCCTGCGGTTCTACGAGCGGATCGGGAAGGTGCCGATCGTGGCGAAGAGCCGCTACGGCTACGCGATCAACCCGGTCTTCGAGGGCGTCTTCCTCGCGGCGGCGCTCCTGGACGAGGAGGGCCTGCCCCCCGCCGTCATCGACGCGATCGCCTGCCGTGCCCTCGGCATGGGCGCCGGCCCCTTCACGGTCATGAACCTCACGGGCGGTAACCCGATCACGCAGGCGGGCCTCGCCCGGTACCACGACGCCATCATGCCCTGGTTCCGCTCGACGCCGCGGCTCGACGAGAAGGTCGAGACCAAGACCTACTGGGAGTCGAGCGACCGGGGCGACACGGTGAGCTACTCGAACGCGATCTACGAGAAAGCCTCGCGCCGGCTCCTCGGGGCCTACTTCGGCCTCGCCTGCGAGATCCACGAGAGCGGGATCTCGTCGATCGGCGACCTCGACATGGCGATCGAGACCGGGCTTTCGATGAAGGCCCCCTTCTCGCTCATGAACGAGCTCGGGCCCAAGAAGGTCAAGGAGCTCGTGACCGCGTACGCCGCGGAGCAGCCGGGCTTCAAGCTCCCGAAGGAGTTCGGTCCCTGGACGATCCCGTGCGTCTTCCGCGAGGCGATCGGGGACATCGCGGTCCTGACGATCCGGCGGCCGCGCACCCTCAATGCGCTCAACCGCGAGGTCTTCCGCCAGCTCGACGCCCATTTCGCCGCGATCCGGGAGGACCCGCTCATCCGCGGCGCCGTGCTCACCGGGTTCGGCCAGAAGGCGTTCGTCTCGGGAGCCGACATCGGCATGCTCTCGGCCGTGAAGACCCCGGAGGAGGCGCGGGCGCTCTCGAAGGAATCCAACCAGATCCTGCGTCGCCTCGAGACGCTGGGGAAGCCCGTGATCGCGGCGATGAACGGCCTCTCGCTGGGCGGTGGGAGCGAGCTCGCGTACGCCTGCACCGCGCGGATCGCGAGGAAGGGCGTGTCGCTTCTCTTCGGCCAGCCGGAGGTCCGGCTCGGGATCATCCCGGGCGCGGGCGGGTCGCAGCGGCTGCCGCGCCTGATCGACTTCTCGACGGCGTGGCGGATCCTCCGCACGGGTGGCGTCCTCTCGGGCGACGAGGCGCAGAAGCTGGGGCTGATCCTCGAGCAGGTGGACGGCGATCTCGTCGGCCGGGCCATCGAGATCGCGCGGACGATCAAGCCCGACCCCAAGCCGCCGCCGCGCGTTCCCGCGCTGCCTCCCGAGGTCGATCTCGGCGGTCTCTCGCGCAAGGTGGACGAGATCCTGAAAAAGGCGGTGCTCCAGGGGATCCGCATGCCGATCGAGCAGGCGCTGGAGTTCGAGTCTCAGTGCTTCGGCGAGGTCTTCGCGACGCGCGACTGCCAGATCGGCCTGGAGAACTACCAGCGGACCAACCTCAAGCAGCCCGCGGTCTTCACGCACTCGTAAGCGGGAAGCGCGCCAGCGCTTCGTAGACCGGCCCTTCTGAAGTCAGCGTCGACTGGTAGAGCACGAACTCGCGGACAAGGTCGCCCCCCAGCGGAACCTGCCTTTGGTTCTCGATCGCCGACTGGAGCCGCTTCGCGTTGCGGCCCGACTTGACCCGGCCGAGCGTCAGGTGCGCGACGAACGGGCGCCCCTCGCGGGGGACCCCGACCTGTTCGGCCGCGCGCTCGACCGCGACGGCGAGTCCCGCCAGCTTCTCGAGATCGCCCGTCGCCCCCGCCCATACGACGCGCGGGAGCCCGTGGTCGGGAAAGGCGCCGATGCCGGCGTACGTCAGCTTCATCGGAGGCCACCGCGCCGCCTCGACCGCAAGGAGTTCCTTGAGCTGGGCCACCTGCGCGTCCGTCACGTCGCCCAGGAACTTCAGCGACAGGTGGAGGTTCACCTCCTCGACCCATTTGACGTCGGACTCCGCGCGCCGGAGCGCCTCCTGCACGCGGACGAGCAGCTCCCGCACGTCGTCCGGCGCATCGACGGCCACGAAACAGCGCATGGGGGCATCATCGCCCGGGCAGGTCCGACCGGCAAGGTTTCGCAGGAGGCCTTGGCCTATACTTCTCCCGATGGAGCCTCGTCGGGACCGCGAAGCGCCTGCCCTGGTGCCGGTCGTCTTGATCCTCCTCCTTCTCGTACTCCTCGGCGCGGGGGCTGCCTTCTGGATACCCATGATTCCCTGCCCCGCCTGCGTGAAACATGAGTACTTATTCTCCACGTCCGGAACCCCCAGGTGTCCGGTCTGCAACGATCATCCGAGGATGTCCCTCTATGAAAACTGGCAGGCTCGCCGCTGGATCAAGAATTTCTTCGGACGCTGAGGAGTTCTGGCTTCTGGCTTCTGGCTTCCGACTTGGGGCTCCCCTATAATCCCCCGCCATGAAGGGCGTGGCCATCCTCTCGGGCGGGCTCGATTCGACCGTCTCGCTCGCCGTCGCCGTCCGGAAGATGAAGGTCGCGCTCGCGATCACCTTTGACTACGGGCAGCGCGCGGCGAAGCGGGAGCGCGAGGCGTCGGCGAAGATCGCGAAACATTACCGCGTCCCCCACCAGGTCGTCGAGATGCCGTGGCTCGCGGCGCTCACCGGGACCGCGCTCGTCAACCGCAAAGCGAAGCTCCCGCGCCACGAGATGTCGGTCCGTTCCGCGAAGGCCGTCTGGGTCCCGAACCGGAACGGCTGCTTCATCGAGATCGCCGCCGCCCACGCGGAGTCGATGGGCGCCCAGAGGCTCATCACCGGGTTCAACCGCGAGGAGGCCGCGACCTTCCCCGACAATTCAAAGGCGTACGTCGGGGCCGTGAACGGCGCGCTCTCCTTCTCGACCTCGAACGGCGTCAAGGTCGTCAGCTACACGATCGACCTCGACAAAAAGCGGATCGTCCGGCTCGGCCGCCGTCTTCGCGCGCCCCTCGAACACATCTGGCCCTGCTACGAGGGCGGGACGAACTGGTGCGGGTCGTGCGAATCGTGCCTCCGCAGTCTCCGGGCGCTCCATGACTGAAAAGGGCCATCTCCTCGAGGTTTTCTCGTCGTACCAGGGCGAAGGCCCGTACGCGGGACTGAAGCAGGTCTTCGTCCGCCTCTCGGGCTGCCACCTCCGCTGCGTCTACTGCGACACGCCCGAATCGTGGGAACGCTCGCCCACCTGGACGCTGAACGGGACGTCCCGGCCGAATCCCGCCAGCGTGGAAGAGACGCTCGACGCGATCCGCTCGTTCGGCCCGCACCCGTCCGTCAGTTTCACCGGCGGCGAGCCGGTCCTCCAGGCGGAGTTCGTCCGCGAGGTCGCGCTCGGCGTCCGCGCCATGGGGATGAAGACCTACCTCGACACGAGCGGCACGCTCGCCGGCAAGCTCGCGGTCTGCGCCGGCGCGATCGATGTCTTCGCGTTCGACGTCAAGCTCCCGTCGTGCCCCGGCGTCAAGGTCGACTGGGAGGACGCGCGCCGCTGCCTCGAGCTCGCGCGCGGCCGGGAGGCCTTCGTCAAGATCGTGGTGATGCAGGACACGCGCGAGGACGAGGTCGCGCAGGCCGCGCGGATCGCCCCTGCGGAGATGCCGCTCGTCCTCCAGATCGCGACGGCCGTCAACGCGCAGACCGTCCCGCCCGACGGGGAGAGGCTCGCGCGGCTCCGCCGGGCCGCGGGCCGCGACGTGCTCGTCCTTCCGCAGCTGCACGTGCTGGCCGGTTGGAAATAGGAAATGGCGGGAAAAAGGCTTCTTCAGTCTCGGTGCCCCCGAAGCCGAACAATCATACGCGGGACGCAGTAGGGGCAGCACGGGTAGTACGGAAAGGCGGACAGCTGGGGTGGGACCGGACATCGATTTTGAGCGCCTGCTCGCCACGGCCTCGTGGCCGGTGTTCTTCGGCGGGCTCGCGGCCTTCTTCTTCCTCGCGCTCCTGGCCTACTCCCACCTTCGCACCCGCGCGCTCATCGGGCTCCTCCGCCAGGCGATCGCGCTCCGGGAGAAGCAGGAGGAGGTGAAGAAGCGGATCGGCACCGCCCCGCTCCTCCCGCGTTACCAGCGCTTCGAGAAGGGGGTCCGCGACCTGCTCGGGCGAGAGGGGCTCAGGCCCGCCGCACCGAAGCCCTCCACCCCGGCCCCCAAGCCCGCGACCCGCTAACCCTTCTTCTCGAGCAGCCCGATCTTCTCGATCCGCACCTGGTGACGGCCCCCCTCGAACGCGGTCTGCAGCCACACCTTGAGCGCCTCGGCGATCTTGACGACCGGCAGCACCCGCGCGCCCGCGCAGAAAATGTTCGCGTCGTTGTGGCGGCGGCTGAGCTCCGCGGTCTTCTCGTCGGTCACCACCGCCGCGCGGATGCCCGCGATCTTGTTCGCCGCGATCGACATCCCGATCCCCGTCCCGCAGACGAGCACCCCCCGGTCCACCTCGCCCGAGGCGACGGCGCGCGCCACCTTCTCGGCAAAGTCGGGGTAGTCGCACGAGGCGTCGCTCGCCGTCCCCATGTCCACGACCGACGCCCCGAGCGCCCGGAGCATCGTCTCGATCTCCTTCTTGTACGGGAAGCCGGCGTGGTCCACCCCGAGCGCGACCTTCATGGGATCTCCTTGAGGCGGGACTTGAGGCTCTCGTGGATCTGGCGCGCGCAGTCACGGTAGACCTCGAGCGGGCCGCCCACCGGGTCGTCGATCTCGGCCCCCGACGGGTCGAGCAGCTGGATCTTCCCGGCGTGCTCGGGCATCCACTCGACCAGCACCTTTCGGTGGCGCTCGGTCATCACGTAGACGCGGTCGGACTCCTCGACCATCGCGACCGACACCGGGCGCGACTCGTGGCGCGAGAGGTCCGCCCCGTAGGCACGGACCGCCTGCTCCGCCTCCTCCGTCGCCGCGCCGCCGTGCCCCGCCGCGGTCCCCGCCGAGACCACCCG
This sequence comes from Planctomycetota bacterium, assembly GCA_041482015.1. Taxonomy (GTDB): domain Bacteria; phylum Planctomycetota; class MHYJ01; order MHYJ01; family JACPRB01; genus JACQFK01. Next base: position 12,343 of record JBGPCZ010000122.1, on the reverse strand, counting down.
GTACCCGCGCGACTCGAGGTCCGCCTCCTTCGCCTTGACCCGGTCGGCCAGCATCTTCCGCGCGATCGCCTCGGCCATCGGGCTCCGGCAGGTGTTCCCCGTGCAGACGAACAGGACCGAGACGACGTTCACCTCGCGGATCATCTCCGCCGGGACCGCGCCCTCGCGCAGCACCTCCGCGCGGCTCCCCTGGACGCGCACGACCGTCGACGGCCCGCGGTGGCGCGTCGGCCCGGCGTCGACGATGACCTCGACCTTCCCGCGGTACGCGCCGACCGCCTCCTCCCCCGTCACGGCGGGCCGCCGGTCCGGGAGGTCGGCCGAGGGCGCGCCCACGCGGACGCCGGCGCGCCGGACGATCTCGCACGCGAGCTTGTGGTTCGGATAGCGCACGCCCACGCCGCGTCCGTCCGCCGTGGGGAAGACGATCGTGAGCGGGCCCGGCCAGAACTTTTGGATGAGCCGCTGCGCCGCGGGGGGAAACGGGGGCGGGACGACCTTGCGGAGCGCGTCGCGCTCGCCGACATGCACGGTGACGGGCTGGTCGGGCGGGCTCTGCCTCAACTCGTGGAGTCTCCGGACGGAGTCGGGCTTCTCCAAGTTGACCGCGATGCCGTAGACCGTCTCGGTGGGGATGACGACGAGCGCGCCGTCGCGGAGCGCGTCGACGGCGGGGCCGAGGGCCGCGGGGTCGAATTTTTCCGGGTCGGCCGTGAGGATGAGCGTATCGGTCACCGGGCGCATGATACCAAAGCACTGTCCACATTGCCTCGCGCAAACGTTATAATCACCCCGCCATGGCCGTGTACTTTCCGGTGAGCCTGAAGATCGAGGGCACGCCCTGCCTGGTCGTGGGAGGCGGGGCGGTCGCGCTCCAGAAGACGCGCGCGCTCCGGCGGGCGGGGGCGCGCGTCACCGTCGTGAGCCCGCGGCTCCACCCCGGCTTCAAGCGCTTGGGCGTCCGGCACTTGCGCCGCGCGTACCGGAAAACCGACCTCAAAGGGACCTTCCTCGTGATCGCCGCGACGGACGACCCCTCGACGAACCGGTCGGTCCATCTCGCGTGCGCCCGCCGCGGCGTGCTGGTCAACGTGGTGGACGTCCCGGCGCTCTGCACGTTCATCGTGCCGGCGGTCGTGCGCCGCGGTCCGGTGACGCTCGCGATTTCGACGGACGGCGCGAGCCCCGCGCTCGCGAAAGCGCTGAGGAAGGACCTCGAGGGCCTGTATCCCCGGTCGCTCGGGATGTTCGCGCGGGGCGTCGGGAAGGCGCGACGACGGGTCCTGCGGGCGCTCCCGGCTTCGAAGGCGCGGACGCGGGTGCTCAAAGGGCTGGTGAGCGGGCTCGCGTTCGCGAAGGCGGGGGCGCGGTGATCCTCAGCCCGTTCGAGACGACGCTCCTCTGGGCGGGCCTCTGCTTCTACGTCTACGGGACGGTGTTCGCCTTCGCGGCGGTGAAGACGGGGAACGCGAAGTCGCTGGCGCGCGCGCGGCTCGGGGCGCTCGTCGGGGCGTTCGACCACTCGCTGGTCCTCTTCTCGTATGGGGCGCGGACCGGCCGTTTCCCCGTGAGCGGCGCGTTCGAGGCATTCCTCTTCCTGGCGACCGTCGTTTCGCTCGCCGCCCTTGTCCTCGACTGGTACCGCAAGCTCGCGGTGCTTGTCGTCGGCACGCTTCCGCTCGCCGTCGTGACGACCCTCCTGGCGATCATGCTCGCCCTCGCGCCCGCCGCGGCCGGCGGGACGCAGAGCGTCTCGAGCGCCTGGACCGTCGTCCACGTCTTCATCGCGATGGGCTCCTACGGCGCGTTCGCCATCGCGTTCGTGACGGGCATCCTCTACCTCGTGGAGCAAAGGAGCCTGAAGCAGCACGCGTCGGCCTCGATCCTCGGGCTCATGCCGTCGCTCGAGGCGGTGGCGCGGGTGAACGTGAGGTCGATCGCCGTGGGCGCGGCGCTCCTGGCGGGCGGGATCGTCGTCGGCTACCTCCGCGCGCGGAAGGAGTTCTTCGGAAAGGGGCCCGAGTGGCGGGTCGACCCGAAAATCATCGTCTCCACCCTCACCTTCGCGGTCTACACGGCCGTCCTCGTCCTGAGCGCCCGGCCCGCGTTCCGGGGGAGGCGCACCGCGCTGGCGTCGGTCCTGAGCTTCCTCCTGGTCATGGCCAACTTCAGCACCAGCCTCTTCGGGAGCGGGATTCACCGCTTTCGCTAGGTGGAAATTCGCGTCACGGGACTGAACCACAAGAGGGCGCCGGTCGAGCTCCGCGAGAAGCTGGCGGTGGACGGGGCCGCCCTGCCCGCCACGCTGGCGGAACTCCGGAAGGGGCTGGGCGCGCAGGAAATCGTCGTCCTCTCGACGTGCAACCGGGTCGAGATCTACTCCGTGCACGAGGGCGCGCCGCCGGCGCCGGAACAGGTCGCGGCGATCCTCTCCTCGCGCCACGCCGTCGCGGCGGACCAGCTCGCCCCCGCACTCTACCATCACCAGGGCCGGGAGGCCGTGCGCCACCTCTTCTGCGTGACCTCGAGCCTCGACTCGATGGTGCTCGGCGAGACGCAGATCATCGGGCAGGTGAAGGACGCGTACCAGGCCGCGCTCGAGGCGGGCGCCACGGGGCGCGTCTTCAACCGCCTCTTCCAGCACGCGCTGCACGTCGCCAAGCGCGTCCACACCTCGACGTCGCTCGGCGAGAAGAACGTTTCGGTCCCCTCGGTCGCAGCGCGGCTCGCCGAGAACATCTTCCAGGACCTCGCGCACAAGCGGCTGGTCATCATCGGGGCGGGCGAGATGGGCGAGCTCATCGTCGCCGCATTCCGCAAGCGCGGGATCGCCGAGACCCTCGTCGTGAACCGGACGATCGAAAACGCACGCGCGGTGGCCGAACGTCACGGCGGGAAGGCGTACACCCTGGACGAGCTCCCCAAGGTCCTGCCGCTGGCCGACATCGTGATCGCGTGCATCCGGAGCGACGGGTACGTGCTTTCGCCGGAACAGACCGAGGCGGCGCTCGCGGCGCGCCGGCAGGTCCCGATGTTCCTGATCGACATCGCCGTCCCGCGGAACATCCATCCCGGGGTGAACGAGATCGACAACGTCTACCTGTACAACATCGACGATCTTGAGTCGAGCGTCCAGCAGAACGTCGTCGAGCGGGAGCGCGAGGTGGCCCGGTGCATGCCCCTCGTCGAGGAGGAGGCCCTGGTCTTCCTCAAGGAAGTGACCCCCGAGGACGTGGGGGCGCTCCTGGCCCAGATCCGTGAGACCCTGCACGCCGTGGGGGAGGAGGAATCCAAAAGGACGCTCGGAAAGCAGAACGGGTGGTCGGAAGAGCAGCGAAAAGAGGTCCAGGAGATGGCCCGCCGCATTATCAACAAGGTCCTGCACTCCCCCTCGGAGACCCTCCGGGGGGGTGGGCTCGAAGGCCCAGCCCATACGATTCTTGAACTCGTACGTAAGCTGTTTGGCCTGAACAAGTTAAAGTAAAATACCCCTCCGGCACCCCCCTTGACTTTGGCCCTTTTGACTGGTACATTTAGGCTCTTCCCGGGGTCCCCTCTTTGTGGAAAGGCTGTGGAAATGTCTCTCCTCCAACGCTTTGGGAGAAGTCAGTGAGAGGGAGTACTATCAAGGTCGGCACCCGGGGCAGTGCCCTCGCGCTCGCCCAGTCGCAGCAGGTCATCAAGCGGCTCAAAGAATTTCACCCCAAGCTCAATTTCGTCATCGTTTCCATCAAGACCGCCGGTGACCGGATCACGTCGGCGGCCGAACTCCGGAGCGCGGGAAAGGGGCTCTTCGTGAAGGAGATCGAGCGGGCGCTGCTGGGCCGGCGGATCTCCATGGCGATCCATTCCATGAAAGATCTTCCGTCCGTACTCCCCGAAGGCCTGGTGATCGGGGCGGTGCCCGAACGGGCCGACGCCTCGGACGTGTTCATCGGGAGGAACTCCACGCCGATCGAGAAGCTCCCGCCGGGCGCGCAGGTGGGGACGTCGAGCCTCCGGCGCCAGGCGATCCTGAAGTCCCTCTTTCCGAACCTCCGGCTCGTCGAGCTCAAGGGAAATCTCGACACCCGGCTCGAGAAGCTGCGGGGTCCGCGTTCCACGCTTTCGGGCATCGTGGTCGCCGCGGCGGGCGTCCGGCGGCTGTACCCCGACAACGGAATTCCCACGCAGCTGCTGCCCCGCGACAAGCTGGTCCCGGCGGCGGGCCAGGGAGCGATCGCGATCGAGATCCGCGGGCGGGACGAGGAGATGCGGAAGATCATCCAGCCCATCCACCACGAGTCGACCGCCGCGTGCGTGGAGGCCGAGCGGGAATTCCAGCGCCGCCTCGAGGGCGGCTGCCAGGTCCCGATGGGCGCCTATGCGGAGGCCTCCGACGACGGCCTGATTCGCCTGACGGCCTGCCTCGCCAGTCTCGACGGCAGGCGGGTGATCCGGGAGAGCCAGTCGGGCACGATGGACGACCCGAACGGCATTGCTGCGGCCCTCGAGACGGTGGTCAACGCCAAGGGTGCCCAGGAGATCCTCTCGGAGATCCGCCCCGAGGCGGCCCGCGCACCGCGCTCCGCCCGGCCCCACCGGAACGGCCACGCCCGCCCGAAGCGCCGAGCCTCCCCGCGCCACCGCGCCCGCGCCCGCCGCTAGCAGCGGTATCTCGCAGGGATTTGGGCCGACAGGTTTCCCCCCTCTTCCGCAATCTAGGCGTGCGTGCCTCTCCGGGCGCGCCCCTGGATTTGGCCCCTATCAAGAGCTTGCGGTCCGGGCCCGTCGCGGGTCACCCCCCGTCGGCCCGGGCCGCGCTCCATTTCCCGCCCGTGCGGCGGTATACTAGGGGCGTGCGGATCGCCCTTGCCCTCATGACCCTCGGGGTCCTGGCCCCTGTCCGCGCGGGCGGTCTCCAGGACGAGAAGATCCAGAAGGGCACGTCGCCCTGCCGGTCGCTCCGGCCCTCGCGCGACCCCGCGATCCAGGCTCTCCTCGAACGGTACGAGTTCAAGGACCGGGAATTCGCCTGGCAGCTCCGCGAGGTGCGGCAGACCGAGAAATACACGCTCTCGTGGCTGACGTTCCCCTCCGCCGTGCAATCGGAATCGGGGGAGAACAACACCGTCTGGGCGCGCTTCTGGGAGCCGCGGGAGGCGGGACGGAAGCGCCCCGCCGCGCTGCTCCTCCACTGGCTGGGAGGCAAGTTCGACCTGTTCGAGCTGATCGGGCAGCGCCTCGCGGAGAACGGCATTCCCGCCCTGATGATGTACATGCCCGACTACGGCCCGCGCGCCTCGAAAGACCCCGAGCGGCGCGAAAAGATGATGAAGATGGAGATGGAGCGGGTCCTCGGGAACGTACGGCAGGCGGTGATGGACGCGCGCCGCGCGGGAGACTGGCTGGCCTCGCGCCGCGACGTGGAACCCTCGCGGGTCGGGATCGTGGGCGTCTCGCTGGGCGCGGTCATCGGCAGCCTCGCGGCCGGCGTCGACGACCGCTTCGGCCGCAGCGTCTTCATCATCGGGGGCGGCGATCTCCCCGGGATCGTCCTCCACGGCAGCAAGGAGACGGTCGCCGCGAAAAAGAAGCTCGAGGAGGCGGGGCTCACCGCCGAAAAGATGCGCGAGCTCTGGAAGGACATCGAGCCGTGCACGTTCGCGTCGCGGATGCGGCCCGAGGAGATCCTGATGATCAACGCCGAGAGCGACGAGGTGATCCCCAAGGAGAGCACGCTCCGGCTCCACGAGGCGGCCGGGCGGCCCGAGATCCGGTGGTTCAAGGGCGGCCACTACGCCCTCCTCTTCCAGGTGGGCTCGGCGCTCAAGGACATGATCTCGCACCTCGGCCAGCGCACCGCGTACGCCCATCTAGAGCTGCCGGTGCTCGGTGAGGCCGGGCCTTGATCCGGTTCGCGATCGCCGTGACGGCGGTCGAGGTCGCCCTCACGCTCGCCGCCTCCCTCTGGATCGCATACGCCGAGACGGGCGAGCCCTACCTGACGGAGCAGGAATTCACGATGCTGGGCATCCCCGTCGAGAAGTACTCCACCGAATATCGCACGCGGTTCGGCGCGCCCTTCAGCTACGACACGCAGGGCGTCGTCAAGGGCCCCGGGCCGGCGATCACCGTGAGCGTTCGCGTCCACACTCCCCGGGCGGAGTACGACAACCGCCTCTCGGGCGAGCGCTGGCCGAAGCTCCGCGAGGGGGACGAGCCGCCCTCGGTGCTGGAGGAGGCCTGGCCGTCCGACGAGTCGGGATACCTGGCGCGCCAGAAGGGGCGCAACGGCGTGCGGGCCGAGCTCGTGCGGCTCCACGGGGCCGACCTGCTCATCGTGCGGGTGATCCGGGTGGACGAGGCCGGCGCGCGCCCGGAGCCGCGGCTCGCCGCGTGCGAACGCCTGACGCGGGTCGTCCAGGAATACATGATGATCAAGCTGGGGTGGAGGGAGACGGCCCCGGACCTCACCTCTCCGTGATCAGCCAGCTGTTGTCCACCTTCTTCCAGGAGATGGTCCTCTCCTTCCCGCCCGCGTAGGAGAAGGTCGTCGTCCCCGACGCGGCGCTCGACGACTTGAACTCCACGTTCTCGTACTTGGTCTGCTGCTCGATGAGCTGCGACACCGCGCGGCGGACCGCCCGCTCCCCCTCGGTGTCGAACGTGTAGTACTTCATGATCCGCCGGTCGTCGCCGCCGTTCACGGCCTGGATGTAGCCGCGGCACTGGGTCTCGAGCGCGCCGTCCTCCGGGTCCGCGACCGCCTTCTCGGACGACTTGGGCCCGGCGGACTTCGGTTTCGTCTTCGTGTCGCCGGACTTGCTCATCGCGACGGCGACGATGATCAGCACCAGCACGCCCACGACGACGCCGATGATCACGGGCGTGTTGGACTTGGGGGCGGCCGGGCCGCGCCGGCCCTGTCCGCCGCGCCCGCCCTGCCCGCCCCGTCCGACCATCCGGGGATTGGACGTCGAGCTCGCGCGACGGACGGCGGTGTGCGGGCGGATCCGTTCGACCGGGGGGCCGTCGGAGGGCTCGGACGCCCGGACATCCTCTTCCGCCTCCAGGATCTCGCCCTCCCGCGCCACCTCGGGGAGCATCTCGTCCCCGACGACCTCCTCGCCCCCCTCGGATTGCGCGGGGATGGTGATCGTGTTGGTGCACTTGGGGCACCGCGCTTTCTTGCCCCCGAGCGCGGCGGGGACCTTGACGACGTGGCCGCAGCCAAAGCACTTGGCTGAAATGATGTCCGGCATAGCTTCCCGGTTCCGGTCCGGCATGTCCTCCCCCGGTCTTAGATAAGGAACGCCTGCCGGAACCGCCCCAATTCAAAATCCCTGCGGCCGCCGCACCGGGTTGGTGGACGTGATGGGGATCGAACCCACAGCCTCAGCATTGCGAACGCTGCGCTCTCCCAATTGAGCTACACGCCCGTCACTCCGGCGCGGCGGCCCGCGGAAATCGGATTAAACCACAGGGGCCACGCCCGGTCAACCGATTCGCGGCCTCCGCACTTTCTGGAAAAACGGGGGGGGCCGTGCTATTCTCCGGGCCATGAAGATTCCCGTCAAAGGCCCGGTCGTCGAGATCCTCGGCGACGAGATGACCCGCATCATCTGGGACTGGATCAAGCAGAAGCTCCTCGTGCCGTTCGTCGATCTCACGCTCGAAACCTACGACCTCTCGATCCAGAACCGCGACAAGACCGAGGACAAGGTGACGGTCGACGCCGCCAGGGCGATCCAGAAGCACAAGGTCGGCGTCAAGTGCGCCACGATCACCCCCGACGAGGCGCGCGTGAAGGAGTTCTCGCTCAAGAAGATGTGGAAGTCGCCGAACGGGACGATCCGGAACATCCTGGGCGGGACGATCTTCCGCGCCCCGATCGTCTGCAGGAACATCCCCAAGCTCGTCCCCGCGTGGACGAAGCCGATCGTCGTCGCGCGCCACGCCCACGCCGACCAGTACAAGGCGCAGGACGTGCGGACCGACGGCCCCGGCACGCTCAAGCTCGTCTTCGAGGGCAAGGACGGGAAGAAGCAGGAGTGGGTCATCAATGAGTTCACCGGCCCGGGCATCGGGCTCGGGATGTTCAACACCGACGAATCGATTGTCGAGTTCGCCCGCGCCGTCTTCCAGTACGGGCTCATGGTCGGCTATCCCGTCTACCTTTCCACGAAAAACACCATCCTCAAGGTCTACGACGGCCGCTTCAAGGACATCTACCAGCAGGTCTTCGAGAAGGAGTTCGCCGCGGAGTTCAAGAAACGCGGGCTGACGTACGAGCACCGCTTGATCGACGACATGGTCGCGCAGGTCCTGAAGTGGGAGGGCGGAATCCTCTGGGCGTGCAAGAACTACGACGGGGACGTGCAGTCGGACACGGTCGCGCAGGGCTTCGGCTCTCTCGGCCTGATGACGAGCGTGCTTCTCTGTCCGGACGGCGTGACGATGGAGGCCGAGGCGGCGCACGGGACGGTGACCAAGCACTACCGCGACCACCAGGCCGGAAAGGTGACGAGCACGAATCCGATCGCGTCGATCTACGCCTGGACGCGCGGCCTCGCGCACCGGGCGAAGCTGGACGGGACCCCGGACGTGGCGAAGTTCGCCCAGGCGCTGGAGGAGGTCTGCGTGTCGACGGTCGAGTCAGGCAGGATGACGAAAGACCTGGCCCGCTCGCTCCACAGCGATCTCGAGCCGCCGAAGGAGAGCTGGCTCCCGACGGAGCCGTTTCTCGACGCGCTCGCGTCGAACCTGAAGGCCCGCCTGGGCTAATATTCGCCCGGCGAATTGCAGTCCCCGTCGGCCGCCTGTAGAATACTCGAGTTGTCCTGGACCGCCTGCTGGGAGATGGAGCACCCTCGATGAGCGTGCAGGAGCCGTTCGGCGAGCAGAAGACCGAGGAGGAGATCGGCGGCGTCGACCGCGACCCGCAGGAGACCTCCGAGTGGCTCGAGGCGTTCGACCAGCTCCGCGTCTACCACGGCGAGGAGCGGGCGCGCTTCATCATCCGCCAGCTTCATCAGAACGCGCTCCAGAATGCCGTCGAGCTCCCCGAGCTCGTCCAGACCCCGTACATCAACTCGATTCCGGCCAACGAGCAACCCGAGTTTCCGGGAGATGAGAAGATCGAGAAGCGGATCCGCTCGATTGTCCGGTGGAACGCGGCGGTGATGGTCCACCGCGCGAACAAGATCAAGAAGACAGGCGTAGGCGGGCATATTTCGACCTATGCGTCAGCCTGCACGCTCTATGAAATCGGCTTCAACCACTTCTTCCGGAGCCGCGAGAACGGCCAGCCGGGCGATTCGATCTACTTCCAGGGTCACGCGTCCCCCGGCATCTACGCCCGCGCGTTCATGGAAGGGTTCCTCTCCGAGGAAAATCTGGACAACTTCCGGCAGGAGGTGGGCGGCAAGGGCCTCTGCTCGTATCCCCATCCCTGGCTCATGCCGAAGATGTGGGAGTACCCCACGGTCTCGATGGGCCTGGGGCCTCTGAACGCCATTTACCAGGCCCGCTTCAACCGGTACATGCACCACCGGGGCATCAAGGACACGAGCGGCTCGCGAGTCTGGGCCTTCCTGGGAGACGGCGAGTGCGACGAGCCCGAGTCCCTCGGCGCGCTATCGATCGCTTCACGCGAGAAGCTCGACAACCTGATCTTTGTCGTCAACTGCAACCTGCAGCGACTCGACGGTCCTGTCCGCGGCAACTTCAAGATCATCCAGGAACTCGAGGCCGTGTTCCGGGGCGCGGGCTGGAATGTCATCAAGGTCGTCTGGGGCAGCGACTGGGACCCCCTGATCGAGGCCGACCACAGCGGCCTGCTCGTCAAGAGGATGGGCGAGGTGGTTGACGGAGAGTACCAGAAATACGTCGTCGAGCAGGGCTCGTACACGCGCGAGCACTTCTTCGGAAAGTATCCGGAGACGGCGAAACTGGCCGAAGGTCTCACCGACGACCAGATTCGCAAGCTGCGCCGGGGTGGCCACGACCCCATGAAGATGTATGCGGCCTATCACTGGGCAACCACCCAGGCCAACGGAAAACCGACCGCGATCCTGGCCAAGACCGTGAAGGGCTGGGGAACGGGTGCTCTCGCCGAAGGCAAGAACTTCGCCCACAATGCGAAGTACTTCAATACCCCCGAGGAATTGAAGATATTCCGGGACCGGATGAACCTGCCGATCCCGGACGACAAGCTGGCCGATCCACCCTTCTATCTTCCGTCCCCGACGAGCCCGGAGATGAAGTACCTCCACGAACGGCGAAAGGCGCTGGGCGGCTACGTGCCCCGGAGAATTGTCCGTGCCCCCAAAGAGGAGATTCCGCCTCTCACCGCCTTCGAGGACCACCTCAAGGCATCGGTGAAGGAGTACTCGACGACCGCCGGCTATAACGCGGTACTCCGAAAACTGCTGATCGACCCGAAGATCGGCAAGAGGATCGTGCCGATCATTCCGGACGAGGCCCGGACGTTCGGGCTCGAAGGCCTGTTCGGAGCCGTGGGCATCTACTCCTCCGTGGACCAACGATACGAGCCCGTGGATCTGGACCAGCAACGGTTCAAGCTCCATTACCGCGAATCCAAGGACGGACAGGTCCTCGAGGAGGGCATCAACGAGGCCGGTTCGATGGCCAGCTTCACAGCGGCCGGCACCGCCTACGCGAACCACGGGGTCAACATGATCCCGTTCTACATCTACTACTCGATGTTCGGGTACCAGCGCGTCGGCGACCTCATCTGGGCCGCGGCCGACAGCCGTACCAAGGGTTTTCTGCTCGGCGCCACCGCCGGACGCACCACGCTCAACGGCGAGGGGCTCCAGCACGAGGACGGCCACAGCCCGCTCCTGTTCAGCGTCGTGCCCACCTGCAGGGTCTACGATCCCGCCTGGTGGTATGAGGTCGCCGTCGTCATCCACGACGGCCTCAAACGGATGTACCAGGACCAGGAGAGCTGCTTCTATTACATCACGCTCTACAACGAGGACTACATGCAGCCTGCGATGCCTGTGGGCGTCGAGGATGGCATCGTCAAGGGCCTCTACCTGTACAAGGCCTCCGACACGAAGGCCGAAAAAGGCCGCCGCGTCCAACTGCTCGGCAGCGGCGTCCTCCTGAAGGACGTCCTCCGCGCCCAGCAGATCCTGGCCGAGAAGTTCGCCGTGGCGGCCGACGTCTGGAGTGCTCCCAGCTTCGTCCAGCTCCGACGCGACGCCCTCGAGTGTGACCGGTGGAACCTGCTCCACCCGGAGGCCGAGGAAAAAGTTCCGTATGTCGTCACCCAGCTCGGCACCACCGAGGGCCCGATCGTCGCCACCACCGACTACATGCGTGCCGTTCCCGAGATGATCGCCAATTGGTTCCCCGGCCGCTTCACCGCGCTCGGTACCGACGGCTTCGGACGCAGCGACACCCGCAAGGCCCTACGCCGTCATTTCGAGGTCGACGCCGAGCACACCGCCTTCGCCTCCCTCTACCAGCTCTCCAAGGCCGGCAAGTTCCCCAAGAAGGATCTCGCCAAGGCCATCAAGGAACTCGGAATCGACCCCGCCAAGGTCGACCCCAGCACGGCGTAAAGTCGTAACCGTTGCGATAATACAGCCGCCACTCTGGCATCCCCCACCCACCCCCCGCCTGCGCTACCGTAACCTACTGTATACCAAATGAATAAATCATGAGCTTAGAACACACCTTGGCACGCCGTTTGCACTATGCAAATCGGAAGGGAGCCTACCATGCAGTTGGACAAGATGACCGAGAAGTCCCGCGAAGCCCTCCAGGCCGCCAACGAGCTCGCCGAGAAGTGGACCAACCCGGAGATCGAGCCCGAGCACCTGGCGGTCGCGCTCCTCGACCAGGCTGACGGAACGGCCACGCCGCTCCTCCAGGCCGTCGGCGCCGACCCGGCCCGCATCAAGCAGGAGTTCCAGCGCGAGCTCGCGCGCTTTCCGCGCGTCGAGGGCGACACGCAGGTCGGCCTCTCGCGCCGGACCCAGAAGATCCTCCGCGAGGCGCAGCAGGAGGCGGGATCGCTCAAGGATGAGTACCTCTCGACCGAACACCTGCTCATCGCCATGGCCGGCGATTCGAACGGGACCGGCACGCTCCTCCGGAACGCCGGCGCCACGCGCGACAAGCTCCTGGCCGCGCTCTCGAAAGTCCGTGGCAACCGGCGCGTCACCGACGCGAACCCCGAGGGCAAGTACAACACTCTCTCGAAGTACTGCCGCGACCTGACCGAGTTGGCGCGCAAAGGCAAGCTCGACCCCGTCATCGGCCGCGACGAGGAGATCCGCCGCGTCATGCAGGTCCTCTCGCGCCGCACGAAGAACAACCCCGTCCT
>JBGPCZ010000121.1:0-18506 GCA_041482015.1 Planctomycetota bacterium | reverse complement strand
CCTTCCCGACGAACTCCCCGGCCAGGAGCCCGATCATCGAGCCGGGGGCGCGGTCCTCGATTTCCCAGTCCGTCTCCTTCACCCGCTTCGCGGCCAGTTCGGCCCAGCGGTCCTCGAGCCGCTCATGGATCCGCTGGAAGAGCGTCGGCCGCCGGTGACCGGCGATGGAACGGACGGAATCGAGCATGCGCGCCATCACGCCCACGGATTCGGCCAGCAGGTCCGCGCGCGAGGCGACGGCGCCCTTCTTCTCGAGAAACTCGACGATCCTCTGGACCGCCCGTGTCACATCCTCGAGGAGGATCCACTCGTCGAAGTTCCGGGCGTAGAGGTCCACGAGCCGGTTCTCGATCGCGATCCATTCCGCCTCGGCCGGCTCCCGTTCCAGCTCCTTCTTCCTCCGCAGCAGGTCGAGCACTTCCGCCCGGATCAGCCGGACCAGCTCGCGTCCGCGGTCGGGGATGGATTCGCGCATCCGCCGGAGCGCCAGCTCGCGCATCGACCGGTCGAAGACGGCCATCGCGTCCATCGTCGCCGTGTTGGCGGCGCCCGCGAGTTCGTCGACGGGGATTTCCTTGAGGATCCCGCGACGGGCGAGCCCGCGGGCGACCTCCTTCGCCTCGGCGAGGGCGTCGTCGTACTCGACCTTCCGCTTGGGCCACAGGTCGTTCGGGCGCAGGCTGACGATCGTCTCGACCATGTAGATGGGCGCCGGGTCGGTCGGCGTCTCCGCGCGGCCGGCCTTGCCCACCACCTGGTGGACCTCGGGGAACTGCCGCAGGACGAGGTTGCGGTTCTTCAGGTCCGACCCCGCCTGCGTGATGTTCAGGTTGGGCTTGCTGCTCGGCATGTCCATGATCGCGAGCTCGTTGAGCGGCGGCATGAACTGTTCCCCGAGCGGCTTGAGCGTCCGGTAGCTCGCGATGCCGGCGACCAGCAGGATGAGGCCGCACGCGACCTTGTGCCTGGCCACCATCGTCATCGAGATCCCGATGAGGAACGGGACGAGCATCACGAAGAAGAGCCACGGCACCTTCGGCAGGAGCACGTCCTGGCGGGGGAAGAGCGGGAAGCAGACGATCATGAAGAGCCCCGTGATGACGACGATGCCGTCGGGGTGCTTGAGGAAGAACTCCAGCATCGGCTTGTAGATGTTCGCGAAGGAGCGGACGAGCCAGACGTCGTCCTGCGACTTGAGCCGGCCCCGCACGAACGTGGGGAGGAGGGCCGGGACGAGCGTGATCCCGATGAAGGCCACGCCCACGAGCGCGAACGACTTCGTGTAGGCGAGGGGGTTGAACATCTTCCCCTCGATCCCGCCCAGGGCGAAGATCGGCGCGAAGGAGAGGAGCATGATGAGGATCGAGAAGAAGAGCGGGCTCCCGACCACCTTGCAGGCCTCGATCACGATGGGCCGCGTGTCGCCGGTGACGGGCGCCCCTTTGAAATGGTCGTGCAAGCGGTGGTAGGCATTCTCCGTCATCACGATCGCCGCGTCGACGAGCACGCCGATCGAGATCGCGATCCCCGAGAGCGACATGATGTTCGAGGGGATCTTGAGGAGGTACATGAAGATGAACGAGATGAGCACCGCGATCGGGAGCGTCACGCAGATGACGAACGCGCTCCGCACGTGCCAGAGGATGAGGAGGATGACGAGGCTGGCGACGATGATCTCCTCGATGAGGGTCTGCTTGAGCGTGCCGATCGACGCCTCGATCAGCCCCGTGCGGTCGTAGAACGGGACGATGCGGACCTTGTCCGGGAGCCCGGCCTGGAGTTCCTGGATCTTCGCCTTGACCCGCCGGGTCACCTCGAGCGGGTTCTCGCCGTACCGCATCATGACGACGCCGCCCACCGCCTCGCGCCCGTCCTTTTCGAGCACGCTCCGGCGGAACGCGGGGCCGAGCTGCACCGTGCCGATCCGGTCGACCGTGATGGGGATCCCGCGGCGGGTCGCAACCACCACGTCCCGGAGGTCCTCGATCCCGCGCAGCCACCCGGTCCCCCGGACGATGTACTCCGAGCCGCCCTTGTGGATGACCTTGCCCCCCACGCTGGAGTTCGAGCTCGAGACGGCGCGGAACACTTCGCCCAGGGTCACGTCGTAGGTCCTCAGCTTCGCCGGGTCGACGTCGACCTGGTACTCGCGCACAAAGCCGCCGACGCTCGCCACCTCCGCCACGCCCGGCACGGTGAGCTGGTAGCGGACGAACCAGTCCTGGATCGCGCGGAGCTCGTCGAGGCTCCGGCCCTCGCTCTCGACGGTGTACCAGAAGATCTGGCCGGTCGCGGTCGCGTCGGGCGCGAGGTAGGGCACCACGCCCATCGGGAGGAAGCCCCCGGCGGTCGACAGCTTCTCGATCACGCGCTGCCGCGCGAAGTAGAAATCGATCGACTCATCGAAGATGATGTCGATCATCGAGAAGCCGAACTCGCTGTCGGCCCGGATCGTCTTCACGCCCGCGAGGCCCTGGAGGTTCACGGAGAGCGGGTAGGTGATCTGCTCGTCGACCTCCTTCGCGCTGCGCCCGGCCCAGTCGGCCCAGACGATGAGCTGGTTCTCCGAGAGGTCCGGGATCGCGTCGACCGGCGTCCGGTAAAGGCAGAAAAGGCCCGCCACGCTCACCGCAAGGGCCAGCAGGATGACGATGAAGCGGTTCTGGACCGAGAACTCGATGACCTTGTCGATCAGGAACTTCATTTTTTCTCCCCGCCGCTCGCGCCGAAGTACATCACCCCCGCCGCCGGGTTGAGCCGCGCCTCCGCGTCGAGGAGGAACGCGCCCGCGGAGACCACCCGGTCGCCCGCGGCGAGCCCTTTGAGGATCGGGTAGTACTCGCCCGCCCGCGGGCCGATCTCGACCTCGACCGCGTCGAAGGTGTCGTGGCCCTTGTCGAGGAAGACGATCTTCCGCACGCCGGTGTCGACGACCGCGGAGGCCGGCACCGCGAGGAGCTCCTCGGACTCGACGTGCTTCATCGCCGTTCCGCACTCGGGGCAGGTGAGTTTCCCGCCCGCCGTCCGCTCGGGATGCATCGGGCAGGCCCATGACTCGGCGAGCTGCTTCGTGTCGCTGACGATGCGGTACTGGAGCTTCTTCTGGTCTTTCGGGCAGATGCCCGGCTTGTCCGAGACGACCTCGGGATGGTCGGGGCAGACGTAGATCAGCCGGGCCCCGGGCACGATCTTGCGCGCCTCGAGCACCATGCCGTTGCAGCTCCCTTTGAAGCACTGGCCCGGCTTGTCGAAGACCTCCTCGGGATGGAGGTCGCAGACGTAGACCGTCCTCGTCTCCGGGGCGTCCTTCTTCTTCGGCTCGGCCGCCGCGGCCTTCTTTTCCTCTCCGTGGACGCCGCCCTTCTTCACGAGCTCCATCGCGCACTTCTTGCACTTGCCGGGGACCTCCTCCCGGATCTCCGGGCAGGCCTCGCAGCATCCGTAGTAGACCTCTCCCGCTTTCCCGAGCGGGACCCGGAGGACGGCCCCGACGGTCATCCCCGCCTTGAGGCGGCCGTCCTTGTTGTCCACGTCCACGCGCGCTTTCACCGTGCGCGTGTCGCTCTGCACCTCGGGCGCGATGAAGATCACCCGGCCGGTGAATGGCGTCCCCGGGTAGGCCTCGGCCGTGATCTCGACCTGCTGGCCCACCTTCAGGAGGCCGAGGTCGCGCTCGAAGACCTCGGCCTGCATCCAGACGGTCGAATCGTCCACGAGGGTGTACGGGTCCTCCCCGACCACCACGAGGTGGCCGGCGTAGATGTCCTTCTTGATCACGATTCCGCCGACGGGGGAGAGGATCGTCAGGTGGGTCTGCGCCTTACTGGACTTCTCGAGCTCGGCGAGCTGTTCCTCCGCGATCCCCCAGAGCTTCAGGCGCTCGCGGGTCGAGTCGGCGAGCCGCCTCGCGCGCGCCACCGCGGCGTCCCCCGCGTCCTTCAGCTCCTCGAGCGCCTTGAGCGCCAGCAGGTACTCCTCCTGCGTCGTGACGAGGTCGGGGCTGTAGAGCCGGTAGACCGGGTCGCCCTTCTTCACGCGTACTCCCGTGAAATTGATGAAGAGCTCGTCGGCCCGCCCCGCGATGCGCGCGCTCAAATGGGCGTACTTCCGCTCGTCCCACTCGATCGTCCCGATCGTGCGCAGCTCGCGGACCATGTTCCGGTAGCCGATCTCCTCGGTCCCCACGCCCGCCTGCCGGACCCGCGTGCCGGTGAGCGTGACCCTCGCCACGACGCCCGCGGGGAGCTCCACCTTCTCGCCGCGCTTCCGCTTCGAGAGCGGCATGAAGCAGACGGGGCACTTTTCCTTCGCGTCGTTCCGGACGATGGTCGGATGCATCGGGCAGAACCACTCGAAGTCGCCCGGCGGGGCGACGATCTCCCGGTGACCGATCGCCTTCGTCGCCACGGCCATGATCCAGTCCCACTTGCCGACGATCACGCCGATGGCGACGAACACGAAGATGAACCTCAGTCGGACGAACAACGTCTTGGCGACCTGGCCTGCGGCGCTCATGGCTTCCTCCGGAGTTCGGCGCCCACCGCGCGCTCGAGGTCGGCCACCGCCGACTCGTACTGCGCGAGGGCCTGGTGGTATTTCAGCTTCACGTCGCGGAGCGAACGCTCCGAGTCGAGGAGATCGAGGAACGAGGCCTTGTCCTTCTCGTAGCTCGCGCGCGAGACCTCCACGCCCTGCGCGCTCTTGGGAAGGATCTCCCCTTTGAACAGCGCGAGGGACTTGCGTGCGGATTCGACCCGCAGGAACGCGTCCCGCACCTCGAACTGCACGCGCCCGCGGACTGTGTCGAGCGCGGCCTCGTCGGCGCGGAGGACGCGCTCCATCCGCCTCGCCTCCGCCGATTTCTTCCCGGTGAACCACGGGAGGTTGATCGAGAACATCGCCCCGTAGGCGTCGGGGCCCCCCGGGATCTGCCAGTAGTCCAGGCCGACGGCGAAGTCGGGGAACGTCGCCTCGCGGTCCGCGAGCTTGAGCCCCGTGGCCGCCCCTTTGACCTGGAACTCCGCGGCCCGCAGCTCGGGCCGTCCGGCCATCGCCCGCGCGTTCAGGTCGGGGAGGTCGAACATCTCCGCGGCGGGAAGGATCTCGCGCGGCGTCCCCAGGGGCGCGGACGCGGGACGGTTGAGGAGCTGGTTGATCGCCGCCTGCGCCGAGCCGATCCTCTGGACGATCATGAAGACGTCGTTGTGGAGCATCACCTGCTCCAGCTGGGGCTTGAGGACGTCCTGCTGCGAGACGGCGCCGTTGCGGAACTTGACGTCGGAGACTTTCTCGAACTCCTCGAGGATCTTCACGTGCTCGAGGTGGATCTCGAGCTCCTTCGAGAGCGAGTAGTACTCGAAGTAGGCGCGTTTGAGCCGCGCGATCACGTCGCGCTCGCGGTCCAGGTACCGCTGGTGCAGGCCCTCGGCGTCGCGGAGCGTCGTCTCGGAGCGGAGCGAGAGGTTGCCGGGCCAGGGGATCGACTGGCTGAGGCCCAGCATGGTGTCGTCGGCCTTGCCGGGCGACGCTGGGTGGCGGAGGGGCACGGCCTCGACCTGGAGCTTGAACATCGGGTCGTCCAGCGAGCCCGCGCGGCGCACGTCCTCGAGCCCGGCCTGCGCGCGGGCGGCCGCCTCGCGGAGCTCGGGATTGCGGCGGCGAGCCTCGAGGACGAGGGCGTCGAGATCGAGCGGCCCGGCCAGCACGCGGTCGAGGTCCGGGTCGGTCGCGGGCCCGGGCGGGGCGTGCTCGTGTCGGACGGAGATCGGCTCGAGATCGGCGCCCAGCCGGGCGTAGTCGCCGCTCCAGGAGGCGGCGCATCCCGCGAACAGGAACGGTACGAAAACGAAAAAGACACGCATGGAGTCTCCGGGAAAAGGGGAGAACGGATCGTCCCGGAGCGCGGGCTAGACCCGGAGCACCGAGAAGAGGAGGTGCAGCGGCGGACTCCCGCGCGTCGTGCAAACCTGCACGGCCGCCTTGTCCGCTTCGAGCGGCGCGGGAACGGGGACGAGGGGGACGTCGAGGGTGAGAACGGGAGGGGCCGTGCAGGCGTCGACCGCCTGGACGACGACCTCGCTCGACGGTTCGAGGTGGGTGCAGCGCTTCTCGCTCGGCGCCGGCGCGCCTTCGCGCTGCGTTCCGCAGCAGTGGGTGGGAGCGCCGGCATTGAGGGCGCCTTCGTGGGTGCACTTGGAGCAGACCTCGCTGTGGTGCTGGCAGACGATGACGCAGCAGCAGTCCGCGGCGACCACGGATTGCGCGATGATCACGAACAAGGCCAGGACCAGCGCCGCGTGCTTCATCTGCTTATGTAACGATGCCTTCCCGGGAATTATTCATCTCGTTCCACGGAGCGACTGGATCGCGCGGATCACCTTCTGGAGATCGACCCGGCCGCCGTCCTCCGCGAGGACGAGGTCGGCCTTCTCCATGGGGACCGGGTCCTTGACGCCGGGCTTGCGGGAGTCGAGGACCGAGCAGCAGACCTGGCACGTGGCGGCCTCGCGCGTCGGCATTCCGACTCCGACATTGAAGAGAGGCTGGATTGCGCGCAAGAGTTCGGCCTCTTCGAGCCTCGCGACCCAGACCTGGCAAAGCTTGCCCCACGGGCAGACGATCGCGACTTCGCCCCCGACGTGGAAGGCATGGACCTCGCGTCCCCCGATCGAGCGGCGGGACGCAACGGGAAGCGGGCCGGGCTCGGCCTCGACGATGAGGAGCGTGATCGGGACGTTGCCCTTGCGGTAGACGACGAACGGCGACGACGCGCCGATCCCCCGGCAGCAGGAGCAGTCGCCGGCGGAATTCACGATGGGGCGCGAGACCGTGAGGCCGAGATCGGCCGGGGCGAGCGCGCCGCCGAGATAGTCCTCGTGGAGCCGGACCGAAAGCGCCACGAGCGGGGGGAGCGGCGCCGGGAGCGAAAAGAGGACGATCGCGATGACAACGATCGCGGCGGCCGCCGCCGTCCAGCGCCACCGGCGCGCGGGCTGGAGGTCGCCCATCGTGATCCGTCGCGGCGCCGGAGGCAGCCTCAACCGTCCGAGCGCCTGCTTCAGCGCGGCCCGCGAATCGCGCTCCGCGCGGCACCCCGCGCAGGCGTCGAGATGGGCGTCGATCTCCCGCGCCTCCGCGGGCGTCAGCTCGCCATCGATCCGCGAGTCGATCCTCTCAAGGTGCTTGTCCATCCGGGAATGAAACGGGCGGAGGGCGCGTCTTATTCAATAGAGCTCCTTGCTTTCGTTGCAGGGCGGCGGATAATGGGAATGGAGGCGCGGGGCGCCTCTCCAGGGACAAGGGGCCGGTCCGCAGGGCGAGCGGGCCGGTGGCAGTGTAGTACGGAGGGGCCGAAGTATGGCCCCCGGCAAGCGCAGGTTCTGGTTCCCCCTGGTTCGACTCGGCGCGTTCTTCGGCGCTGTGGTCGTCGTCGGGAACACGTTGCTTCAAGCCGCGTTCACCCCCGCCGAGACCGATCCCGATCCCGACCGCCGGACTGATTTCATCGGCCGCAGCCGCAAGCGGATCGAGAAGCGCATCGAGAGGCGGTTGAAAGACTTCGAGCGCCTCTTCTTCGGCAGCGGCCGCGAGATGTCGGGCGCGATCTGGCTGGCCGACCCCGAGCTCGAACTCCAGGAGGCGGGTCCGATCGCCGACGCGCGCGTCGCGGGAAAGATCCTGCCGCCCACGCTGGCCTGCCCTGAACCCGCTCCCTTCGTCGCCTGGCCGATGATCCCCGAGCCGCCATCGCGACCCGTGATCGAGCGCTCGGTGCTGGAGCCGACGCTCACGCCGGAGAACATCGCCCTCTTCTACCGGTACGGGGCCGCCGATCCCCTGGCCGACTTCGGCGACGCGCTCCTCCGCGGGCCCGAGGCGCTGCTGGACGGCATCGTGCGCTGCGTGGTCGATCTCTTCCCCCGGCGCGACAGCACCTCGCTCCTCCAGGAATCGTCCTCGGGGATCACGGAGCGGATCTTCGAGTTCCAGATGGGGCCGCGCCAGGGGCGGATCTTCTCGGAGTTCGCCGCGAACTGGGCCGAGCGCGAGCAGCGATACTTCTCCCGCTTCGCCGACTCGGGGTTCGACACGGTGGGCGTGGAGGACGGCACGGAGGAGGTGGACGCGCGCGCGCTGCTGCGCGACCAGGGCAAGGTCCTGTGGGACACGGCGCGCAAGACCTACCTTTCGAAGTACAGGTTCCGCGGCGAGGAGCGGATTCGCGAAGACGCCTTTTACCTCAACGAGTGGCGCGGCGTCGACTTCGCCGTGCTGCCGCCCCTCGTCGCGGGCTATGTCTGGTGGCGCGGGCTGGAGAAGCGGGTCTCGCTGGGCGACACGTGGCTGCGCTTCTCGGTCGAGCCGGTGTCGCGGTGGGTTTCCGGGAAAGAGGACATGATCGCGGGCGTCAGCCTGGAGTGGGGAATAAAGGGCCTTCCCGTCGGGCTGATCGTCTCGGCGGGGAGGTACGACGGACGGGCGGAACTCGACTTCATCGGGATCGGTACGAGCGTCGGGATGGTGCGCAAGGCGTTGGGATACCAGCTCGGGGATTCGTCATCGCGCTCTCACGCGAGAGCCTGGTGACGGGGCCCCATGGCGCGTCCCACTGTGGTCTCCAGGGCCACACCCTCCCTATCCGCGCCGTGGGGCCCGCTTACCAAATCCCAAACCCCAAATCCCAAGGAAATCCCAAGCCCCAACTCCCAATGCGGAGACCTGAACAGGTTCCTCTGGGGTGGGAGCTGGCCGCTGAAATCCCAACCCATACGACCTGATTCGCCCCTCAGGTTGGAAGTTGGGATTTGGGTTTTCATTGGGATTTGGGAGTTGGGATTTTCTCCCTGAGGTTTCCCCTCGCGTGGTGGAGTCCCGACATCACGCTTCCCATCGGGATTCCCATGACCTCGGCGATCTGCCGGTAGCTCAGCCCTTCCACGTCGCAGAGCAGGAGCAGCAGCTGGTGTGACGGCGAAAGCGTGCGGAGCGATCGAAGGAGGTCGTCGGGCAGCGCCTCCCCGGTTGGCACGGGTGCCGGCGCCTCGTCCACCGCCGGGTCGAGCGCGACCGGCTCGAGGCGTCGCGCGCGGCAGACGTCGAGATAAGTGTTCCGGAGGATCGTGAAGAGCCAGGCCTTGAGGTGGTCGCCCCGGTTGAAGGAGGAGGCCCGCTTCCACGCCTTGAGGAGCGCCTCCTGGACGAGGTCGAGCGCGTCGGCTTCGCGGCGGGTGAGCGCGAGGGCGGCGTGGTAGAGGTCGTCCTGCAGCGGGAGGACGAGGCGCTCGAACTCCCCGCGCGACGAAATCACTTTGCGGATTCTATCGGCCGCCGTCTACTATTGATAGAGATGAAGACCGCGCTCGCCGCCCTCGCCGTGCTGCTCCTGCCCGCCGGGGAGGAGAAGGACGAGCTCAAGAAGGCGTACGAGAAGACCGCGTCGCTCTCCTCCTACTTCTACCAGTGGGAGCTCCAGACGCTGGTCAAGGGGCGGGCGGGGAAGCAGGCCGGCGCGGGCGAGTACGTCGCGCCCGACCTCTTGACGGCGCGCACCGGCGTCCTCGAGGTGGTCAAGAAGGGCGGGCACGCGATGGTGCGCGGCCCCAAGGGCTGGGTGAAGCCGGAGGACGACCCGAAGCTGCAGGAGGCGGCCGACCTCCTCAAGCCGCCGCACGATCTCGTCGCGTTCGTGGTCGAGAGCCTGCAGGCGCCGAAGCGCGAGAAGGACGGGGAAGTGCGGAAGGCGAAGTGCCGCGTCACGCGCGGCACGCTCGACGGCGACGGGCTGAAGGGGCTGCTCCGTGCCGGCGGTGGGAACCTGGACACGCTCGAGAAGGTGATCGACTGGAAGGCGTCCAAGACGTCCGTCCAGCTCTTCGTCGAAACCGCGGGCGGCCGGCTCGTGAAGATGGTGGTCGAGAGCGAGCTCGTGGTCTCTCCCGACGTGGCGAAGGACCAGCCGCCGGTGGCGCTGACGCGCGTGGTCGAGTTCATGGAACTGGGCACGGCCAAGCCGTCGATCGTGCCCGAGGTTCGGCAGGCGCTGGGGATCGAAGAGTAAATCCCAACCTCCAAATCCCAAAAAACCCCAAAGACCAACTCCCAAAAGGTCGGCGTCCGACCGAGCCAGGGTTCAGAAGAGTGTAATCAAAGGGAAATGGGGACCCTCGGAGAAACGGGGATATTCTGGAGGGTCCCCCTTTCCTCAACCATCTCCATTACTCCTTTTCTTACACTCCGGGGTCAATCCGGTTTCGCACTGCGTACCCAGGGGAGAGGATGGGCCTGCCGAGATTGGGGTTTGGGATTTGGGTTTTTATTGGGGCTTGGGATTTGGGGTTTGGGCTTTTGCTTCCCCCCGCCTCGTCACGACCTTCGCCGACTTGATGACGTCGTCCTTCTTGAGCGCCCTGAGGATCGGGGCTCCTTCGCGGACGGTGCCGAAGATCGTGATGTCCTTCAGGTCGGGCAAGTCCTTCAGGAGCACCTGGAACTGGCCGCCCACATTCCTGGACACATCGGCGTCGCGGACCAGGATCAGCGAGTACGCGTCCGCGGGGCGGGGCGTCGCTTCATAGGGGACCGCGTCCGCCGGCTTCAGCACGGTCGCGAGGCGCTCGTCCGTGTTCACGGTGTCCAGCTTGATCCCGTCGAAGTGCTTGTCGTCGATCCACTTGAGGAACGCGGCCACCGACTTCGGCGCCTCGTCCTCGAAGAGCTCGAGGATAACCTTCGTCGTCCCGATCCCCACCTCGAGCTCGACGGTCGGGCGGGGCTGGTTGGAGGGGCCGAACTGGAAGCGGGGGTCCTTCGCGTCGGCCAGCATGCGGGGGTGGGTCTGGAGCTTCGGCTCCTTCAGCTTCCGCTCGCGGTCGTCCTGCTGGAACTTCTGGTTGGTGTCGAGCGAGCGGAGGGCCGCGGTCGCCCGCTCCCGCAGCGGGTCGAGGGGGAACCGCGACTGGAACTCGGCGTACTCCTTCTTCGCCTCCTCGAGCTTCCCCTCCTCGTACAGCTGGTTCGCGAGCTTGTACACGATGCGGGGGGCGGAGGGCGTTGTGCCGTACTTCGTCTTGAGCTCCCGGAGCTTCTCGATGAGCGTCGCTTCCCCAAGCTCCTGCTCCGCCCGCTCGTTCTGCGCGCGGTTGTAGAAGTAGGTCGCGAAGAGGATCACCGTCAGGATGGTGAGGACGGTGGAGACGGCGATGATCGCCGTGGCGTGGCGCTCGCCGAACTCGTTGACGCGCGAGATCCAGGCGGAGGCCCGGTCGCCGACCGAGGCGGGCTCCGCGCCCTTCGCCGCGTCCGTCTCCTTCACCGCCATTCCTAGTCCTTCTTGTCCACGTGAAGCTTGATCACCACCATCTCGCGGGTCGCGTCGCGGATCTCTATCCGCGCGCGCTCGTTCTTGTTCGCGAAGACGAGCGTGAGCGGCCCGTTCTTCGCGTCGCCCTTCGAGTCCTCCAGCGTCCAGCCGTGCTTCGGCCAGGCCTCGCGGTAGAACTGCGCCGCGCCCTCGATTCGCCGGTTCTTCCCCTCGAGCGACTGGTTCACCACCCGCCATGCCCCCGTCGGATTCGCGTTCACCGCGTTCTCCGTCGAGACGAAGCCCTCGGGGGAGGGCAGGTCGGGCTGCAGTGCCTGTGCCGTCGTCTGCGGCGGGGTCACGACCTTGGGCCCCGATTCGCAGCCCGGGAGCGCCACGAGCAGCGCCGCCAGCACCCAGGGCTTCATCATTCCTCGCGTCGTCCCGGAGGATCGAGGGGCTTAAGGTAGTGGCTCATGGGTGAAATGTCAATAAGTCTCCTTTTGTTGCACCCCCCTCGACCCCTTTGGTATATTCCCGCGAACACCCATGTACTTCGATTTCGCCAACGTTCTCGTCTACATCGTCATCTCCATCGGGTTCATCTTCGGCTCGCTGACCCTCGGCCGTATCCTCCGGCCCAACAACCCGACGCCCGAGAAGCTCACGACCTACGAGTGCGGCGAGGAGGCGATCGGGTCGGCTTGGATCCAGTTCAACGTCCGCTTCTACATCATCGCGCTGATCTTCCTCATCTTCGACGTCGAAATCGCCGTCCTCTTCCCGTGGGCCCTGATCTTCAACAAGCTGGGGCCCCTGGCGTTCCTGGAGCTCCTCCTCTTCGTGGGCATCCTCGTCGTCGGCTTCGCTTACGTCTGGGTGAAGGGCGACTTGGAGTGGCTTCGGAGCCTGGGCGAAGTCCATAGTGAACCCCCGTCGCGTGACCCTGATTCGACCCGCTGAGCCATGTCGCTCGCGTTCAAGCAGGTGTACGAGAAGATCAAGGAGCGGTTTCCCGACGGCGTGGCCTCCGTCGTCGAGTGCCCGGGCGACCCCTATTGCATCCTGAAGAAGGATGCGCTCCTGCCCGTCTGCCGCTGGCTCCAGTCCGACCTCGAGATGCAGTTCGACCTCTTGGCCTCCGTCTCGGGGACCGACGACACCAAGGACCTCTGGGTCGTCTACCATCTCTACTCGATCCCGAAGAACCAGAGGGCCGTGCTGAAAGTCAACGTGGGCCGCGAGGACCCGGCGGTCGAGAGCGTCGAGTCCGTCTGGAAGACCGCCGACTGGCACGAGCGCGAGGCCTACGATATGTACGGCATCCGCTTCGACAACCACCCGGACCTACGGCGCATCCTTCTGCCGGAGGACTGGCCGGGCTACCCGTTGCGCAAGGACTACGAATTCCCCGACGAGTACCAGGGGATCCCGCTGAAATAAGCTGAAATAAGCTGAATAGAATGTTGATTGCGTCGATCGATTGGCTCGACCCCTACTCGATCTGGGCGGCCGTCCGGAGCGGCGGCGTCCTGTGGGGCGTCGTGGGCATTTTTGCCGTGGGCGCCGCGCTCATCAACGTGATCGCCGTCTACGCCGGCCTCTCGACGCTGATCGAGCGGAAGGTCGCGGCCCACATGCAGGCGCGCGTCGGTCCTTACCGTGTCGGGCCGCATGGCATCCTCCAGTGGCTGGCCGACGCGCTCAAGCTCATGATCAAGGAAGACATCATCGCGACGGACACGGACCGCTTCCTCTTCAAGCTATCGCCCTATGTCGTCTTCGCCGGGTCGTTCGCCTGCTGGGTGGCGCTTCCGTTCGCGCCGGGCTGGGCTCCCGCGTCCTTCAACATCGGCATCCTCTACCTGCTCGCCGTCTCGAGCTCGGTGGTCATCGGGATCCTGATGGCGGGCTGGGCGAGCGGTTCGAAGTGGGCGCTCTTCGGCGCGATGCGCTCGGCCGCGCAGATCGTCTCCTACGAGGTGCCGATCGGCCTCACGCTGCTCAGCATGCTGCTCGTCTACGGCACGCTCGACATGCAGCAGATTTGCGCGGCGCAGGAGAAGGGATTCCTTTGGGGCTTCGCCAAGGACGTGAACGGCGGCCTCTGGTCGTGGGGCATCAACCGGTTCCCGCCCTTCACGGCCCTGGCCTTCCTTATTTATTACATTGCGGCGCTGGCGGAGACCAACCGGACCCCTTTTGACATCCCCGAGGCCGAGTCGGAGCTCGTCGCGGGCTACCACACGGAGTACTCGGGGATGCGGTTCAGCTTCTTCTTCCTCGCCGAGTACGCCAACATGTTCGTGGTCTCGGCGATCGCGGTCACGTTCTTCCTCGGCGGATGGCTGCCGCCCTTCGCGGACATCCCCTCGGCGGTCTACGCGGGGGTCGGCGGGCTGGTCGCCGCCGGGGTGGGCTACGGGATCAAGAAGCGGGGATTCGACGCGTTCATCGGCCTCACGATCGGCTCGGGGATCGGCGTCCTCGTGGGCGTGATCCAGGCGCGCCACGCCGGGATCCATGACTCCTTTCTCTTCAGCGCCGGGGTGTTCCGGTTCGTCGAGGGGGGCTTCTGGTTCACCTCGAAGATCTTTGCGCTCCTCTTCGTCATGATCTGGCTCCGCTGGACGCTCCCGCGCTACCGCGTCGACCAGCTCATGGACCTCTGCTGGAAGAAGCTCACGCCGCTCGCCTTCATGAACCTGCTCGCGATCGGCTTCCTCGCGAAGATGCCCCAGTGGTGGGACGGGGTGCCGCACTGGTGGGCGAGGCTGATGGTGCTCTTCGGATGGGGGGCCCGCTGATGCAGGCCTCCGACATCATCGTCAATGTCCTCTTCTACGTCTTCGCCGTCGCCGCGGTCGCGGGCGCGGTCGGCGTCGCGGCCAGCCGGAACATCGTCCGCTCGGCGTTCGCGCTGCTCGCGGTGCTCTTCTCGGCGGCGGCGCTCTACGCGCTCATGAAGGCGGACTTCATCGCCGCGGCGCAGGTCCTGATCTACGTGGGCGGCATCCTCGTCCTCATCATCTTCGCGGTAATGCTCACCCACCGGATCACCGACGTCAACGTCTCGAACGAGTCGACGCCCGGGCCGGCCGCGTTCTGCGCGGTGCTCTGCCTGCTCTTCGCGCTCGTGGTCATCATCCTCCCGCTTCCGCATCCCGGCCCGAACAAGTGGGACGCGGGACGCGGCGCCGAGCCCTGGCGGGACGGGCCCTTCACGCTTGCCCAGTACCAGGCGGACGGGAGGACCGGGATCGCCAGCGGCGGATCGACGTTCGAGACCGAGGTCGTGGTGGCCGTGACGGTGCCGCCCGACCGGCGCGCGGGGGTGCTGCGGGTTGAGGTGCAGGCGCCGGGCGGCGAGAAGCTCGGCGGCGCTCCCCTCGCGCCCCCCGACGAGGGCGACACGACCTATGTCCGACTCTCCGGCCTGAAGGAGGTCGCGTACAACTGGCAGCTCAAGCTCGTCGGCGCCGACGGCGACCTGACGCCGTGGATGTCGCCCAAGGGAGACCCGGACTTCAGGGTCTACAAGGGCGTGACGGAGCCGATCGCCTGGGCGCTCGCGAATCCGTACCTCCTGGCCTTCGAGGCGGTGTCGATGCTCCTCCTCGCCGCGCTCGTCGGGGCCGCCTTCCTCGCGCGGAAGGAGGTGAAGGAATGAAATTCACCGACCATCCCCTCGAGCACATGCTCGTCCTTTCCGCGATCATCTTCTGCGCGGGGGTCTACACGATCCTGACGCGGAAGAACGCGGTCTCGATCCTGATGGGCGTTGAACTGGTGCTGAACGCCGCGAACATCAACTTCGTGGCGTTCTCGCAGTACACGCGGATCGGCGGGATCCACGGGAACGTGTTCGTGATCTTCGTCCTGCTTCTCGCCGCGGCGGAGGCCGCCGTGGCGCTCGCGATCATCATCGGGATTTACCAGAACTTCGGCCGCGTCGATGTCGACCAAGCGGACCAGATGAAAGACTAGATGATTCAATCGTCCCTCGTCCTGGTGGCGTCGCTCGTGCAGGGGCCCATGGAGTCCCATGCCGCCGCCGCGGTCCCGGAAAACCTGCGGTGGCTCTGGCTGATCCCCATCCTCCCGGCGATCGGGTTCGTCTTCCAGGTCTTCATCGGGACGCGGCACCTGCCCAAGCCGGTCGTCAGCTTCATTTCGTGCGGCGTCGTCCTCGTCAGCGCGGCGCTCTCATGGTTCGCGTTCTCCGAGGTGCGGAAATCGGGCCATCCGATCGAGGGGTCGCTCGGTGCGTGGATCCACATCATGGGGACGAACGGGCTGCCTTCGGGGGTCATGGCCGTCATCGTGAACCACCGCCTCGTGGTCGACCAGCTGACGTGCGTCATGATCCTGGTCGTCACCAACATCGCGTTCCTCATCCACGTGTACTCGATCGGCTACATGGCCGAGGAGAAGCGCTACGCGAGGTTCTTCGCCTACCTCAACCTCTTCACCGCGTTCATGCTCGTCCTCGTGATGGCCTCGAGCCTCATCCTCATGTTCGTCGGATGGGAGGGCGTGGGCCTCTGCTCGTACCTCCTGATCGGCTTCTGGTACGAGAAGAAGGAGAACGCGATCGCCGGCATGAAGGCGTTCATCGTGAACCGCATCGGCGACCTCGCCTTCACGATCGGCGTCCTGACGCTCTTCGTCACGATCGGCGTGAAGACGGGAACCTGGACGGTCGACTTCGACGGGATCAAGAACGCGATCCACGACCATCCGAACGCCCTCTCCGGGACGGCGACGTTCATCGGGATCATGATGTTCATCGGCGCGACGGGGAAGAGCGCGCAGCTGCCGCTCTATACGTGGCTGCCCGACGCGATGGCGGGACCCACGCCCGTCAGCGCGCTCATCCACGCGGCAACGATGGTGACCGCGGGCGTCTACATGATCGCCCGTATGAACTTCCTCTACGTGCTGACCCCGACGGCGATGACGGTCGTCGCGACTGTCGGCGCGATCACCGCGCTGTTCGCCGGCTCGATCGGGATCGCGCAGAACGACATCAAGAAGGTGCTCGCCTACTCGACCGTTTCGCAGCTCGGCTTCATGTTCATGGGCGTGGGCGTCGGGGCGTACGCGGCGGGCGTCTTCCACCTCTTCACCCACGCGTTCTTCAAGGCCTGCCTCTTCCTCGGGTCGGGCTCCGTGATCCACGGGATGGGTCACGAGCAGGACATCCGGAAGATGGGCGGGCTGAAATCGAAGATGCGGGTGACGTGGATCACGTTCGGTCTGTCGACGCTCGCCATCGCGGGGATTTTCCCCTTCGCCGGCTTCTTCTCGAAGGACGAGATCCTCTGGAAGACGTTCAACGCGCACGAGCTCCTCCTGCCGGGCTGGATCCTCTGGGCGGTCGGGGTCCTCGCCGCGCTCTTCACCGCGTTTTACATGACCCGGCTCGTGATCAAGACCTTCTACGGCCGGGCCATGTGGGCCCAGGCCTCGTCGTTCTCGGGCGGCGGCGTCGACCTTCCGGATTGGATGGACGAGGACGACGAGAAGAAGAAGGAGCACGACGCGCACAGCCGGGACGAGTCGAGCCCCGCTCACGATCTTCCGACCGACGAGTCGGTGCTCGACCTCGGGAAGGTCGGGAAGCACGACGAGCACGCCGCCGCGGACGCCCACTCTCCGCACGACGCGCACGACGCGGGCCACGGTCATGGCCAGCCGGGCGAGCCGCACGAGTCGCCGACGTCGATGCTCGTCGCGCTCGTCGTCCTGGCCGCGGGCTCGTGCCTGGTCGGGCTGCTCGGCATGCCCCACTGGTTCCCGGGCGGTGACCAGTTCGGCCACTGGCTGGAGCCCGTCTTCGGCGGCCATGCGACCGGCCACGCCCCGGCCCACGAAGAGTCGCACGGGACGGAGATCGGCTTCATGATCCTCTCGACGGTGGTCGCCCTGTCGGGGATCGGGGCCGCCGTGTACGTCTATGGCAAACGCAACGGTGTGCCCGCGAAGGACTTCGCCGAGAAGCACCACGATCTTTACGACCTCGTCCTCAACAAGTACCGGGTCGACGAGCTGTACGACGCGACCGTCGTCCAGCCGCTCCTCAACCTGAACGAGGTGGCCGGACGGTTCGACAACGAGGTCGTCGACGGCTCGGTGAACGGCGTCGCCCGCTGCGGCTCGACGATGTCCAGGGGGACGGGCTACTTCGACAACGAGGTGGTCGACGCCGCGGTGAACGCCGCCGCCAATGCGACCCAGGCGGCGGGCCAGAAGATCCGGCGGCTCCAGACCGGCAACATCAAGGACTACCTGACGTTCGCCCTCGTGGGCGGGCTCTTCGTGATCGCCGCGTTCTGCCTGTTCCTGACGTGGCCCGATCTCGTCCACCGGCTCTCCGCGATCTTTGGGGGTTAGCGACGATGGATCACTTTGGCATCCTGTCGGTGACGATCTGGGCGCCCATCGTGGGGGCGCTCGTGATCGCGTTCCTGCCCCGCGGGGCGAACCAGGCGGTCAAGTGGATCGCGGCGCTCGCGTCGCTCGTCGCGCTGGGGGCGTCGATCGTCGTGGTCCGGGAGTTCAATCGCGGCACGATCGATGCCCAGTTCCACCTCGTTGAGAAGATGACGTGGATCCAGTCCTTCAACATCCAGTACTACCTCGGCGTCGACGGCCTTTCCGTCACGATGGTGCTCCTGACGGGCATCCTGTCGTTCATCTGCGTGCTCGCGTCGTGGGGCATCGAGCACTGGCAGAACAACAAGGGCATCAAGGGCTACTTCGCTCTCTTCCTGCTCCTCGAGGCGGGCATGATGGGCGTCTTCGAGTCGCTCGACTTCTTCCTCTTCTATGTCTTCTGGGAAGTCATGCTCCTCCCGATGTACTTCCTGATCGGGATCTGGGGCGGCCCGCGGCGCGAGTACGCGGCGATCAAGTTCTTCCTCTACACGCTGGCCGGCTCGGTTCTGATGCTCGTCGTCATGATCGCGATGTACTTCACGGTCGAGCCCCACACGTTCGACCTGACCGTCCTCGCGAGGGAAGGGCCGAAGTTCTTCACGGGAGGCTGGTGGCGCGCGGCGTTCCTCGGGCTCTACATCGGGTTTGCCATCAAGGTGCCGGTCTTCCCGTTCCACACCTGGCTGCCCGACGCGCACGTCGAGGCGCCGACGCCGATCTCGGTCATCCTGGCCGGCGTGCTGCTGAAGATGGGGACGTACGGCCT
>JBGPCZ010000120.1:0-18607 GCA_041482015.1 Planctomycetota bacterium | reverse complement strand
CGGCGCTCGACCAGCCCGTGAACGATCTCGTGCTGGTGAAGATCTACACGCTCCGGAACGCGGATCCCGTCGAGATGACGACGCTTCTGAAGTCGCTCTTCGCGCCCCAAGTGGGGGCCGCATCGGCGGCTCCTGCCGCGGCGGCCGCGGCCGTCCCGAAGAAAGGCCGCGGGCAATCCACGTCCATGGCCGGAACATCCGGGGGCGGCATGCTCCTTCCGAGCCAGGAGGTCGAGGTGACCAACGATCCGCGCACGCGGTCGGTGATCGTGAAGGCCTCGCGCGAGCATCTTTCGATCATCGATGCGGTCGTGAAGAAGCTCGATACCGACCCCACGGAGTCGGCAAGCACCTACGTCGTGCGGCTCCGGAGCGGCGACGCGGCGAGCCTGTCGGCGACGCTGCAGAACCTCCTCCGGACGCAGGGCGCGGGCGCCGCGTCGCAGGGCCGCCTTCCCCGCCAGGGCCAACCCCAGCAGCCTTCAAACCCCGGCGGCGGCTCGTCCGGGAGCGGCAACGCCCCGCGGGGCCAGCAGGGCGGCTCCCGCGGCTACCTCCGGTAGAATTCCGCGGGGGTTACCCCGGCGTCATGCACCCCGGTTCTCGTCGGGAACCGTCTTGAACCCGAAGCCGCGGAAGTCCGAGTCGAAGGTGAACACCTCTTCGATCTCCAGGCGGCCCATGATCGCTGCCGACGTGCAGTCCGTGAACGACAACTTCGCCTCTTTGTGCCTTCGGAACAGGTCCCAAGCCTCCTCGCGATCGTCGTCCTCCACGTTCACGAGTTCCAGCACCCGGCTCTGGCGGAGCGACTCCCCCGCCTCGATCGCACGGGCGTACCCCGCCCACCGCCTCACGAGCGTCACCGTCTCATCGAATACATCCGTCGTCGCCAGGAGCGGACGCTTTTTCTCCCTGAGTCCCGCGAGAACGCTCGAGGCCTCCCGATGCCGGGCATCGGAGGCCATGTAGAGCGCCACGAGCGCGCTGGTATCGACCAGCACCGGCCGCCTCATCGAGTCGCCCTCGCCTTGCCATAGAGCGCGTCTTTCACGCCCTCACCCGCCGGAGGCCGCACTCCCTTGATCGACCCGACCGCCCGGAGCAGGGGGTCATTCTCCCAAAGGTCTTCCCTTTCCCTGATTTCGTAGTGCCAGTCCGTCCCCTCCTTCACGCTCACCAGGCTTTCGCCTTCCCGCGCAAGCTCGTGCCGGAGCTCAACCAGCCCCCGGGCCACCGTCGCCACCGACACCCCGAGCTTCCGCGCGAGCGTTTCGGATGTATGAGGCCGGCAGCGAATGTGCAGGAGTAGGCCGCGCACGAGATTGCCCCGCGCCGACGTGCGCCCACCTTTCTTGGCCATACGGGAGGTCATTTCATGTTCCTCAATGATGCATTAATACTATCACTATGATTGTATAACATCAAGCGAGGAGAACGACCTCCGCTACTGCGGCGACGCTCTGCAGCGTCGTCGTCTCGGGCGACTCGGCGGTCTTCGTGACTGGCGGGGCCTGGATCACGCCGGCCGAGTGGGCAGCAAAGCGCGCACCCGATGCGAAGCTCGGGGAGAAAGCGCTGCGACCGGAGCGAAGCTGGAGCGCGTCGCGGAAGTAGGGAGCAGACGGGCTACTTCGAGAACTCCACCGCCGACACCTTCGCTGCGACCTTCTCGGTGTCGTCGTCGAGGTCATAGGGGACGGGGACGTCGACCTCGAACGAGCGCGATTCGCCCGCCGCGAGCGGCTTGCGCCACGGGCCGTCGTGCCAGGCATTCACGAGGACGGGATAGGTCTTGGTGAACGAGGGCCGCACCTTCTTGTCTTCGAAGAGCACCTGCCCCTTGGCGTCGAGGTAGTGGACCGTGAGCTCGATCTCGTCGAGCGCCTTGTCGCCGCCGTTCTTCACCGTCCCGGTGACGCGCGACTGGCCACCCTGCGACTTCGCGATCTTGACGTCGGCGATCGCGACCTTCGCCGCGTACGCTTCCTGTGCGGCCTTGCCCGCGGGATCGACAAACCGGACGACGCGGAAGCCGGCGAATTTTCCGTCGGTGAGCCACCACATGCTCCGCGGCCGGTTCGGATCGCGGTCGTACCAGTCAGGGTTCACCTGCTGGCGGAACGTGTAGGTCAGGCTCGCGGCCGGGGTATGCCAGGCGCCGCCGCGGAGGACGGGCCCGAACTCGGGCGGCGCGTAGGGCTCGAGGCAGTACTCCCAGACGTTCCCGAGCATGTCGTGGAGGCCGAACGCGTTGGGCTTCTTCCCGCCGGCCGGGTGGGTCTTCTCGCCGCCGTTCTCCTTGCACCAGGCGACGTCGGCGGGCTTCTCCGGAGCGTCGGCCGTCGAACCCGCGCGCGCGGCGAACTCCCACTCGGCCTCCGTCGGAAGCCGGAACCGCTGGCCGGTCAGCTTCGAGATCCACTCGCAGTAGCCCACGGCGCCGTGCCAGCGCATCCCGATCGCCGGGTGGCGACCCGTGCCCATCTGGCCGTTGGGCGGCTCATACGGCTGCGACGGCCGCGTGACGCCGTCGACCTTCATCGCCTTGCGGCTCGAGAAGTAGGCCTCGAACGACTCCCAGTACGCCTCGTCCTTCGAGATCCAGAAGGGCTTGAGCTCGATCTCGCGCCCACCGGTCTTCAGCTTCCCGCCGGGGATGAGGACCATCTCGAACGTGAACGTCGTATCGGGGATCGTGACCGTCTCGGTCTTGGGCTCCTGCGCCGCGGCGAGGAGGAGGAGCAAGAGCGTCATCCGGAAGATTATAACGACGCCTCCGCGCGGCCGGAAGAGCGATAAGACTTTTCACCCAGCGCGGCGTTTGATAGAAGGAGAATCGACCAAGAGAAAGGATCTTCCATGAACGCCCCCTCCCGACGCGACTTCCTCAGGAGCTCCGGCCAGATCGCCGCCGCATCGGCGCTCTCCGCCTCGGCGATCCCGTACGTCCACGCGGGGGCCGACGAGACCGTCCAGGCCGCGCTCATCGGCTGCGGCGGCCGCGGCACGGGCGCCGCGGCGGACTGCCTGGCGACCCAGAGCAAGCTCGGCCCCATCAAGCTCGTCGCGATGGCCGACGTCTTCGAGAACAAGCTCAAGAGCAGCCACAAGGTCCTCAACGACAGCTACGTGGGCCAGATGGACGTGCCGCCCGAGCGGCGCTTCGTCGGCTTCGACGCGTATGAAAAGGCGATGGGCTGCCTGAAGACGGGCGACATCGCGATCCTGACGACGCCCCTCGCCTTCCGCTGGGTCATGTTCCAGAAGGCGATCGAGAAGGGGCTCAACGTCTTCATGGAGAAGCCCGTCACCGCCGACGGCCCGACGAGCCGGAAGATGTTCGAGCTGGCCGAAGACGCGACGAAGAAGAACCTCAAGGTCGGGGTCGGCCTGATGATCCGGCACTGCAAGGGCCGCCGCGAGCTCAAGGCCCGGATCGCCGACGGGGAGATCGGCGACGTCATCGCGATGCGCGCGTACCGGATGCACGGCCCGGTCGGCTCCGCGTTCACCGGGCCCCGGCCCGCCAACATGACCGAGGTCATGTTCCAGATCAACCGGTTCCACAGCTTCCTGTGGGCCAGCGGCGGTTGCTTCAGCGACTTCTACATCCACCAGATCGACGAGTGCTCCTGGATGAAGGGCTCGTGGCCCGTCAAGGCGCAGGCGAGCGGAGGCCGCCACTACCGGGGCGACGACATCGACCAGAACTTCGACAACTATTCCGTCGAGTACACCTACGCCGACGGCACGAAGCTCTACTTCTACGGCCGGACGATGAACGGCGCGCACAACGAGATGGACAGCTTCGCCCACGGCTCGAAGGGCTCGGCCGTCATCTCGACGTCCGGCCACACGCCGGGCAAGGTGAGGATCTGGAAAAACCAGGACCAGTCGGGCGAGCCCTCCTGGGCGTTCCCGCAGCCCGAGCCGAACCCCTACCGCCTCGAGTGGGAGGAGCTCGTCGACGCGGTCCGCAACAACAAGCCGTACAACGAGGTCAAGCGCGGCGTCGAGGCGAGCCTCGTCACCTCGATGGGCCGCATGGCCGCCCACACGGGCCAGGTGATCACGTACGACCAGATCCTGAACTCGAAGCATGAGTTCTCGCCGAACACGGACAAGATGACCGTCGACGGCCCGGCGCCCGTGATGCCGGACGCGAAGGGCAGGTACCCGATCCCCCAGCCCGGGATCGTCAAGGACAGGGAGTACTAGAACGACCGACCGAAACTCACAGGACCCCGGGCACGCCGGGGTTCTGTTCTATACGGCCCCCCTATGAGCCAGTCTCTCGTCCGTCCGCTCGTGCAGGCGCTGCACGCCTATGTCCCCGGCGAGCAGCCGAAGATCAAAGGGCTCATCAAGCTCAACACGAACGAGAACCCCTACCCGCCGTCGCCGCGAGTGCTGAAGGCGGTGAAGGCGGCGGTCGACGGGCGGCTCCGCCTCTACCCCGACCCGACGGCGCAGGCGCTCCGCGAGCGGCTGGCGCGGATCCACGGCGGCCGCGCGGAGAACGTCATCGTCGGCAACGGATCGGACGAACTGCTTGCGATGGCGACCCGCGCGTTCGTCGAGCCGGGCGCAAGGATCCAGTGGTTCGTGCCGAGCTACTCGCTTTACCCGGTGCTGGCCGACATGCACGGCGCGCGCGGCACGGGCATCCCGCTCGGGAAGGACTTCTCGCTGCCGCCGCTGTCGAAGCTCGACCGTGCCGCGGCGCTCACGTTCGTCACGACGCCCAACGCGCCGGGCGGCCGGGGCTACCGCACGTCGGAGCTCGACGCGCTCTGCCGCGCGCTCAAAGGGGTGGTGATTCTTGACGAGGCCTACGTCGACTTCGCGCCGGAGCACGCGATGGGGCTCGCGCTCCGTCACCCGCACGTCCTCGTTTCGCGGACGTTCTCGAAGGCCTACTCGCTCTGCTTCCAGCGGATCGGCTACTTCGTCGGCCCGCGCCCGCTGGTTGCGGCGCTCGACAAGATCCGCGACAGCTACAACGTGAACGGCCTCGGGCAGGTCGCCGCGCTCGCGGCGCTCGACGATCCCGCGTACTACCGCCGGAACTTTCGCCGCGTGATCACGACTCGCGAGCGGCTGAGGGCGCGCCTCACGGACCTCGGCTTCGCGGTCCGTCCGAGCCACGCGAACTTCCTGCTGGCGCGCCCCCCGCGATTCCCGGCGAAGCGCTGGCTGCAGGAGCTCCGCTCGCGGAAGATCCTGGTCCGCTGGTTCGACCTGCCGGCCATTCGCGACTCCCTGCGGATCACGGTCGGCTCCGACGCCGAGGCCGACGCGCTCCTGCGGGCGGCCCGGGCGATCCTGGGTCGATGATTGCTCACACCCAAGAGGGACCGTGGCGTGTTTCATTGACGTGAATCCCATAAGGAGAGCTGCCGCCATGATGCGAGCCCTGATCCTCGTCATCCTCGCCCTTCCCGCGCTCGCCGTCGACACCCGGGACGCGGGCTGGAACCAGTGGCGCGGGCCGAACCGCGACGGGATATCGCCCGACACGGGCCTCCTCAAGGAATGGCCCGCCGGTGGACCGCCACTCGCGTGGAAGGCGACGGGGATCGGCGAGGGATACTCCAGCGTCTCGATCAGCGGCGACAAGCTGTTCACGCAGGGGGACGTCGGCGGCGCCTCCTCGCTCCTCTGCCTGAAGGCGGCCGACGGGAAGATCGTGTGGACCGCGAAGGTCGGCGAGCCGGGCGGGTCCCGGGACGCCGGCACGCGCGGCACGCCGGCGACGGACGGGACCCTCGTCTTCGCCCTCGGCCAAGCCGGCGAGCTCGTCTGCGTCGAGGCGGAGAGCGGCAAGGTCAAATGGCAGAAGAGCCTCCAGAAGGACTTCGGCGGACGTCGTCCCGGCTGGTGGTGGTCGGAGTC
This sequence comes from Planctomycetota bacterium, assembly GCA_041482015.1. Classification (GTDB taxonomy): domain Bacteria; phylum Planctomycetota; class MHYJ01; order MHYJ01; family JACPRB01; genus JACQFK01. The sequence continues at coordinate 12,709 of JBGPCZ010000120.1, read as the reverse complement.
GCCGCTCCTGGACGGCGACCTCGTCGTCTGCACGCCGGGCGGATCCAAGGGGACGGTCGTCGCGCTCAAGAAGGAGACCGGCGAGACGGCCTGGCAGAGCGCGGACTTCAAGGACGGGGCGCACTACACGTCGCTGCTCCCGGCCGAGATCGGCGGCGTCCGGCAGTACATCGTCCTGACCGCCGACAGCGTGGCCGGGATCGGCGCGAAGGACGGCAAGCTCCTGTGGCGCGCCGATCGCAAGGGGAAGACCGCCGTCATTCCGACGCCGATCTACAAGGACGGCATCCTGTTCGTAGTCTCCGGCTACGGCATCGGCTGCAACGCCTTCAAGATCACCGCCGACGCCGGCATCTTCAAGATCGAGGAAGCCTATTCGGGCAAGCAGGTGACGAACCACCACGGCGGCGTCGTCCTCGTCGGCGATCACCTTTACGAGCTCGACGACGCGAAGAAGTTGAAGTGCGTCGAGTTCAAGACGGGCAAGGTGGTCTGGGAGGACCGGTGCGTCGGCAAGGGCTCGATCGCCTACGCGGACGGCCACCTCTATTGCCGCGGCGAGACGTCCGAGAAGGGCGGCGCGTGCTCGATCGCGCTCGTCGAGGCATCGCCCGCGGGCTACAAGGAGAAGGGCCGGATCGAGCAGCCCGACCGGAGCGCGACGGCGGCGTGGGCCCACCCGGTCGTCTTCGACGGCAGGATGTACATCCGCGACATGGACGTCCTGCTCTGCTACGACGTCAAGGCGAAGTGACGAAAGAGGACAAGCCTTCCCGGTAGAAACGTCCCCGGCTAGACAATCTTGCGGAGCTGTTCGATCTTCGCGGTTTCCGTTCCCTCGAACTCCAGGGCGACTTCGCTCCCCTCCTCCCGGTGGATGTAGCGGACGACCCGACACCGGATCTCCTGGTCGCGAAGGGGCCCCTCGAGAAGCCGGATCCCGATCCGATGAGCCTCGGGGGGGATGCTCTTGGTGGGCAGGACCACCCCTCCCAGGAGGGCGCCGGAAAGGGACACGTTCCGCATCACCGCGTTTCCGCGATGGTGGAGTCGACCATCGTCGAGGTAGATGCTGAGCTCCAGGAAAAGCACGGTCTCCTTCCGCTCGTGCCGCCTCCGATCCCGGGAACCCGCCGGTTTCTCGGGCCGCGGCGTGCGAAGGTCGGGCGGGCGATCCGGATTCTTCCCCCTTTCGATCGCCTCGGTCATGCACCGCTCGCAGTAGTTCCTTCCAGCGACCCTGACGGCACGGGCTTCCTGGAAGTCCTTGCGTGGAATCTCTGCCTGGCAAAAGTCACATCGCAGCGAAGCTGAGTCGTCCATGGCCCTATTCCATCGGTAGAAGGGCTATCGGCCGGAAGAGGGCGATGGCTTCAGCCCCAATAATGGGGAATCCGCCTTGAGGCGCCGGTCTGGTGCGTTACCTCATGCCGTTCCCGGGCCCGCGAGCTCCTTCCGCGCCCGCTGCCACTCCTCCCAGCACTGTTCCGGGTCGAGGTCGTCGTAGCCGCGGGACTTCGCCAGTTTCGCCGCCTCCGTGAGGCGCAGCATCATGCAGACTCCCTTGTCGCGGATCTCGAGCACCTCCGCCTCCGTCAGCGGCGCCCCCTTTGACTTCTCCCGGCCCAGCAGGGCCGAGACGAGGCTGGGGATGTAGACCGGGATCATCGGGTCCGTTTCCGTCATGGCTTCGCCCCGCCGGGCTCCTCCGCCTCGCGCGCCGCGCGGCGCTTCGCCACGATGCGGCGGACGGCCTCGTCGACGATCACGCCGCCCACGAGAACGATCCCGATGATCACGAACTCCCACGTGTTGCGGATGCCCAGGATGTTGATCGCGTTGTAGAGGACCCGCATGACGGCGGAGCCGATCACCACGCCGAGGATCGACCCCTCCCCGCCCCGGAGCGAGCAGCCCCCGAGGACCGCGGCGGCGATCGCGTATGACTCATAAAAGTTCCCGAACAACGCCGGCTGGATGGAGTTCAGGTCCAGCGCCATCAGGATGCCCCCGAACCCCGAGAGAAGCGCGCAGACGACATAGGCCAGGATCGTGATCCGGTGCGTGTCGATGCCGCTGTAGCGAGCCGCCTGCTCGTTCCTCCCAAGGGCGAACAGGTAACGGCCCCAGACGGTGCGGTTGAGAAAGATCGACGCGGCGATCCCGATCACCAGCATGATGAGAAAGGGTGCCGGGATCGAGACCAGCATCCCGTTCGCCAGCAAGCGCAGACCCTCGTGCTGGTTCCCAAACCCCTGGCTCTGGTCCTCGGTGATCACCCGCGCAGCACCGCGGTAGATCAGCAGGCCGCAGAGCGTCACGATGAAAGGCTGGAGCCGCATCCTCGTGATCAGGAAACCGTGGACGAGCCCGATGGCGACCGACACCGCCAGCACGATCGCGAGCGCGACCGGAACCGGCACCTGCTTCTCCAGGAGGACCGCCAGGAGCGTCCCCGAGAGCCCCACCACCGAGCCGATCGACAGGTCGACGCCCCCGGTGACGATGACGAACGCGGCGCCGATGCTGATGATCGCGTAGAGCGACGACCACCGCAGCGTGTTCTGGATGTTGCCGGTGCCGAGGAACCTGGGGTTGAGGATCGCCGTCAGGGCAACGACGAAGATCAGGATCCCCAGGACGCCCCACGTCTTCTTCACGCCGCCGCCCCCGTGGCCAGCAGCATGACCGACTCCTCGCTCAGCTTCGCGCGCGGCAGCTCCCCGGCGATCCTCCCCTGGTGCATCACGAGCGCGCGGTCCGACATCCCGATGATCTCCTCGAGCTCGCTCGAGGCGAAGAGGATCGCCACCCCGCGCCCCGCCAGCTCGTCCATCAGCCGGTAGATCTCCTGCTTGGCCCCCACGTCGACCCCGCGGGTCGGTTCGTCCAGAAGGAGGATCTTCGGCTGCAGCGCCAGCCACTTCCCCAGCACGACCTTCTGCTGGTTCCCGCCCGAGAGGAACTGCACGAGCTGCCGGTCATTCGGGGTCTTGATCCGGAGCTGGGCGATCATCTCACCCGCGAGCGCCCGCTCCCCGTTCCGGTCGAGGAACCCAAAGGAAAGGCGGCGGCGCCAGAGGCTGGCCAGGCTGAGGTTCTCCCGCACCGCCATCTCCAGGAGAAGCCCCTGTTGCTTCCGGTCCTCGGGCACCATCGCAAGCCCCGCCCGGATCGCGTCGAGGGGCCTCTTGAATTCGACGGACCGTCCCTCCACGCGCACCGTGCCGCCCCGGAGCCGTTCGACCCCGAAAAGCGCCCCGAGCAGCTCGGTCCGGCCCGCGCCGACCAGGCCGGCCACGCCGACGATCTCGCCGGCACGCAGGGTGAACGAGAGCGCGTGGCCCGGATGGGCCGCCGTGCGAAGCTCGATCACCTCCAGCGCCTCCGGTCCCGGCGCGCGGGCCTCGTGCGGGTAGAGCTGAGAAAGCTCGCGACCGACCATGAGCTTCACCATCCGCGCGTGGTCGATCTCGCTCTTTCCGAGTTCGCCGGAGTTCCTACCGTCGCGGAGGACGACCACGCGGTCGGCCACCTCCTTCACCTCTCCCAGCCGGTGCGAGATGTAGACGACCGCGACCCCGCGCGAGCGCAGGTCGCGGATGACCCTGAAGAGGTGGTCCGTCTCGCGCTGCGAGAGGCTCGAGGTGGGTTCATCCATGATGATGAGTCGCGCGCCCGTCGAGAGGGCCTTCGCGATCTCGACCATCTGCTGGTGGCCGATCGCCAGGCGGGCGAGAGGCAGTCGCGGCGAGACCTCCAATCCGACCGCGCGGAGGAACCCTTCCGCGTCCCTCTCCATTCGACCGAAGTCGATCAGCCCGCGCCTCGTCGGCTCTCGCCCCAGGAAGATGTTGGCCGCGACGTCGAGGTTGTCGCAGAGGTTGAGCTCCTGGTGGATGAGCGCGATGCCGAGCTTCTCGGCGGCGCGGACGGAATCGATCGTGACGAGGCGGCCGTCCACGAGGATCTCGCCGGAGTCCGGCGACTGCACCCCGGCCAGGATCTTCATCAGGGTGCTCTTGCCGGCGCCGTTCTCACCGATGACCGCGACCGTCTCGCCCCGGGCGACCGCGAGGCCGACGCCGTCCAGCGCGCGGACGCCCGGGAAGCGCTTGACGAGGCCCCGGGCCTCGAGGAGCGGCGGAGGCGTGTCGGACATTCCCTACTGGCGCAGCTTCTTGAGCTCGTCCCAGAAGGACTCGACGTTGTCCTTCCTGACCACCTTGATCTCGACCTCCAGGAATCCCTTCGGGGGCAGCACCGACTTGTCCTTGCGCGCAAGGCCGGCAAGGATGCGGACCGAGTGGCGCCCGTACTGGTAGGGCTGCTGGCTCACGGTGCCGTGGACGGCGCCCTCCTTGATCCCCTGGAGCGTGGCGTCTTGCTCGTCGAAGCTCACGACCTTGATCTTTCCGACCTTGCCCGCCCCCTTGATCGCCTCGAGGCACATCGGAGCGTTGTACGCGAAGAGCCCCACCATGCAGGCAAGGTCGGGCGTGGAGGTGATCGCGTCCTCGGCGTTCGCCTTCGCCTTGGCGTAGTCGAAGCCGTCCGTCCGCGTGCTGACGACCGTGTACTTGGCCCCCTTGAGCGCCTCGCCGCTCGGATCGTACTTGATGGCGTCGAGCGACTGCATCGGGCGGTCGAGCACCTCGTCGATGACGCCCTGCCGGCGCTGCTGGGCGTTGAGCTGCTCGAGACGGCCGACGAAGATCATGATCTTGCCGCCCTCGGGGACCGCCTCCTTGACGAGCTTGCCGGCGGCGCGGCCCGCGTTGTAGTTGTCCATGCCCACGAAGCAGAGCCGCTTCGACGCCGGCGCGTCGGAGTCGTGGGTGATGACGTTCGTCTTCTTCCCCGCGTCGTCGATGAAGCCGACCTGGTTCGCCGCGTCGATCGGGCTGATGGCGATGCCGTCGATCCCGCGGGCGAGCAGCCCCTCCACCATCTGCTTCTGGTCGCCGAGGTCCTTGGGCATCAGGATCTCGACGTCGGCGTTGAACTCCTTCGCCCCGGCCTTGGCGCCGGCGGCGGCGACGTTCCAGAAGGGGTCGATGCCGTTTGTGACATACGCGACCTTCGGCTTTGCCCCCGCGGCCGCCGGGGCGGAGGGGTCGCATCCCAGGCCGAGCAGGCCGAGCGCGAGGATGGCGGACATGGCTCTCATCATCGATCGTTCTCCCTTTCCTGACCCGGTCACCTTAGCACGCGTAACAAAATTGGCCGTCTATTTTGTTGCGTCCGCGGGGTAGCGCATCCCCCACGGCGCCCGGATGCGGTCCAGCGTCCGCATCACCCCGAGCGAGAACTCGTGCGTCATCCGCGGGCTCTCCAGCAGGCCCTCCGCCAGGCACCGCATGACCTCCCGCGCCTCGTGGGGATAGCCGTTCCCCTCGTACGGCAGATCGATCGTCTCCTCGCGGTCCCCCGCCGAGACGATCAGCCGTTGGCCCCGCCAGAACGGACGCTCGATCTTGATCCGGCCCTCCGACCCGGACAGGACGGCCGTGTGCGACGTCTCCGTCCGGACCGCGCTCGAGAGAACGGCCTGCCGACCGCCGTCGTACTCGAGAAGCATCGCCGCCTGCTCGTCCACCCCGCTCTGCCCCAGCACCGCGCTCGACTGGATCCGCGCCGGCTCACCGAAAAGGCGCGACGCGAACGAGACCGGGTAGACGCCGACATCGAGGAGCGATCCGCCTCCGAGCGCCGGGTCGAACAGCCGCCCCTTGGGGTCGTACGGCGCCTTGAACCCGAAGTCGGCGTGGATCATCCGGAGCTCGCCGATCGCGCCCTTCCCCACGAGCTCAAAGGCGCGGACGACCGCCGGCAAAAAGTGGGTCCACATCGCCTCCATGAGAAACCGCTTGGTCCGGCGCGCCGTCTCGACCATCCTCCGCGCCTCGCGCTCGTGCATCGCGAACGGCTTCTCGATCAGCACCGCCTTCCCCGCCTCGAGGCAGAGGATGGCGTTCTCACAGTGGAGCGGATGGGGCGTGCCGATGTAGATCGCCTCGACCTCGGGGTCGCGCGCGAGCGCCTCGTAGGTCGCGTGCGCCCTTCTGGCTTTGAACTTCGCGCCGAACTCCTCCGCCGATGCGCTCGACCGCGAGCCGACCGCAACCAGCTCGGCCCCGGGAATGACCGCGAGCGCCTCGGCAAAGGTCCGGCTGATGCGCCCCGTGCCCAGGATCCCCCAGCGTGTTTTCATGGCCATATGATAAAGTACATGGTTTATTTTATCATATCATCGGATGGTGTTCGCCGGATCGTCGAGCACTTCGGCCACCGGGGTCGCCCCGCCCAGCGTCTCGAAGTCGCGGTAGGACCAGACCACCTTCTTCTCGGGCGAGACCTCGATGATCTGCGGGTCGGTCGGCCGGCCGTGGCAGTTCACGATCACCGTGTTCCCGTTCGGCAGCCGTGCCACCTGCGTCATCCAGGCCAGCTCGATCCCCGGCAGGTCGCTTTTGCCGATCGACCAGACCTCCTTGCCGGACGGGTCGACTTCGAAGACCCGGTGGCCGTCCCCCGCGGAGATGAGCGTGTTACCGTTCTTCAGCCGGACCGCGCCGTAGACCTTGCTCTTCACGTCGTGCTCCCACACGATCTTCCCGTCACCGTCGTACTCGCGGACCTTCGACAGCGACTCGTGGCAGACGAGGTAGTGGCCGTTCTCGAGCTTCCGCACGTTCCGCGTGTCGCGATGGGCGTCGGGCTTGTCGATCGGGAGCTTGAGCTCCTTCTTGATCGCGCCGTCCTTGTCGACCTCGATGATCCGGGCAGACCCCGACTCGGCGATCATTGTCAGGCCGTCGGCGAGACGCTGGAAGGCGTGGACCTCGACTTTCTTGCCTTCGTTCGCCTTCGCCGCGTCCCAGGTCCAGACTTCCTTCTTGTCGGGCGTCACCTCGACGACTTTCGTCCATCCCTGCTGGTAGAGGATGTTCCCGTTCGGCAGCACCCATGCGTCGTGGATGTCCCGGCACTTGACCGACCACTCGACCTTGCCGTCCTTGCCGAAGATGGCCAAGTTGCCCTTCGAGTAGTCGGCCGCGAGGAACCGCCGGGGCGTGCCGATCTGTTCGACCTTTGGTTTGTCCTGTACCAGCGACAGGACTGCGACGGCGACGAGGATTCGAATCATGGAAGCTCCTTACGCGATGATCTTGGTGATCGGCTCGGCGCCCTCGACTCCCACCAGCCGCTGGTCCAGCCCGTTGAAGAAGAACGACAGCCGGTTCGGATCGAGCCCCAACTGGTGGAGGATCGTAGCATGCAGGTGCTTGACGTGGAAGCGGTCCTCGATGGCGGCACTGCCCAGCTCGTCAGTCTGGCCGACGCTCACGCCGCCCTTGATCCCGCCGCCGGCCACCCACATCGTGAATCCATAGGCGTTGTGGTCGCGCCCGGTCCCCTTCTCGTACTCCGCGGTGGGCTGCCGGCCGAACTCGCCGCCCCAGATGACGATCGTCTCGTCGAGCAGCCCACGCTGCTTGAGGTCCTTGAGGAGCCCGGCGACCGGCTTATCGGTGTTCCCGGCGTGGAAGTTGTGGTTCTTCTCGATGTCCGTGTGGGCGTCCCAGTTGTCGTCGTTGTGCGCGCCGCCCGAGTAGACCTGGACGAACCGCACGCCGCGCTCGACCAGCCGGCGCGCCATGAGGCACTTCCGGCCGAAGTCCTCGGTCCGCGCTTGGTCCATCCCGTACAGCCGCTTGACGTGATCGGGCTCATTCACGACGTCGACCGCATCGGGCGCGTGCTTCTGCATGTTGAACGCGAGCTCGTAGCTCGCGATCCGGGCGGCGAGGTTCGAGTTGCCCGGTCGCGCGGCCTCGTGTTCCTCGTTGTACTCCTTGAGGGAATCGAGGATCAGGCGCTGCGCCGGCTCGGTCATCCCCGCGGGACGCTCGAGATCGAGGATCGGCTGGCCCAGCGGGCGGAGCACGACGCCCTGGTAGGACGCGGGCATGTAGCCGCTCGACCAGTTCTTGGCGCCCGAGATCGGCCCACCCGTCCGGTCGAGCATGACGACGAAGCCGGGCAGGTTCTGGTTCAGCGTGCCGAGGCCGTAGTTGACCCACGAGCCCATGCAGGGGTGGCCGCTCAGGATGCGGCCGCTGTTCATCATGAGCATCGCCGAGCCGTGGATCGGCGAGTCGGCGGTCATCGAGTGGAGGAACGCGATGTCGTCGACGCAGGTCGCGACGTTCGGGAAGAGGTCGGAGACCCACTTGCCGCACTGGCCGTACTGCTTGAACTTCCATTTCGGCCCGACGACGCGCCCCTCGTTCTTCTTCCCACCGCGCCCGAACGTCTTGACCGGGATGGTCTTCCCGTCGAGCGGGTAGAGGTCGGGCTTGTAGTCGAACGTGTCGACGTGGCTCGGCCCGCCGTACATGAACAGGAAGATGACATTCTTGGCCTTCGGGGTGAAATGAGGTGGCCTTGGGAGCGACGGGCTCTTGAACGGCGTCGCGCCGTCGGCCGCGACCGCCTGCCGGCCGAAGAACGAGTCGTCGAGCAGGCTCGAGAGCGCGGTCGCCATGAACCCCGCGCCCGACTGCCAGAGGAACTCGCGCCGCGTCCGCCCGCAGAACTGGTTCTCAATTGTCATTGGGGTGATCCCCTCACGAAAACAGCCGCAGAGGCGCAGAGACGCGGAGCAGCTTCTCTTCTTGGAAGATCTCGAAAGGATCTTCTTCTCTGCGACTCTGTGCCTCTGCGGCCATCTTCCTAATCCAGGTAGACGAATTCGTTCAGGTTGAGCGCCATCAGGCAGAAGGCCGGGAGCGCCCGGTCCGCCGGCAGGCCGGCGTTCTTCACCAGGTCTTCCACCAGCGCGACGCCGCGGCGCACCTCGGCGTCGGTCGGCGCGCGCTGCGTCACCGCGCGGAGGCCGCGACGAACCTGCCCCGCCGGGTCGCCCGGCGACTCCTTCTCCAGCTTCCGCGCGAAGATCGCCGCCTGCTCGTTCATGAACGCGCTGTTCAGAAGAGTCAGCGCCTGCGTGGGCACCGTCGTCGCGAAGCGCACCGCGCAGCTGGAATCGGTGTCCGCGAAGTCGTGGCCCGCCAGGATCGGCACCAGCAGCGACCGCTTCACCTTGATGTAGACGCTTCTCCGCGCCGCCTCGTCGGGGGGCGACGTGCCCCACACGCTCTTCGGCGTCGAGGACGTCTCCAGCACCTCGCGCGGAAGCGGCACGAACATCGCCGGACCGCCCATCTTCAGGTTGAGCGTCCCGTTCGCAGCCAGCACCGAGTCGCGGATCTCCTCCGCCATCAGGCGCCGCAGCGAGAACCGGCCGAAGAGCACGTTGGACGGATCCTTCGCGAGCGTCGCCGCGTCGGCTTTCGACGACATCCGGTACGCGCTCGACGTCATGAGGAGCCGGTGCATCTCCTTGAGCTTCCATCCGCGCGCGACGACCTCGCTCGCCAGCCAGTCGAGAAGCTCCGGGTTCGTCGGCGTCTCGCCGAGCTTGCCGAAGTCGTTCGGGGTGGGCACGATCCCGCGCCCGAAGTGATGCTGCCAGAGGCGGTTCGCCAGGACGCGCGACGTCAGCGGATTGGCGGGGGAGACGATCCACTCCGCGAGCGCCGTCCGCCGTCCCGTCGTCTCGCGCCCGCGCGCGACGATCGCCGGATCGGGGAATCCCAGGACGCGAAGGAATCCCGGCCCGACCTTCTGGCCGGGCACATGGGGGTTGCCGCGTCGCAGCAGGAACACGTCCTGCCCGCGCAACGGCTCGCTCACCGCGAGCGTCTTCTGGTCCTTCGGCGGATGCTTCCTGAGCTCGTCGAGCTGCCGGTGGACCTCCTTGAGCCGCTCCGGAGGCGCCTTCTCCTTCTTGAGCGTCGCCTCCTCCGCCTGGAGCGACGTCATCTTCTCGTCGAAGGCCTTGTGGCCCTCCTCGTCGCGGATCAGCACCGCCTCGGCGCCGGGCCCGTCCCTCTCGAGCGGGTTCACGCCGTGGATGAACGCGAGCATCCGGTAGTAGTCTTCCTGCGGGATCGGGTCCTTCTTGTGGTCGTGGCAGCGCGCGCAGCCGACCGTCGTCGCGAGCATCGCCTGCACCGTGGTCGACAGGATGCTGTCGAGGCCGTCGTAGCGCGCGAGCTCGCGGTCCGCCGGCTCGTCGTCGACGATCCCCAGGCGGTAGTAGCCGGTCGCAATGAGCGCGTCGGGCGTCCGCGGCTCCATCTCGTCGCCGGCCAGCTGCTCCCGGACGAACCGGTCGTACGGCTTGTCCTCGTTGAACGCGCGGATCACGTAGTCGCGGTAGCGCCACGCGTTGGGCTTGTCGCCATCGCGCTCGTAACCGTTGGTCTCGGCATAGCGGACCAGGTCGAGCCAGTGGCGGCCCCACTTTTCGCCGTAGTGCGGGCTCGCGAGGAGCCGCTCGACGAGCTTCTCGTACGCGTCGGTCGCGGGGTCGTTGGCAAACGCCTCGACCTCCTCGGTCGTCGGCGGGAGGCCGGTGAGATCGTACGTCGCGCGGCGGATGAGCACCTGGCGCGTCGCGGCGAGCGCGGGGGCGACCCCCTTGGCTTCGAGGGGCGCGAGGATGAACGCGTCGACCGGCTGGCGGATCCAGCCCGCGTTCTTCACCTTCGGCGGGTCCGGCCGCTTGACCGCGCGGTACGCCCAGTAGTCGCGGTCGGCGGCGGTGATCTCCATGCCCTCGCGGGCCGGCGCGACCGGCTTCGACGCGTCGCCGGCGGGCCACGGCGCGCCCATCGCGACCCATCGCGCGATATCCTCGGCGACCGCCGCGGGAAGCTTCTCCTTCGGCGGCATCTTGAGGTCGGGGTCGACGTAGCGGACGGCCTTGACGAGGAGGCTCTTGTCGGGCTCGCCCGGGACGATCGCGGGGCCGGCGTCGCCGCCCTTGAGGATGGCCTCGCGGCTGTCGACGCGGAACGCGCCCTTCAGCTTCTTCGCCTCCGCGCTGTGGCAGGAGTGGCAGCGCTCGACGAGCACGGGGCGGACCTTCTTCTCGAAGAACTCGAGAGCCTCGGGCGAGGGCTTCTTCGGTTCCTGGGCCGCCGCGGGGGCGAGGAGCACGAGGAGCGCGAGTGACCGGGCGATCATACCTCTAGGTTGTCTCTCTGTCAGCGCCGCTGTGCCGGAAAATACCCGGCGTTCCCGCCCCAACCGTCAGATATTCTACACGCCGAACACCTCTTCGAGAGCCCGGCGCATTACGGCGGGATCGGCGTCCACGCCGGTCCAATACTTGAAGCCGATCACGCCCTGGTTGACCAGCATGCCCAGGCCGTCGAGCACCGTGCAGCCCTTCGCCTCCGCGTCCCGCACGAGGCGCGTCCGCGGCGGATTAGGGATCACGTCCGCCACGATCAGCCCCTTTCGACTCGACGCCAGGTCGACCGGCACCCGAGCCTCGACGTCCGGGAAAAGGCCGATGGAGGTGGCGTTGACGAGGACGTCGGTCCCCTCCGGGATCTTGAAGTCGCCCGTCCACGGCACAAACTCCGCAGGGACCTTCCCCTTGAGAAGATCGCACAAGCCGCGGCCGCGCTGGACGCTCCGGTTGACAATCGTGAGCCGCGCGCCGGCGAGCGCGAGCTCGACCGAGATCGCCCGCGCGGCGCCGCCCGCGCCCAGGAGCACGACCGACTTCCCCTTGGGATCGGTCACCTCGCGGAGCGACTGGAGGAAGCCCTTCCCATCCGTGTTCTCGCCCACGAGCTCCCGGCCGCGCCGCACGATGCAGTTGACCGCGCCCATGAGCGAGGCCGACTCCGCCAGACGATCCAGGTGCTCCACGACCGAGACCTTGTGGGGCGTCGTCACGTTCCCGCCGCGGAATCCCATCGCGCGCATCCCGCGCACCGCGTCGCCGAGTCCGGAGGGCTCGACCTCGAACTGGACGTACCGCCAGTCGAGCCCGAGCGCGCGGAACGCCGCCTCGATCATGTGCTGCGTCGGGTTCTCGGCGACGGGCTTCCCGAGGAGACAGACGAGCTCCGGCTTGAAGTTCCAGGACTTCGCCATGTCAGGCCAGGAGATCCTTCACGACCTCGCCGTGGACGTCAGTCAGGCGCATGTCGCGACCGCCGAACCGCACCGTCAGGCGCTTGTGCTCGACCCCCAGGAGGTGGAGGATCGTCGCGTGAAGGTCGTACATCTCCATCTTCCCCTGCACGGCCTTGTAGCCCCACTCGTCGGTCTCGCCGTAGGCAAAGCCGCCCTTCACGCCGCCGCCGGCCATCCAGACCGTGAAGCCGTACTGGTTGTGGTCGCGGCCGTCGGAGCCCTGTGCAAAGGGGGTCCTCCCGAACTCGCCCGCCCACAGGACGAGCGTATGGTCGAGCAATCCTCGCGACTTCAGGTCCTTGAGCAGCGCCGCGATCGGCTGGTCGACCGAGCGGGCGTTCTCCTCGTGCCCCTTCTTCAGCCCGGCGTGCTGGTCCCAGCGGTCGTGGCCGCCGATCATCGGGCAGGTCAGCTCGACGAACCGCACCCCGCGCTCGATCATCCTTCGCGCAACGATGCACTGCCGCGCGTAGCTCGCGGTGTGCGGGTAGGACGAGGTGACGCCGTAAAGATCCAGGAGCCACTTCGGCTCCCCGCCCAGGTCCATCGTCGCGGGCGCCACGGCCTCCATGTTGGCCGCGAGCTCGTAATTCCGGATCGCCGACTCGAGCTGGTCCTCGCCGGGCAACCGCTCCCGCTCGCG
>JBGPCZ010000119.1:0-18972 GCA_041482015.1 Planctomycetota bacterium | reverse complement strand
CTGAAGGGGCGCAAGGGCGGGCACGCCCACGGCGGCGCGCGGTTCGTGCTGAACGACGCGTGGCCCGCCGAGTGGCGCGGCCGGTTCCTCGTCGGCACGATCCACCACCACGGCATGTACACCGAGGCGTTCGAGCGCAAGGGGTCGGGCTACACCGGAAAGCACGTCGACGATTTCATGATGGCGAACGACCCGATGTACCTCGGGTTCAACCACGAGTTCGGCCCCGACGGCGGACTTTACGTCATCGACTGGTACGATCCGCGCCCCTGCCACGGCCAGACCCCGGAGCACATCAACACGGGACGGATCTACAAGATCACCTATGGAGACTCGAAGAAGGTCGAGGTCGACCTGTCGAAACTTCCCAGCGGCGACCTCGTGAAGCTGCAAACGTCGGCGAACGACTGGTACGTCCGGCATGCCCGCCGGATCCTTCAGGAGCGCGGGGCCAATCCCGACGTCCACCGCGAGCTCGTGTCCATCCTGAAGGACGACCCAAAGGTGGAGCACAAGCTCCGCGCGCTGTGGGCGCTCCACGCGACGGAGGGGACGACCGAGACGGTGCTGTCGGATCTCCTCAAAAGCGAGCACGAGTACGTCCGCTGCTGGGCGATCCAGCTCCTGTGCGAAGGGGGAAACGTCTCCGACGCGGTGCGGCAGCAGTTCGCACTGATGGCAAAGGAGGACGGATCGGCCGCGGTGCGGCTCCACCTGGCGGCCGCCATGCAGCGCGTGCCGGTCGCGGCGCGCGCCGAGGTCCTCGAAGGCCTGGTGTCCCACGGCGAGGACGCGGACGACCACAACCTGCCGCTCATGATCTGGTATGCCGTGGAGCCGATCGTGCCGGCCAACGCCGCGCTGGCGCTCCAGCTTGCCCAGAAGAGCAAGATCCCGAAGGTGCGCGAGTTCATCATCCGCCGGTCGGTCGCGGGGAGCGGGGCTGCGGCGATCACCGGCCCCAAGGCCGCACCCGCCGCATCGGTCGCGGAGACAGGGCTCGTCTTCGACCTGAAGCCCTCCGCGGCGACGCAGGAAGCCGGCGTCGTGTCGGCCTGGGGGAAGTTCTCGCAGTCAACACAAGCGGCGAAGCCGAAGTTAAACGAGAAGGCCGGCGGCCGCGCGGCGGTCTGGTTTGACGGGAAGTCGAATCACCTGGCCATGCCCTCGACGCCGGAAACATCGTTCAAGGCGGCCGACAGCTTCACCCTCTCGGCGTGGGTCCATCTCACCGACGTGCCGCAGGGCAGCTGGCGGGGGATCGTCACGAAGTCGCGGTCGGCGGCGCCCTGGTACGGCCTGTGGATCGAGCCCGAGGGTCGCTGGGCATTCGGGGGCGGCTCCAACGTCACGGGCTGCGCCGCCATCGAGGGCTGGCAGCACGTCTGCGCGGTCCAGGAAGGCGGGAAGGCCCGGAAGCTGTACGTGAACGGCCATCTGGTCGGTTCCGGCGCGGCTGCCGACGGGGACGGTAGCGGTGATCTATGGATCGGCGGCGCCGCGGCCACCAAGGAGTACTTGGGCGGCTCGATCGGCGAGGTCCGCCTCTACCGTCGCGCCCTGGACGCCTCCGAAGTCTCCTTCTTGGCGGAGAAGTAGGGTTATTTCTGACCGCGCGGCTGGAGCAGGTAGGCCAGCAGGTCGAAGAAGTCGGCTTCGGGCAGGGCTTCAACCACGTTCGTGGGCATGGGCGAAAGCTGCGAAAGCACCCGCTGCTCGATGTCGCCCTTCGAGAGCCGCGTCTCCTTGTCGGCCGCCTCCTGGATGACCAGCACCTCGCCTTCCTCGCGCAGCACCAGCCCCGAGATCACCCGGCCGTCCTTCGTCTTGATCAGCGTCGCGCGGAACGCCTGGTCGACATTCCGGTTCGGATCCAGGATGTCCTCCAGCAGCCGCTCGACGCCGCGCGTGTAGACCGCGTCAAGCTCCGGGCCGACCTTCTGGCCCTTGCCGTCGAGCTTGTGGCAGCCGGCGCACGTCTTCCCATAAACCTCCGCCCCGTGCGCGAGATTCGGCTTCGCGGCCGCGAATCCCCTCTGGCGCGACTTGATGAGCTGGAGAACGCGGTCGTCCTCGGGCGGCAGATCCTTCACGATCTTCTCGCGACGGTCGAGAAGCTCCTTGACGTTCGTCGCACGGAACCGTCCCTCGACAGCCTTGTCCGCGAGCAGCCGCGGCGACGCCTTGCCCTCGCCGATCGCCCCCAGGAGCGCCTCGCCGCCCTCGCGGCTCCCGGCCATGCCGATCGCGACCTGCACGGCGATCACGTGGGGCACGGCCTGGAGGAGCTTGAGGATCTCGATCCGTGACTGGGGCGAGTTGAGGGCCCCCAGCACGGCCGCCGACTTGAGACGGATCGCTGCCGTCTCTTCTGAACTCGATGTGACCCGGGCCAGCGCCGCCAGGCCCCGGATCGGATCGAGCGCGGGCAGCGCATCGAACGCCCCGGTTCGCACGTCGGACGCCGCCTTTGAATTCAACGCGATCCTTTCCATCGGCTCGATCGCTCCCGCCAGCTTGAATTCCCGGCAGAGCTTGATGGCATCGAGGACCATGTTCTTGTCCCCGCTCTCGAGCGCCGCGATGGCCGCCGTCTGCGCCCAGGCCTTGAACGTTTCGGGAAGCACCATGCCCCGTTCCTGGCAGGCCTGCTGGACCGCGCGGAGGAGCGGCATCTGGTCCCTCGCCGGCCGCGACTCCAGGGTTTTCGCATACTCGAACAAGGCGGGAAGGCTGTCGGACTTCAGGTATCTCGTTGCGTAGCGGAGGAGGTTCGCCTCGACCCCATCGGACTGGAGCCACGACAGCGCGAACGCCGCCGACTCCTCGGACTTCACCCCGGGCGTCACGTTCGCGATCTTCCGGAGCGACTCCTTGTCCATCCCGGCCAGCGCGCCATACGCCCCTGGCCGTTTCAAGTGATCCCGGAGCGACATCCTCGCCATGTGGATGAGATGCGTGTCGTCGGGCGGAGTTCCGGCCCAGAGCGCGAGGATCGCCTTGACCCCGTCAGGATCGGGATGGAGACCGAGCGCCTCCGCGGCCCCACGGCGGACGAACGGGTCCGCGTCGCCCAGTTTCTGGCGGACCAGCGCGGGCTCGAACGTCCACGCCGCCCGCTCGCCCAGGGCTTTCAAAAGGTGCACCCGCACGATCGACGCGCCGTCCCCCGCAAGCGATCTCACGAGCGGCTCGTCCAGCGCGCCCAGCCGCTCCAACACCCAGAGCCCGTGGGCCCGGGTCGACGGGCTGTTCGCCGTCATGGCCGCCTTAACGGGTTCGATGGCGGACTTTCCGATCCGGTCGACCAGCTGGTTCGTCGCGCGCACGCGCACCTGGAGGTTGTCGTCCTTGAGCAGCGCGACCAGCTCGTCGCACGAGAGTTTGAAGAGGTCGGGCATCGGGCGGGGCAGCGTAGCTCCGTCGCCCGTGTAGACGATCCGCCAGATGCGGCCGCGATCGCGGTCGCGCCCCGCATGCGTCAGCGGCACTTCGTAGTGGCCGATGATCCGGTTGTAGAAATCCGCGAGGTAGATCGATCCGTCCGGTGCGAGTTTGAGGTCGACCGGACGGAACCAGCGATCGTCCGACCGGATGAAATCGGGCATAGGGACCGCCTTCCAACTCGACCCGTGCTTCTCGAGCCGGTCCTGGTTGACGCACCCCGTCACCGGGTTCCCAACCAGGATGCTGCCGCGATGGGCTTCGGAGAACTGGGTCGCCGCGTAGTAGACAATCCCGCCGATCGCGGTCGAGCCGTGGAGGTGGGTCATCATGAGCGGCGCGTTGCCGAGCCCGTCGTTCTGACCGCCGAACGTCTCGTACCAACCGCCGCGGAGCAGCTGGTAGATCGGCTTCGAGTGGCAGTCGGCGGAGTAGAGGTTGCCAAGCGGATCGAAGCAGAGGCCAAAGGGGTTGACCTGCCCGTGGGTGTAGTACTCGACCTTCGAGCCGTCCTGCTTCCAGCGGTAGGTATTGCCCGAGTCCATCACGATCGAGCTGCCCGTCGTCGCCGACTTGAGCTCGGAGTGGTTCGCGAACCCGTGGCAGGCGTACGTCCAGCCGTCGACCCACGGAGTGAACGAGCTCGTCATTCCATGCGTGTCTTTGTGGCCGATGTCGCCGTAGAGCGACTCGCGCTTCTCGGCCTTGCCCTCGCCATTCACGTCGGTGCAGCGCCAGACTTTTGGAATCGAGTGGCAAATGACGCCGTCGGCGGTCGCGACGATGCCGATCGGGATGTTGAGACCCGAGACGTACGTCGTGATCTTCCGGGCGCGACCGTCGGCCCCGAAGTCCTCGAGCATCTTGACCGTGTCGCGCGCCGGGATCCCCTCACGAGCGGGGAAAGGATACTCGACGGTTGACGTGACAAACAGACGGCCGCGGTCATCGAACGCCATATTCAGGGGTTTCGCGATGTCCGGCTCGCACGCGACGAGTTGGAGTTCGAAGCCGGGGGGAAGGTGGAGTCTCTTCTTCTCCTCCGCCGGGGTCAGGGGGTCCTGCTCGGCAATGAAGGGGGGCTCCTGGGGCGCGGCGAGAATGAGGATGGCCCAGATGGCATGTCGAAGCATGATCGCCCCCCTGAGAACCCCGACCCCGCCCACTTAATCTACGTCGCTGGGAGATCAGGAGATATTGGAGATATACAGATCCCGATTCCTGCCATGCTGTCTGTCTTTATCTCCTGCACCCCGGCAACTAAGGAGGCTTCCGTCAATCCCGGCTGCCTTGTTTGTCGCTGGGGCCTATCTCCTGAGCAGATTCTTTCGCACGCGCCGGGGATTGCAAGATATTTCGAGTCCGGCACGCGCGTTGCGCTCCATCCCCCCATGAAAACAATCCTGTTCCTGATCGCGGTCCTTCCCGGCGTGAACCATCCCCTCCTCAGCGAGGCAGAGTCCTTGTACCGGGACATGGAAGGAAAGTTGCGCCGGGCCAGCACCGTGCAGTGCTCCGTCGAGGTCCAATTCAACGTCGGGGAGGACTCCAACGCCCTCCGCGGAACGCTCGCCCGCGAACGGGGCAACAAGATGCGGCTGGAGATCCCCCTTTGGGCGGTGAACGATGACGAACATTTCTGGACCACCGTGAGTGACGGTTGGACAATGACGAGCGGAGAGACGGGGAAGGGGGGAGCGGTGGCTGCGCCTCGAAACCTGGATGATTTCCTGTCCTCCGTCGTGGCCGGCACGGGCCTGATCGGATTCGTGGGGGGCTTGAGGGACGACCACCTCTCCGAGGAGGCGATCCGGGAATCGCTGTCGGGAACCGTCCTGTCGAAGTTCAAGATCGAGCGCCGCGAGTCCGTCGGCGATTGCGCGACCGTGTGCATTTCGTACCTGATCGGCTCCCGGAAGGAAGGCCAACCGCTCCGGGTGGAGCTCTGGATCGACCCGGCGCGGAGCCTGCCTGTCAAAAGGAAGGTGACCCTGGAGAGCGGACAGGCGTTCGTGGAGACCTACTCGGACTTTGAAATCAACCGGACGATCGAGCGCGAGCGGTTCGCAACGAAATAGACGGGACAATTCCTTACGGTCGCTTCAGGAGTTGATCAAAGGAGCGGCGGTCGACGAGATTCGGCATCTTGGCCGTGTCCTCGTTCTGAACCCACAGGTGCTTGGAGTGGAACCAGGCGCCGTTGTTGGTGTCGTCACGGACGATCATCGGGATCCCGTCCGCCGCCGCCGAGCGATCGCCGCCGGCCACCTTCTCCCATCCCTTCGTCCCGTCCTTGAACCGGTAGACGCCCCACTGCTGGCTGTTCGACAACACGAGGTCTAGCTTGCCGTCCCCGTCCAGGTCGACGAATCGGAGTCCGCGGTCCGCACCCTGGAAGCCCCACATCGGAACGCCCTCGGGAAGTGAGTAGGGAAGTCGCTTCCAGGATTCAGCCAGGTGGAACACCCCGGCCGATCCGCCCGAGCCCACGACGACCTCGCAAACCCCGTCGCCGTCCACGTCGATCAGGCGGAATTCGAACCCGGAGGCGTCGACCTCCAGCTTCGAATCTTCGATCCACTTCTCGCCATCAAACGTCCACGCGCCCGAGTTCGGGCTGATCGCCGTGGGGAAACCGCCCTTCCGGACCACGCCCATGCGGAGTTGCGACCAGACCGTCAGGCCGCGCGGGCAGGGCGTGACGGTCCACGTCCGCGTCTTCGGGGACCAGATTCTCGTCTGGTCCCAGCCGAGGACGTCGATGTAGCCGTCGTTGTTGATGTCGAGAAGCCGCATGCCGTTGTCGCTCCCGTCCTCCGGCCTCCGCAACGGATGGCCCCCGAGAAGATTCTTGTCGAGACGCTCCTGCGCCTCGCGGAACGTCAGGAACTTCACCTTCTTCCCGTGCTTCTCGACCGCGTGATCGATCAGCTCGACGACCTGCTCCGCCTTGATCCAGCCGTGCGGGTGGTAGACGAGGTTGAACGTCCCCTGCTTGAGCACCACGGCATCGAGCGCGGCTTTCATGTCGGCGACGGTCTGCGGATTGTTGGGCTTCAGGATGTTCTGCGCCTCCCAGTCGGAGGGCACGATGCACGGGAATTCCCAGCAGAGCTTCCCGATCACGTACGGGTACGGGTAGTCCTCGATGGTGTTCACAAAGGAGGGGAAGGGGAGGTACTTCCGGAACTTCTCCTTCCCGTCGGGGTCGGTCGTCAGCTCCTTGGGCAGGTCCGGGTCGCTCGCGGTCGTGATGTTGAAGACCGACGTATCGATCGACAGGAAGTTCCCGCGCGGCGTCGTCTTGTTGAAGATCTCCGAGTAGAACCGCGGGCTCGGCGTGTTGAGAGAGTCGCAGCAGGGCATACGGAACGCCACGGGCTTCTGGTTCGGAACGAAGTTGATGAGATCGACGCAGCGGTCATACGTCGATTTGGCCTTCGCGAAATCGCCACCGTTGAGAAGCGGGCACGGGTGATCGACCGTGTGGATCTCGATGCTCAGGCCTTCCTTCAGCCACTTCTGGATATGCGGGTGGTTCGGGTCGATCGTGCAGGTCATGATCGAGACCGGCGCGCGGCCGTCGATCTTCTTGAGCCGATCGAGGATCGGCCGGAGATACGCCTCCCACTTGTCGTGGCCGCGCATGTCGTCGATCGCCAGGACGACGACCGCCTCGACGCCCTCCTCGCCGACCCACTGGGGCGTGGTCAACTTCGCGAACTTCCGGTGGACGTAGTAGGGATCGCTCTCGTCCAGGTAGGTCAGCCGGTTGCCGTCTTGGGCCGCGAGCGCGAGCAGCAGCGAGATCATGCTTTGACGGCCTCCCTGATGCGCTTCACCAGCCCGCTGTCCGGGTCGCCCGAGCCCTTCAGGTAGTGCAGGCTCGAGGCGAGGAAGCGGTCGCGCCACGCGGGCGAGACCCGATAGTAGTCCTCGAGCACCGCGGAGCTGAATTTGTAATCGTGGGCGTCCTTGCCCTTCATGAAGACGAGAACCCGCGCGGCGTCCAGGATCGGCCGCGGATCGCCCTTTTCCTTCAGATAGCCCAGCACCTTGGCGGAGGCCGACAGCTTGTCTTTCGGCAGGTCGGCGAAGATCTCCTCGACGGTCGCGCCGGCTTTCGGCTCGACCTCGTCCAGCTTGACCATCTTTTCCAGCTTGCCGCGGAACAGCGGCAGGAAGGACGCCGCCTGCAGAAGCAGGAAGCGGCGGGTGTCGTCCTCCGACGTGTAGTCGTAGCAGTAGTGGAGCGCGTTCATCGTGGTCTGCGAGTGGAGCGACTGGATGTTGACGCGGCTCATCAGGATCTCGCCGGCCGCCAGGTGGATCGCGTCCCAGATCGACTGGGCCGCGATGCCGCCGTTCAAACAATCGACCGTTTTTTGGGCCATCTCTTTGGCCGAGCCCTGGCGGAACGCCTCGACGAATCCCGACGTCGCGCTGGAATCGAGCTTGCCTTCGCGCCAGTCCGGGCGGATCTTCTTGCGGAGCTCGAGGTTCTCACGGCCGGGACGGTCGGCATCCTGGTCGCTCTTGGCGGGATTGCCACCGGTGAAGTACTGGAGCGCCTGGGCGAGCGAGCGGAGGATCGGCTCCGAGTGCTGCCAGCCGATCAGGGAAAGCACCCGCCAGGCCCCGGCGACATAGATGATCTTGTGGCCGATGTCGCGGAAGTCGCGGGCGCCGTAGCGCGTGAAGAGCTCAAAGACCTCGTGCGCGCCGCCGGCACGAGCGAGGCCGGCGACCGGCGCGTCGATGCCCTCGACGTCCCACGCCTCGAGAGCGTCGATGACCGCCTTTTTGGCTTTCGCGGGGGAGGGGACGCGGGTCTCGTCCACGGGCGCCTGCTTCCAGCCGGTCTTCGTCTTCTCGTCGGCCTGCGAGATCTTGAAGTTGTCGAGCGCCCAGAAAAGGGGCAGCCAGCGGTCGGCGTCAGGACCGGCGAGGCTCGACTGGTGGGCGGCGTTGACAGAGAGGACGGTGTGGAACTTGAAGCCGACGGGCCGCGGCTGGACGTTCCGAACGCCGGCGAGGAGGAGCGCCGCGAGGACGTCGGTGTAGGGCAGCCCTTTGCGGACGCGCGCGCCCATCTCCTCGATCAGCTTCTCGCGAGGAGTCTCTTCCACCAGACGGACGAGCGGCTCGATGCCCGGGTCCATCGTGACGCGAACGGGATCGAGTCGCGCCTCCCTGGCGCTCACGGAAGGGAATAGCTTGAGGTCGCCCAGCCCGAGCAGGGCGGCGCCTGAAAGACCGGTCTGTAGAAACGCGCGTCGCGGAAGCTTCATGGTCATCGTCGATCCCCTCCGTGTCGTTGTCCGACCCCTATATAACGGTGAAACTCTTCCAATTGCTCCGGTGCTCGCTATCATGGAGTGCGGACAACGACATGCCTGAGGAAACCGGCGCCCCGTCCAGCACACCCCCGCCGCCTCCGCCCGCGCCGCGCGGCAGCTCCAAGATGATGGACGTCCAGGGGATGATCCGCCAGGCCTCCCGCCGCGTCAGCGTCGACGATCTCGTCAAGACGGGTCGCAAGACGATCTCGATGCTCTCGCGCGACAAGATCGACGAGCTCATCAACCAGGCCGTCAAGACCCTCGTCGACAAGTACCGCGCCATGGCCGCGGGCATCGCCAACGTCCCGCTGGCCCAGATCGAGGCGGAATCCAAGCAGGAGTTCAACGAGCTCCTCAGCCAGTACCAGGAGACCAACAAGGCCAAGACCGACCTCGAGATGTCCAAGATGAGCCTGGACGTCGAGCTCGAGGAGATGCGCAAGGACCTCGAGAAGCAGAAGGCGCTCGCCGACGGCCGGCTCTCGGAGGAAGCGGAGAAAGCCCTCATCGTCGGCTTCAAGGAGTTCGAGCGCGAGCTCGACAAGCAGGTCGTGAAAGTCTTCGAGAAGCGGAAGATGATCCTCGAGGGGGGCGACAATCCCGAGGCGGTCGCCGAACTCAAAGGGGTCGAGAATGCCATCCGCCCGATCATCTCCCGCCTGGTCGCGGCCGAGCGCGAGCGCTTCGCGATGTCCGGCGGCCAGTCGCGCGAGACCGCGATGCTCGAGAAGCGGATGGAGAAGCTCTACGCGCAGATCGCCGCGATGGAGAACGCCCTCAAGACGATCTCCAACTCGAAGCTCTACTCCAACCAGCAGATCCAGAACCTCATGCGCCAGCTCGGCCTGGCCAACGAGGACAAGAACTTCGAGAAGAAAAGGGAGATGCTCAAGTTCGTCCTCGACGGCAACAAGGCGATCCGCAAGGAGTCGAAGGAGCTCGAGGAGAAGGGGTTCACGCTCGCCACGCCGAAGGGGGGCGGTTCCGTGGCCGCTCCCGCGGAACCCCCAAAAGTGGACGCCCCGCCCGGGGCTTGATAGTCTGGTCGCTCCCAATCAAGGAGACGCAGCATGTCTGACCCCGCCGGACGTACGACGAAGGACGGAATCCTTTACATCGGCATGGACCTCGGCTGCTACAAGACGTCCGTCGCCGCCACGAACGGCACGCGCGAGGTGGTCTTTTCAATCGTGGGGTGGCCGAAGGACCCGGTCTCCCGCAAGATGCTGGGCAAGGACATCGTTTTCGGGAACGAGGCCTTCCAGCACCGCCTCGCCCTGGACACGATCCGCCCTTTTGAGAAGGGCGCGCTGAAGTACGCCGACAATACCGAGGCGGGTGTTGCGCCCGACAAGCTGGCCAAATACAAGGAAGCCGCGAAGGAGCTGGTCAAGTACGTCGTCTCGCTCTGCCGCCCGCCCAAGGGCACGCTCGTCTACGGCGTCATCGGCTCGCCGGCCCGCGCGTCGATCCTGAACAAGCAGGCGCTCATGGACGCCTGCAAGGGCACGTTCGAGTCGGTCATGATCGTTTCGGAGCCGTTCGCCGTCGCCTACGGGATGAACACGCTCGAGGACGCGCTCATCGTCGATATCGGCGCGGGCACGACCGATCTCTGCCGCATGCACGGAGCGATCCCGACCGAGGAGGACCAGCTGACGACCGGCAAGGCCGGCGACTTCATCGACAACCTCGCGATGGAGCTCATCAAGAAGGGGCACCCGGAGGCGCAGTTCACGGTGAACATGGTCCGCGACGCGAAGGAGCGCGGCAGCTTCGTGAACGATGTGAACGACAAGGCGATCGTCACCTGGCCCAACAAGGAGGGCAAGCCGACCAACTTCGACATCACCAAGGAGCTCAAGGAGGCGTGCAGCGCGATCGTCCCGGACATCGTCCAAGGCCTGCGGAAGCTCGTCTCGAGCTACGACGCCGAGTTCCAGAAGCGGATGCTCCAGAACGTCGTCCTCGCCGGCGGCGGAAGCCAGCTCCGCGGCCTCGACCGCCTGATCGAGCAGGACCTCCAGCAGTACGGCGGCGGCAGGGTCACCAAGGTCGCCGAGCCGGTCTACGCTGGCGCCAACGGCGCGCTCAAGCTGGCCGCCGACATGCCCGAGGACTACTGGAAAGAAGTGAAATGAGAAGCCGGAAGTTTGAAGTTTGAAGCTTGAAAGAGCCCCCGTGGAAACACGGGGGTTTTTTTCATGAGGCTCTTTGTCATCCGTCACGCCACGGCCGAGGCTCCGGGGGAGAGCGGAGACGTCCACCGGCGCTTGACGCCGCTCGGCCGGCGGCAGGCCGGGGAGACGGGAAGGGCGCTCCGGGAGCGGGGGGTCTTGCTCGCCCGCCTTCTGAGCAGCCCGGCCGCCCGGGCGCGCGAGACGGCCGAGGGAATCGCCGGCGCATGGGACCCCGCGCCCCCGGTCGAACTCCTGGACGGGCTCTACCCGGGATTGACGGTGCAGGCGTTGTCGGCGGAACTCGGGGCGCCCGGGGACGTGGCGCTCGTGAGCCACCTTCCGTGGATCGACCACCTGGCGCGCGCCCTGCTCTCGCATCCGGCGGAACTCCGGTTCCCGCCGTCTACCGTCTGCTGCATCGAGTTCGACGCCGCGCTGATCGCCGGGGAAGGGCGGCTCGCATGGGTCCTCACGCCCTGAACTATCGTGGAGGCGATCATGAGCCGCAGAGTGTTTTCCCTTGTCGTCTTGGTCGCGGGATGCGCGAACCCGGGCACGTCGACTCCGCCTCCCGAGATCGCCTCGTTCTTCCAGGTGCCCGACCCGTATCGCAACGACTTGGGCACCTTCCGGTCGCCACTGCGGTCCGTCGAGTCTGCAGCGGACTGGCCGCGCCGGCGGGCCGAGATCCTGGCCGCCTGGCACGGCGCCATGGGGCCCTGGCCCGCACTCCTCGAGGAGCCCAAGGTCGAGATCGTCGAGACCACCCGGCGCGAGGAGATCACGCAGCACCGGGTGAAGCTGGGGATCGCGCTCGACGGGGAATCGGTGACGGGGTTCCTGCTCGTCCCTCCGGGAACAGGACCATTCCCGGCCGTCCTCGTCGTCTTCTACGAAGCGCAGAGCGGGATCGGACAGGGAGGCGAGCGCCTCGACTTCGCATGGCAGCTTGCGCGGCGCGGCTTCGTGGCGCTGTCGATCGGCAAGCCCACCGCCGAGGTGATCCCGGGCAACCCTCGCGAAGCGCGCGGCGCGTCGTATTTCGGGCCGGCGGGGAAGCCGCTCCGGGTCCAGCCTCTCTCCGCGCTCGCCTACCTGGCGGCCAACGCCCATACGATACTCTCCCGACGTCCTGACGTCCGCGCCGACCGCATCGGCATCATCGGGCACTCGTTCGGGGGCAAATGGGCGCTCTTCGCGAGCGCGCTGTACGAGAAATTCGCCTGCGCCGTCTGGTCGGACCCGGGGATCGTGTTCGACGAGCGGGACCGGGCGAAGCAGAACCCCCGTGGCGCGGTCAACTACTGGGCCAACTCGTACCTCGGCTCCGACCTCGGCGAACTTCCCGATCTCACCCGCGTGGACCCGTACTTCGCCCTGCCCAAGCAAGGACGGACCGGCGCGTACAAGACGCTCGTCGACGGCGGCCACGACCTGGTCGAGCTGCACGCCCTCATGGCGCCCAGGCCCTTCCTGGTGTCGGGGGGAAGCGCCGACCTCCCGGAACGCTGGCCGGCGCTCAATCACGCCATCGCGGTCAACCGCCTGCTCGGCCATGAGAACCGCGTGGCGATGACCAACCGCGAAGGGCACAGTCCGACCGACGAGTCGAACGGGCAGGCCTATCGCTTCTTCGAGTGGTGGCTACGGGACCGGTAATCGGATCAGCCGGGCGGCGCGGAGGAAGACGCGCGTCCACATGGCCTTCGTGAGTTTCCCCGTGTTCGTGTTCTGGCGGCTCGGGTGGTAGGAATCCAGGAGGACGCGGCCATCGGGCAGGCGGTGCTCGGCGGCGTGGCCGAAAGCGAAGTCACGAAGGCGGAGGCCGAAGGACTTCAGAAGGGCCTCGTGTCCGATCCGACCCAGCGCCAGGTAGACCCGGGCGGACGTCAACAAACCCAGCTCGCGAACCAGGAACGGCCGGCAGGTCGCGAGTTTCCCCGGGCGTGGGCTTGTTCTGCGGCGGCGCGCACCGGCCGGCCGAGGTGATCCAGACGCCTTTGAGTTTCAGCCCGTCGCCCGGCTGCCGGGAAACCGGGCGCGACGAAAGACCGACCGCGTGGAGCGCGCCGTAGAGCCACGTGCCGGACGAATCGAACGTGAACATCCGGCCGGTCTTGTTCGCGCCGTGCACGCCGGGGGCGAGCCCGACGATCACCAGCCGCGCGAACGGATCACCCCAGCCCGGCACGGGCCGGCATCGGTGATCGGGCCAGCGGCGTTTCGCGGCCGCCAGGTAGCCCGCCAACCGGGGGCACCGTCGGCACGCCAGGATCGCCCGGGTAAGGGCCGCGAGGCGGGGATGGTCCGGATCGTCAGTAGTGTTAACGAATGTGCGGCGCGAGTTCGTCAACACTTCCCTACTCCCCGACGCAACATAACGGTCATTATCGGACGTTGGTACGGGGGGCCGGGGGGCTATTCCCCCAGCTTCGCCCGGCACTGGGCGATCAGGGGATCCAGCTGGGAAGCCAGGTCCGGCGCAAGTTCGACGGCTTTGCGGAAGTCCTCGAGCGCCTTCCGGTACTCCTTCTGGGCGAGCCACAGTTTCCCGCGTCTGTACCAGTGGTTTCCTTCCTTCGGCTCCAGCTCCGTCAGGCGCGTCGCGTCCTGAAGGCCGCCCGCCCAATCCCCGGCGGTGAACCGAAGATGACTGCGCCAGATGTAGGCGTCCACGTCCCGGGGAGTCAGCTTGATTGCCCGGCCGGCATCCTCCACCGCCCCCGGCGTGTCTTCCAGTTTCCATTTCGCCTGGGACCGGACGAGCGGCGCCGTCGGTTCGTTGGGTTCCAGCTCCATCCCCCGCGTCGAGTCTTCGACCGCCGCCTTCGCGTCGCCCATCCTGAGCTTCGCCGAGGCCCGCGCGGTCCAGACGTACCCCCACTGCGGCGAGTACTGGAGCGCGCGATCATAGTCCGCCACAGCAGCCGCCACATTGTTTTTGCCGATGTGGGCGGCGGCCCGGACGGCATAGACGCGCGCCTGGCGTGAATCCAGTTCGGCGGCCCGGGTGCAGTCCGCCACGGCCCGGTCCCAGTCCTTGTTGACCAGCCGGATCCAGCCGCGGAAAAAGTAGGGCCGCCAGAGCTGGGGCGCGACGTCCTCGATCAGCTTGTTCAGCGTCGCGACCGCCCCCGCGAAGTTCATCCGCGCGATCTGCGAGGCCGCCTTGAGGAGCCAGACGCGTTCGTCCGTCTGGACCTCGGCGAGCAGCCGGTCGCTCGCCTGGTCGGCCTCCACGAAGCGGCCCTGCACGATCGATGCAGCCACCTGGGTGTACCGATACTCGACGGATCCGGCCGCATCCTGGCGGATTTCGGAGTACCGCTTGAGGCTGTCGATCGCGTTCTTCCGGCATTCCACGGCGCGCGGGCCCGGGTTCATCAGGATCAAGAGCACCTGCTCCGGCTTCGTGCTGCGCCACTGCGCGTCCATCAACGCATCGGAGAACAGCTCCAGGTAGCAGATCCCCCGTCGCTGCCACGCCTCGGCGAAGGAGCTGTCGATCTTGATCGCGCGGTCGTAGGCCGCCACGGCCTCCGTCCAGTTCCCCTGCGCCTCGAGAATCTCGCCCAGCGTGGCATGGTTTCCGGGCAGGCTCGCGTCCCGGGCCAGCGCTTCGTGCGCGAACCCCAGGGCGTCCACGAAGAGCTTCTCCCACTGCTCCGGCTTCGCGGTCCTCACCCTCCAGAGCGTCTTCCCCTCTTTGACAAACGCCAGCGCCTTCTGGCAGAGCGCGGCCGCCTCCATCGCCACGACCTTGGAATCCGCCTTCTTGCGGACGAGCTCCAGTTCCCGCTCGCAGGCGGCTTTCTGATCCCATGCCGGGCGGTCGTCGGGCCGGAGCGCCAGGTAGCGTCCCAGGAGCTCGTTCGTTCTCGACCAGTCCTTTGCCGAGAAGGCCTTGTCCGCTTCGCTTCGGAGTTCGCGCGCCTCCCTGGCACGCTCGACCGCCCCTCCCCCGAGAATCGCCGCCACCGCGATGCCCGCGAGCACCGCCGTCACGACCGCGGTCGCAAGCGCCTTGCGCCTGCCCACCCATTTCCTGAGGCGGTACGACACGCTGGCCGGCTGGGCCACGACCGGCTCCCCGGCGAGGAAGCGCCCCAGGTCCTCGGCCAGCTCCTTTGCGGTGGCATAGCGGCGGGCGGGATCCTTCTCGAGACACTTGAGGACCACCGTCTCCAGGTCGCCGTCCACCATCGGGTTGATCGTCCGGGGCGGCTTGGGGTCCTCTTCCACGACCAGTTTGAGGATCTCGTAGACGTTCTGGTGCTTGAAGGGCGGCTGTCCCGTGAGCAGCTCATAGAGCGTCGCCCCGAGGGAATAGACGTCGCTCCGGGCGTCCACCTGGGCCAGGAGGCCCCGCGCCTGCTCGGGGGGCATGTAGGAAGGCGTCCCCAGCACGGTTCCCGAGACCGACAGCGTGGACTCCCCGGCCGCCTGCTTGGCCAGCCCGAAATCCATGACGTAGAGGCGATACTCCGAGGCCTCGGCCATGGCGTTCAGCTTGCCCTCGATCATGATGTTCTGGGGCTTGAGGTCGCGGTGGACCACCCCTTCCCCGTGGGCGTACTGGACCGCGAGCGCGGCCTGCCGGACGAAATCGACGAGCACCTTCAGCCGGTTGCGCGGAAAGACGCCGAGCGTGCGGCCGCGAATGAGCTGCAGGGCGATATAGGGCCGGCCACCCGCATCGCCCACGTCGTAGACGGCGGCGATGTTCGGATGCGAGAGCTTCGCGGCGGTCTGGGCCTCGCGCTCGAAGCGGGCGATCTCGTCATGGTTGTGGCTGTTCAGAAACTTGAGCGCGACCCAGCGCCGGAGCTCGGTGTCCCACGCGGACCAGACCTCGCCCATGCCCCCGGCGCCGATCGCCTTGACCCGGACGTATTTGCCGACGCGGTTGTTGGAGTTCTCCGCGGCCTCCGCCACTTCCGAGGGGAGAGTGACCTGGGCGTTGGAAGGCGAGGCGGATTCCGACGGCCGGGGCGAGACCCGGAGCGTCGCCTCGAGATGCTGGGGCGAAAGGTACCCTTTGCGGACCAGGAGCTCGCCCAGTCGAGGAAGCGGGGTCACGTGCTTTTCGGAGAGCCTCGCGATGATGTCGAGACACTCGCGCACGTGTTCGGTGCTGGCCAACCCCTGCTCCACGACCATCTGCGCGAACAGCGACTCGGACAGAGGAGCGCTTGATTCTGTCACCGCGTCATTCTATCCGCCGGTTTCCGGGGACCAACAGAACAATTGCTGGCGCCGCGCTGTCCGAAGGTTCATTACTGGACGGGAGGAATGATGAAGACTTTGATCGGGATCATCCTGCTCTGCGCGCCGGCCCTGGCGGCCGACGACAAGGACGCGGTCAACGCGGCGGCGGCCAAGGCCGCGGAGGCGGGCTCGTACACGTTCAAGGGCGAGACCAAGTTCGAGAGCGCATTCGGAAACCTGCCCCAGCAGATCCCGTCGATGGACGGGAAATTCCAGAAGGACGTCGGCCTCCTCATCACCGTGGGCGAGCGCGGCGAGTTCTTCCGCCGGGGCGAGAAGAACTTCGTCAAGACCGGCCAGGGAGACTGGACCGAACTCGACAAGGCCCAGGTGGGCGGCCAGGGCGGCGGCCAGAACCGCCAGCGCGGCGCCCTCATGGGCCGCATGATGATCAAGAACCTCAAGGCCCCCCACGAGGAGGTCAAGGACCTCGCCAAGGGCTTCAAGGAGATCAAGAAGGAAGAGAAGAGCGACAAGATCGGCGAGAAGGAGTGCGCGGTCTACGGCGGCGACCTGAGCGAGGAGGGCATCAAGGCCTCCCCGCTGGGCAAGATGATCGGCCAGTTCGGTGCGCTCGCCGGCGGCGCCCAGAACGCCGAGATGAGCGGCAAGGGCCGCATCTGGATCGACACCGACGGGGCGATCCTCAAGTACGAGCTGAACACCAAGGTCTCGATCGACTTCCAGGGAAACCAGGTCGAGTTCACGATGGGCCGGACGACGGAATTCAGCGCCGTGGGGAAGACCAAGGTCGAGATCCCCGACGCGGTTCAGAAGCTGCTCGAGAAGGTCGCGGAGAAGAGCGAGGACAAGGAAAAGCAGTAGGACTGACGAATCACCCCAAGGGCAGGGCGGTTGCGTGACCGCCCTGCCCTTTTTCGCTATACTGCGCGGCGCCGATGAACAAGGCGACCGTCCTGCGCGACCTCGACCGGTCGCGCGAGCTCACCCTGCCCTTCTTCGACACCGACACCGCCCTGCTCCGCGTCAGCTACGCGCCCGGCAAGTGGACGGCGCGGGAGATCCTCTCCCACCTGGCCGACAGCGAGGTCGTGTTCCAGGCCCGCGCGCGGTTCATCCTGTCCGAGCCGGGCTGCGCGATCGTGCCGTTCGACCAGGACAAGTGGGCGAAGACGCTGATCTACACGAGGCGGAGCGTCCCGCTCATGCGGAGGCTTTACGTGGCCGCACGGGAGAGCCTGATCGAGCTTGTCGATCTCCTCCCGGAAGTGATCTTCGGGCGCGAGGGAAAGCACCCCGAGTTTCCCTCCTACCGGGCGTGGGACGTCGTGACGAGGACGTCGACCCATAACATCCACCACTATGGGCAGCTCGTTGCCATCCGCGACGGCACGCCCTGGCCCCCGCCCCCGCCGCCCGGATGAACGCACGGCCCTACCTCTGGATGATCGCGGGATCTCTCTGCTTCGCGACGATGGGCGCGCTCAGCAAGGCGCTCGCGGCGTCGGCCGACTGGCGCACCCTCGCGCTCGTGCGGGCGCTTCTGATGGCGGTCGTCGCGGTCACGATCGGCCTGGCGACGCGGGCGCCGCTGACGTTTCGCGGGACGCCGACCCTCTGGATGCGGAGCGTCGTGGGCAGCCTCGGAATGCTCTGCACGTTCTACACGCTCACCCACCTCCAGTTTTCCGAGGCGACGACTCTCCTCAAAAGCTACCCGCTCGCGGTCGCCCTCCTCGCGTGGCTCGTCCTCCGCGAACGGCCGGGCCTGAAGGTCTGGATCGCCGTGGGGCTGGGCATCGCCGGCGTGGTCCTCATCGCCCGCCCCCATTTCGAGGAGTCTCGGCTCGCGATCTTCGTCGGCATTGTGAGCTCGTTCATGACGGCGGTCGTGATGCTCGGGCTCAACCGGCTGGGCTCCATGGACACGCGCACCATCGTCACCCATTTCAGTCTCGTGGCCACGGCGACCTGCGCGATCGCCGTCCTCCTCGCCGGCGGATCCGCCCTGCCGCCCGCGTCGGTGATCGGGAACGCCAAGGGATTCTCGATGCTGCTCGGGATGGGCCTGGTCGGAACGGTGGGACAGTACGCGATGACGCGCGCGTTCGCGCTGGGCGAGCCGGCGCGGGTGTCGGTCGTGGGACTGTCGGAGCTGCTTTTCGCGCTCGGCTTCGACGCTCTGATGCTCCGGGAGGGCTCGATCAGCCTGCCGACCCTCGCCGGGATGGCGCTCGTCGCGGCGCCGACGGCGTGGATGTTCGCGAGCGGCCCTTCCCCAGCGTCTCCAGGATCAGTTTCACGGCGCGCATCTGGCGCGCCGCCGGCATCGCCTTGAACGGCGGCACGTGGACGAAGCCGCACGGCACGTCGGAGGCGGCGAGCGCGACGTAGAACACGTGGTTGCAGATGAAGGTTCCCGCGTGATGCGAGAGTCGAACGGGGATCCGGGCGCGCGACAGGCGGCGGTGCAGCAGGTCGAGGGGCAGCCGCGTGGGGAGGGCGAGCGGCCCCTTTGAGATGCGCCGGCGCCACCGCCGATGACTTCCGTCCTCGCAGTGGTCGACGTTCAACGCGAGCGCCTCGAGACCGATCGACTTCCGTCCCGGGGCGAGACCGAGCATGAGGATGGCGTCGGGGCGCTGGCGGATCAGGGCCTTGAGGGCGCGTCCGGCGGCAGCGTAGTTGACGGGGAGAAGGTGCCCGCCCAGCGCGCGGGCCAGTTCCCCGCTGGGGTTGCGGCGCTGCTTTCCCCACGGTTTGAACCCGGTCAGGAG
>JBGPCZ010000118.1:0-19197 GCA_041482015.1 Planctomycetota bacterium | reverse complement strand
GATCGGGACCTCGGGTCGCTCGCGGCGCAGCTGCCGGAGGAGGTCGAGGCCCGAGACGTCGGGCAGCGCCAGGTCGAGCAGGCAGAGGTCGGGCGGGGCCTCGCGGAACAACCGGATGCACTCCTGGCCGGTGGCGACGGAGGCGACTTCGTGGCCCTCCTTCAACAGGAGGGCGCGGACGAGCGCGACGGAGGTCGCGTCGTCCTCGGCGTAAAGGATGCGGGCGGGGAGCGTGGGTGAGTCGGGCATCGGGCTACTTCGAGTTCTTCTCGATGCCGAGGTTGTTCATCTTGTAGGCGAGGATGCGCTCGGTGACGCCGAGGGCGCGGGCGGTTCGCGCCTTGACCCACCCGTTCTTCTCGAGCGCCGCGAAGATCATGGAGCGTTCGAGGCGCTCGACCGCCTCGATGAGCCCCTCCTTCTCGTGCGCGGGGCCGGGGAGCGGGTGGGCCCGCAGCACCGCGGGCGGCAGGTGCTCGGGGAGGAGTTCGTCGCCGTCGCAGACGAGGACGGCCCGCTCGATCGCGTGCTGCAGCTCGCGGACGTGGCCCGGCCACGAGTGGCTGCAGAGGGCCTCCATCGTGGGGCCCGAGATCTCCTGGACGCTCCTCTTCTCGGCGCGGTTGGTGCGGGCGAGGAAGTGGCGCGCGAGCTCGGGGATGTCCCCCAGACGGTCGCGGAGCGCGGGGATGTCGATGACCAGCGTGTTGATCCGGTAGAAAAGGTCCTTCCGGAAGGCCCCCTTCTCGACGAGCTCCTCGAGGGTCCGGTTGGTGGCGCAGATGACGCGGACGTCGACGGCGATCTTCTCGTCGCCGCCCACGCGCTGGAAGGCGCGCTCCTGGAGGACACGGAGCATCTTGGCCTGGGTGGCCATCGGCATGTCCCCGATCTCGTCGAGGAAGATGGTCCCGCCGTGGGCCTGCTCGAACTTCCCGCGGCGGCGGGCGATGGCGCTCGTGAACGCGCCCTTCTCGTGGCCGAAGAGCTCGCTCTCGAGGAGCGTCTCGGTCAGCGCGGCACTGTTCACGTCGATGAACGGACCGCGCACGCGGGGCCCCGCGGCGTGGAGGGCGCGCGCGACGAGCTCCTTGCCCGTGCCGCTCTCGCCCACGATGAGGACGGTCGCCTCGCTCGACGCGGCGCGGCGGATGAGCTGCCGGACGCGCTCCATCGCGGTCGAGGCGCCCACGAGGTGCTCGGGCGAGTAGGCCTCCTCGACCTGCTCGACGAGCCGGGCGATGGCGTTCTGCTGCCGCGTCATCTTGACCGCGTTGGCGAGCGAGACGACCATGCGGCGCGTGTCGATGGGCTTTGTCAGGTAGTCGGCCGCCCCGCGCTTCATGGCGCCGATCACGTCCTGGATCGAGTCGGACGCGGTGACGATGATCGCGGGGATCGCCGGCTGCTTCTCGCGGATCTTCTGGAGGAGGTCGAGGCCGGAGGCGTCGGGAAGGGTGAGGTCGATGAGAAGAAGGTCGGGGGGGTCGTCGGCCACCGCCTTGAGGCATTCCTTCTCGGTGGCGACGAGGTCGATGGAGTAGCCTTCCTTCTCGGCGATGGCCTTGACGAGGCGTGCCGAGGCCGCGTCGTCCTCCACGTAGAGGATGCGAACGCTGTCCGGCGAGCGGCCTCCCATTCCCATCAATTCTATGTCGGGAGAGCCCGGTTCGCAAACCCCCGAGTTCGAGTTCATGTCGTTTTCTCCGGTGACGAGTTCGTCTTTGAATCTTCCGGCCCGCCCCGGCCGGTGTCCAGGACCTCGCGGATCTTCCGGGCGAGGGCGTCGGGCGAAAAGGGCTTCTCGAGGAAGGCGGCGCCCGAGTCGAAGACGCCGTGCGTGGCGATGGCCTCCTCGGTGTAACCGGACATGTAGAGTACTTTCGTCTCGGGCCGCTGCGGCGAGAGGCGGGCGGCGAGCTCGCGGCCGCTCATCTGGGGCATGACCATGTCGGTCACGAGGAGATGGATGGGCCCCGCGTGCTGGCGGCT
This sequence comes from Planctomycetota bacterium, assembly GCA_041482015.1. Taxonomy (GTDB): domain Bacteria; phylum Planctomycetota; class MHYJ01; order MHYJ01; family JACPRB01; genus JACQFK01. The sequence goes on along the minus strand of JBGPCZ010000118.1, from coordinate 17,205 downwards.
GAGGCGAAGCGCCTCCTCGCCGTTGGCCGCGAGGAGGACCGTGTAGCCGTTCTGGACGAGGATCTCGCGCAGGAGCCGGCGAAGGGCCTCGGCGTCCTCGGCGAGGAGGACCGTCTCGATCCCCCTCTTGGGCCGCAGGCGGGTGGTTTCGCGGCGGGGCGCCTCGGGCGCGCCCTCGGTGCAGGGCAGGTAGATCTTGAAGGTGGATCCCTTGCCCACCTCGCTGTAGACCCAGATGTCCCCGCCGCTCTGCTTGACGATGCCGTACACGGTCGCGAGGCCGAGCCCGGTCCCCTTGCCCTGCTCCTTCGTGGTGAAGAAGGGTTCGAACAGGTGGGACTGCGTCTCGGCGGACATGCCGCATCCCGTGTCGCTCACGGCGAGGATCACGTGCGGGCCCAGCCGGGCGCGATTGTGGACCTGCCGGTACAGGTCGTCGAGCGTGATGCCCCGGGTTTCGATCGTCAGGGCGCCCCCCTCGGCCATGGCATCCCGCGCGTTGACGGCGAGGTTCATGATGATCTGCTCGACCTGGCCCTGGTCCGCCTTGACGGAGCCGATCGCCGGATCGAGCGCCGTGCGGAGCTCGACGTCTTCGCCGATCAGGCGCCGGAGGAGGCCGTCCACGCCGCGCACGACGGAGTTCAGGTCCAGCACCCGCGGCTGGAGGACCTGCCGGCGGCTGAAGGCCAGGAGCTGGCGGGTGAGCGCGGCCGCGCGGCCGGAGGAACGCAGGATCTCGTCGGCGTAGACGCGGTTGGGGTCGGTCGCTTCGAACTTCCCCTGGAGGAGCTCGGCGTATCCGGAGACCGCGGTGAGGAGGTTGTTGAAGTCGTGGGCGATGCCCCCCGCGAGCTTGCCGATCGCCTCCATCTTCTGGGACTGGCGGAGCTGCTCCTCGAGCAGCGCCTTCTGGTCCTCGGCCAGCTTGCGGGCGGTGATGTCGGCCACCACCGCCATCGCCCCGCAGATGGATCCCCGCCCGTCGCGGAGCGCCGCCATCGAGACGCTCAGGTCGACCGGCGAGCCGTCCCGCCGCCGGGCGCGGAATTCCATCCCCGTGAGCGCCTCGCCGCGGAGGACGCGGGAGGAGAGGAGGGCGAAGGTGTCCTCGTGGTCCGGGGGCGCAAGCGGGGGCATGGGCCGGCCGAGCACCTCGTGGGCGCGCCAGCCGAAGATGCGCTCGGCCGCGGGGTTCCAGATGCGGAGCTTCTGCCCGGCGTCGCTCACGGCGATCGCGAGCGGCGAGGCCTGGACGAGGGTGCGCAGCGTCTCGTTCGTCTCGCGCAGCGCCTCCTCGGCCCGCTTGCGGTCGGTGATGTCCATCATGGCGCCGATCATGCGGACGGGCTTGCCCCGGTCGTCGTGGATGACGTAGCCCCGGTCGAACACGCAGGCATACGAGCCGTCGGCGCAAAGGTAGCGGTATTCGTCGAGCCAGAAGCGGCCGCCGCCGTCGATCACCGACCGGATGCAGGAGATGACGCGCTCGCGGTCCTCCGGGTGGATGTGGGCGCGCCACCATTCCAGGTCGGTCCCCAGGTGGTCGGGCGGGTAGCCCAGGAAGGAGCGGACGCCGACGTTCCACCAGATGCGGTTGGCCACGAGGTCCCAGTCCCAGACGGCGTCGTTCGTGGCGCGCGCCATGAGCTCGAACCGTTCCTCGCTCAGGCGCAGCGCGTTCTCGGAGCGCTTGCGCTCGATTGAGTATCGGATCGCCCGGACGAGGAGGCTGCTGTCGACGTGGCCCTTGACGAGGTAATCCTGCGCGCCCAGGCGGATCGCCTGGTCGGCGGTCGCCTCGTCCTGGAGAGCGGTCAGGATGAGGACCGGCACGGTGGGGTGCTGGTCCTGGACCCGCTCGAAAGTCTCCAGCCCGCGGCTGTCCGGCAGGTTAAGGTCCAGGATGACCGCGTCGATTCCTCCCCGCGACAGCCGCCCGAGGCCGTCGCCGAGGCTCTCGGCGGTTTCCAGCCGGAAGGTGGCGCCCCGTGGCTTCTGGAGGAGCGCCGCCATGAGAACCGCGTCCTCGGGGGTATCCTCGATCAGGAGAATCTGGAATTCGGGGAAAACGGCGGTGGCGGCCTTCGACGGAGTCGCGGTCGAGGGCGAACCGCCGAATTCGGCGCGCGTGTGTTCGTCTGGACGGAAATCCAACGGCATCCCCTATCTATCCCCCAAGGGAATCGCAAACGGGGTGCCATTTCTTTCGGGCGGGCCGTACCCGGGCGCTCGACAATAACGTCGGTTCAAGCGACGGTTATGTCGGGGTCTCGGCCTGGGTCTTGAGGTTGGCCAGGCCGGTCTCGAAGTCCTTGCCGATCATCTTGTCCATGTTCATGAACAGGCCCATGACTTTGACCATGAAGGGCTGCGGACAATGCATCGTCCACGTGAGGCTCGTGGAGTCCCCCTGCGGTGCCAGCGTGAACTCGGTGGTGTTGTGGGCCTCGAACGGCTTCAGGAAATCCAGCTTGAGGGTGATCTTGGAGGATGGAGCGGAGTCGCTGATCTCCATGCGCCCCTCGCCGACTTTCCTGTTTCCTTTCCACGCATAGACGGCGCCCTTTCCGCTCCCGGCGCCGCTGTGGGTTCTCGTCATCGCGGGATCCATTTTCTCCCACGGCGACCAGGAGCCCCACTGATGGAAGTCGTTGAGGAGGGCGAAAATCCGCTCCGGCGGAGCCTTGATGGGGGTCGAGCGCTGGACGCGGAACGTGTCCGGCCGCGTCGCCGCGACGATAAGCACCACGACGACGAGGGCCAGCATGGCTCCGACGATGATGCCGATGACTTGAAACATCGCTATGCCTCCTTTGGAGTCGTTCTCAGCGGGAGGAGCTCCCTCAGGCGGCTCTCGCGAAGGTAGAGGCCGAGCCAGACGAGGACCCCGATTGCGATCTGGGCGAGGAACGGGTCGCCGACGCGCCAGTGCGTGCAGATCGCGCCGCCGATGTATCCCGTCAGGAGCACCGCTCCGAGGACCGACGTCGCCGGGACCAGGTAGATCACGACGCACGAGAGCTCGAGGATCGCGAGCGGCAGGACCATCGACTCCGCGAGTCCGAGATGGGCCATCCCTTTCGCCAGCTCCGATCCGCCCTTCAGCTTCCCGATCGCGCTTATCAGGAACGCGAGGGACACGAGGACCGAGATTCCCCGGCCGACCCACACGATCTTGCTGCCGGCGGCTTTCATGGACGCCTCCTTACGAATTCTTCTCCATCGGCTTGGATCACGCGTCTCGCTTTTTTTGTCTTAATTCCCAACGCGTGGAGCCGGCCGAAAACTCCTTTCAGAGGGATCGGCGCGACCGGTTCCGTGGCCGCCACATCCTGGCACCCTTGCGTAGCAGCGTCGCGATGATTCCCTTCGCACGGTCGTGTCAGGAAACCAGCGCTTCATGATGCGAACTTCTCACGAAATCGGTGGGGACAATCATGGCGTGCCGGCCACGCCGGCGATCAGGCGGTCGATCGTCGCTCCCACCTGGGAGCGCGCCACGGAGCGGTTGTCCGCCTGGGCGATCACGCGTCCCGCGACATTCAGGGCTCCCAGGAGCATCTGCGCGCTGGCCTCGTTCGACGGATCGTTCCGCCGGATGGCCCGGAGCCGCTCCACGAAGAACCCCAGGCCGTATTCGCGGTTGACCTTGCACCAGGCCTCCCACCCGAGCACGGCGGGGGAGTCCAGGACCACGATGCGTCCGACCTCGTCCTCGGTGCAGGCGTCGAGGTAGGCATGGCACGCCGTGCGGAGCTGGGCCCGGCCGTCCCCGGACCGGGCCGCGGCCGCGATCAGCCGCTCGCGGATCGCCTCCTGGATCTGTTCGACGACCCCGCGGAAGAGCTCCTGCTTGTCCTTGAAATGGTGGTAGAGCGCGCCCTTGGTGACGCGGGCGGCCTGGGCGATGTCGTCGACCGAGACATCGGGATACCCGCGGCGGGCGAACAGGCGCCGTGCCGCCGCGAGGAGGGTCGCGCGGGTGGCGTCGGCCTGCTCGTTTCTTTTACCAGGAGGCTTGACAGACATACCGTTGGTATGTTAGACACATACCGTTGGTATGTAGGATAACACGTGTTAGGAGACAGGGCAATGCCCAAGTACGTGATCGAGCGGGAGATTCCGGGCGCGGGGAAGATGTCGCCGGCTGAGCTCAAGGCAATCTCGCAGAAGTCGGTCGGCATCCTGGGCGATCTGGGGCCCAAGATCCAGTGGGTGCACAGCTACGTCACCGACGACAAGATCTACTGCGTCTACAACGCGCCGAACGTCGCGCTCATCCAGAAGCACGCCGAGTGCGGCGGCTTCCCGGCGAACCGGATCTCGCAGGTCCGGACGATCATCGACCCGACCACGGCCGAAGCCTGATTCGAACTTTTTCTGATAACGGAGGATCCATGAAGACCATGAAGTCGCTGTCGGCCCTGGTGGCGCTGGGGTTCGCGGCCGCCGGCTGTGCGGGAGCGGATCACTCGCAGTCGATGGCCAAGGCCAAGGCTCCCTACACCCTCAAGGGCGACCAGGTCGAGGGGTGCGAGTGCTCCAGCGTCTGTCCGTGCGTCTTCGCCCAGGACGTGACCTTCGCCGATTGCCGGGGCATCATGGCGTGGCACGTCAGGGAGGGGAAGTACGGCGGCACCGATCTCGGCGGGATCAATTTCGCGGTCGTGCTGACGAAGTCCGGCAAGAACGTGCCCAAGGCCATGGGATCGTGGGAAGGGATCATCTACGTCTCGAGCAACGCCACCGCGGACCAGAAGGCCGGGGTCGTCGACTTTCTCAGCACGAACTGGGGGAAGGCTTTCGCCAAGGTCGACGTCCGGAGCGAGGCGATCGACTTCAAGTCTGAAGGCGAAAAGCACGAAGTGAGGATCGGCAAGATCTACGTGCTCAAATCGGCCCCGCTTCCGGGGGCGGGCGGCGTGGCCCCGACGATCGAGCACGCCACCTTCAGCCTCATCCCCGTGCTGCACTGTGCCATCAGCACCGAGAACACGTACGACGACGGCAAGGGTACGAAGTGGGACTTCAAGGACCGCAATTCCTTCTTCGGTCCTTTTGACTACCGGGGAGAGTAGGGTTGCATGATTCCGGGGGGATGCCGGTCCGGGCCGGCATTCCCCGAAGAGGGCCGACGGTTGTATAGACTTGAGTGAAGCCGGGACTCAAGACTTCTATTGGAACCGAGCCATGAAGACCGTCGCCCGATTCGGAGTCGTTGCCGTGCTGGCGTTCCTGGGCGCCCGGGCGGCGTCCGCCCAATCCTCCTTCCTGGACTCCGCTGATTCGCAGCACGTCGCGTTCCCCGACCCGCGGCTCGTCGTCAACGGGCTCGCCTGGTTCGGGGAAGACAAGCCTGTCCTGCGCCGCCTTCCGGCGCGGCTGAAGGACACCTTCCGCCCGGCCGTGTGGAACCTCGCGCAGCAGCCGTCGGGCGGTCGCATCCGGTTCAAGACCGATTCGGCGCGCGTCGGCATCCTCGCCTCAAACCCGAACGCGGGGACCATGCACCACATGACCACCATCGGGCAGAGCGGCTTCGACCTCTACGTCAACGGCGAATACATCAACAGCGCGTGGCCGGACAAGGACGGCAGGATCGCCCGGGAGTGGAACGTCGGCACGGCGGGCGAGGCGCGCGAGGTGACGCTCTACCTGCCGCTCTACAAGGGCGTCGCGGTCAAGGAGATCGTCCTGGACAAGGACGCGAAGGTCGAGGCGCCGAAGCCGTTCGCGCTCGCGAAGCCGGTCGTCCACTACGGATCCAGCATCACCCAGGGCGGCTGCGCGGAGAATCCCGGGCTGAGTTGCCAGGCGATCGTCTCGCGCTGGCTGAACGTGGACTTCGTCAACCTCGGCTTCAGCGGAAACGGCCTGGGCGAGCCGGCCGTGGCACAGGCCGTCGCGGAGATCGACGCCTCGGCCTTCGTCCTGGACTACTGGGGAAATCCAAGCCCGCAGGTCTACCGGGACACGCTGCCGGGTTTCGTGGACACGCTCCGGGCGAAGCACCCGAAGACGCCCATCCTCGTCATCAGCCCGTACTGGTTCCCGGCCGAGGCGACCTCGCCGTCGACCCGGGCGGTCCAGGACGAGAAGCGCGCGATCGCGCGGGAGTTCGTCGAGGCGCGGGCGAAGGGCGGTGACGGGAACATCTCCTTCGTGGACGGCCTGGAGATGCTGTCGCGCGAGCACGCCGACGGTCTCGTGGACGGCGTCCACGCCAATTCCCTCGGCTTCTACTTCTGCGCGAAGGGCCTGGAGCCGCACCTTCGAAAGGTGCTGGGCCTGGCGGGTAAGTAGTCCGGGGGCGCAGGGTCACTTCTTCAGAAGGGCCGCCACAAAGTCATCGAGCGCCTTCGTCGCCGGGTCGGCGGCCGTGCCGAGATTGTCGTTGAGCCGGTTGTGATTCGTCTCCTTGCCGCCGAAGAGGGTGGCCGGGATTTCCGCCTGCTTGAGGACCGACGCCAGCCGCCGCGCCTGGGCCGAGGTGTCGGGATGGTCGGCGACGTACAGGATCAGGAACGGCGGGATTCCCTTCCCCTGGGCGACGTGCGTCACGGCCGAGTAATCCTTGTGCTTTTCCGGATCGTTGCCGAACTTCTGGCGATGCCCGAGCTTCGGAGGCGGCTCGCCGTGGACGCGGAGGCGCGTCTCGGCGGTCTCGATGATCGCGGGGACGTCGTAGGTGTCTCCGTCGACGGGAACGCAGCCCTTGAGCGCCGAGAAGGGCACGCCCTCGGCCTTCAGGTAGCGGTCGTCGATGCACATGAGCGCGGCGAGCTGGGCTCCCGCGGAGTGCCCCATCACGAAGATGCGGTTCGGGTCGCCGCCGTACTCGGCGATGTGCTTGCAGACCCAGCCCAGGGACTTCGCGACGTCCTGGAAGATCGTCAGCATCTCCACCTTGGGGAGCAGCCGGTAGTTCGTCGAAACGAACACGAATCCCCGCTCGACGAACGCCTTGGGTTTCTCCTGCACGAGCGACTTGTCCCCGGCCTGCCAGCCGCCGCCGTGGATCCAGAAGACCACGGGCAGGTTCTTCGCGTCCTTGGGGGCGTGGATGTCGAGCACCTGCCGTTCGAGGGTGCCGTAGGGGATGTCGCGCTTGACGTCCTGGGCCGGCGCGAGGACAGACGCGGCGAGGAGAGCGGCGAAGAGTTTCATGGCAAGGCTCCTTTGTAAGGAAATACGCCGGGGCCCGCCCGAAAAGTGGTGGGGCCGTAAGGGATTCGAACCCCTGACCTTCTGCGTGTAAAGCGCGGGCGCCCGCGCCAAACCTGATCGCGGGGGATGGGAGACTTGGATCAATTCATCAGTGACGGGGCCCCGAGCCTGGCCCAGGGGGCAAGGCGGGAGGGGGCGGGTCCATGGCCGGCGTTCCTTACCGCCCCGGCCACTTCTTCCAGAATTGAACGGCCTCCTTCTCCGGGACGATCCGGATTCGATCTTCCTCCAGAATCATCTGGAAAGAAGTTCGGGCCAAAAGTTCCCTCGCGACATCCAGGAGCGAAAAAAGATCCTCGTACACGGAGACATCAAAGCGGTCGCAGGAATCCACCGAGGGCCGGGAATACGCCTCCTGAGGCATTTCGAGCCGGACTCCCATGGCGCGAGCGATCTCCTGCCACAGCCCCCTCTTCGAAAGGCTCCCGGTCTTCGGAAAGCGGGTTTCCGCCATCCGGGCCCAGAGGGCCGGGCGGCGGAGCGCATTGAGCGACAGAAGACCACCGGTATCCCCGTGCTCGGACTCCGCGAGAATGAGCCCAACGCCCTGATCTGAACCCAGGAGGCAAAGCGCCTGGGCGGCCGCCAGCCGGAAACCCCAGGGCCCCTCGTTCAAAAGACGCACCAGGTCTGGAGTGAATTCTTTCGCGCCCAGTTCCGCCAGGAACTCCGCGGTTGAATATGAGGCATACCTGAGGTAATCGGGATCTCTGCTGAGAAGAACCCTGGGCACGCGGCTCCATTCCTCCGGCCAGGCGTTCGGGTCGGAGAAGGGCTTCGCATTCTTCAAGAGATAGTCCCGGAGCGCCGTTCGTGCCGTCGGGTCGCGAAGGAGTCGGAGCGTGGTGACGATGTCGAGATTGGACGGTGCTGGCTCCGTGTGAAGGAGTTCGAGAAGGTCCGGCACCGCCTCCCGGGCGTTCAGGCGGACAAGCGCTTCGAGAAGCGATCCGCGGCGTGGGCGCGCCCCGACTCCGCAGGTGATCCACCAGGTCATGTCCGCCGACCAGGATCGCTCGCGAAGGGCCGAGCGGATCCCGGGGATGGCCTCCTTGGCGCCGATCCGGCCTAGGGCTTCGGCCGCATGGGTCACGACGCGATCGTCGCGATCCGTGAGCAAGGGCAGAAGATCGGTCACCGCTTCCGTCGCATGGAGTTCGCCCAGGGCGATGGCAGCCTGGCTCCGAAGATGCCCGGAGCGGTGCCGGAGGTACTTCCTGAGATCCGGGATGAGTTCCCGCGCCCCGAGGATGCCCAGCGTCCGGGCCGCGAGGTTCCCCCCCCATTCGATCTTCTCGCCGAAGTGGGCGAACACCTTCCGGGCGGACGTCGTAGCGCCGAGCCGGCCGAGCGCTTGGAGGGACTCATTAAAATACGCCGGGTCGTTTTCCAGGAGCTCCTCGAGCAAAGGCACCGCCTCGCGGGCTCCGACGCTCGCCAGGAACCCGCAGACGCCGGCCCGGTTTCCTTCCTCGAACTGCTTCACGACGGCGGGGATCGACTCCCGATCGCCGAGATCCGCGAGGGCTTCGAGGGCCGCGATGCGAACGGACGGGCCCGGATCCTTCAGAAGGGGTCGGATTCGGGGCAACGCTTCGCGCGCGCCCAGCGCCGCCAAGGTTCCCAGCGCCTCGGCCCGGACTTGGGCATCGGCGCTTCCGAGAAGGGGAAGGATGTCTCCGGCTCCCGCTTTGGCTTCGAGAGGGTTAAGGGCCTGAAGCGCTGCTTTCTGAACGTCGGCATTCGAGGAGGCCAGAAGGGAGAGGATCTCGGGGGCATGCTCCGAATCTCCCATCTTCCATAAGAGTCTCAAGGCTTCCGGTCGGGCTTCCTTGGGTCCGGTGGCCGCCAACGTTCTGACCTTGGGGAGCACGACCCATCCATGCTGCTCGACGATGGCGCTCGCCGCGAGCTCCCGGACGGAACGGTCCGAATCCTCGAGACGGCGGACGAATCTCGAGAGATCCTGGAGTCGCTCAAGCCCTGCGAGCTTTTTAATCGCCGACGCGCGCACCATGGGATCCACGTCGTCGACGAGAGGGACCAGATCCTCCGCTCCAGGGGCACCCACGAGGGGGAGGACACATTCAACCGCCCGCCGGCGAACGTCCGGGGCGCTGTGCCGGAGCACGTTCCGGAGCTCAAGCGTGGCCTCTGGAGTCCGGATCCAGTCCCCGCCCAACATGGCGGCGTCCCGGACCTCGAGGTGTTCGTCTGCGAGACGCCGGACGATCGCGGGCATCGCTCTTTCGGATTTCAAGGCCTGCAGGACACGGATGGCCCTTTTTCGAACCATCCACGACGAATCCTCGAGAAGCGGTAGGACGGAATCGACCATCCAGGAGGGGGTCTTTTGAAGGAGAAGGCTGACGACGGAGTCGGCTTGATTCTCCGTCGTGTCCTTCAACATGAGCGCCAGGGCACCCGCCGAGGGGCGATCTTCCAGGGCTAGAAGCATCTGAACTGCCGAGAGCCGAATCGCCGGTTGGGCATCTTTGAGGAATGATCGTCCCATCTGGAGCGCTTCGGGGGCCTTGAGAGCCGACAGCGCGCTTCGGGCCGCCGCTCGAACGAACTCGTCCTCCTTCAGGTCTTCGGCGCGGGCGAGAAGCTCCGGTATCGCGTCGCGGCCGGGAATCCCTCCGAGCGCCAAGGCGGCCTGCTGACGGACCTGAAGCTCCGGGTCCCGGCGAAGGAGACTCAAGAGGCCCGGGGCGGCCTCGGCGGCCCCCAATTTGCCCAGCGCCTCGGCGGTCCGGGCGCGGACGCCGGGCTCCTTGTCCTCCAGCGCCGTGAGAAGGAAGGGGACCCCGTCTCGGCCCCCGTGTTCCCCTAGCCTCTCGGCGGCCGTTTCCCGGATATCCCCGTCAGGATCCTTGAGGAGAGGCGTGAGCAGCTTCGCGCTGTTGACTCCACTCTCCCAGAGGAAAAGGCGAAGGGTGGATAGGACCGATCGGCGCACCTCGGGTGAAGGATCGCCGAGCAGTGGATGAAGGAGAGGAAAAGCATCGCCTTCAAAGATGCTCCCGAGCGCTTCGGCGGCGGCGCTCCGGGTCGCGGGATTGGCGTCCTCCAGAAGCGCCGCAAGTTCCTCCTCACGCTCAAGGACGAAGTGCTTTCCCAGGGTTTCGACGGCCTTCTCCCGGACCCCGTCGCCTTCGTCCTTGAGGAAGTTCAGGACTTCCCGAAAGGCCTTCCGATCAAGGCTCCCCAGGGCATCGCAGAGATTCTTCTTCTCATCGGGGGTCGTGGCGGAACGGAAAGCCTGCGGCGTGTACCTTTCGAGCCAATGTCGGGATTCGGAGGATCTCGGCTCACGCTTTGAGATAACCAGGTAAAGGGAGACCCACTCCGGGTCCTCACCCTGGGCCAGCCGATCCAGGGTTTCGGGCGTGGGACTTGGGACCCCCCGAGGCAGCTCTTTTTGGAAGTCGATCCTTCGAAGAAGCATTCCCGCCCGGGCGGCCACTTCGGAATCGGGATCCCGGACGGCTTTCTCAAGCCAAGGGCGGGTCGCTTCGCCCTGTTCCTTGAGCTTGTCGTAGGCCGTGGTTCGTTCTCCGGGATCGGCTGAGCCCAACTTCCGGATGAGGTCCGGGGTGCCGGAATCCTGACCGTACTGAAGGAGGATAATGAGGGCTAGCAAGCGGACGGCGGGGGGGACGATGGGCCACGCCATGGCAAAGCTCACGATCTAATCATACCCCTCAACTTGGACGCTGACGGTCGATCCGGCCCTGCTCGAAACCGGGGGGAATAAGGGCGGTTCCGGCGTGGAGATATCCGAAGCCGCACGCAACTCGTTACTTCTCAACCAATAATTTGGTGGGCCGTAAGGGATTCGAACCCCTGACCCTCTGCGTGTAAAGCAGATGCTCTACCGCTGAGCTAACGGCCCGACTTCGCGCATCTTAGGGGTTGGCGCTTCGTCGGGCAAGCCCGCCCTCGCCGGGCAAGGCCGGTCAGGACTTGCTCCCCACGTTCACCACCGCCTGCGCGTCGCGGTCGGCGCAGAGCACGACGAGCAGGTTGCTCACCATCTCGGCCTTCTGCCGCTCGTCGAGCTTCACCGACCCGTCCTCCGAGAGGTGCTTGAGCGCCATCTGCACCATGCCGACCGCGCCCTCGACGATCTTCTGCCGCGCGGCGATCACCGCGATCGCCTGCTGCCGCCGAAGCATCGCGTGGGCGATCTCCGGCGCGTACGCCAGGTGGCTGATCCGCGCCTCGCCGATGCGCACGCCCGCCTTCGCCACCCGGTTCTGGATCTCGATCTTGAGCTTCTCGGCGATCTCCTCGGGGTGGGTGCGCAGCGAGATCTCCCCCGCCGACTGCGGCTCGTACGCGTAGTGCAGCGCCAGGTTCCGCAGCGCCGATTCGCTCTGGACCCGGACGAAGTTGTCGGCGTGATCGACTTCGAAGAGGGCCTTCGCCGCGTCCTCGATGTGCCACACGACGATCGCGCGGATCTCGATCGGGCTCCCCGAGTGGTCGTTCACCTTCAGCTGCTCGGTCTCGAAGTTCCGGATGCGCAGCGAGACCGTCGACTTGTTGTAAAGCGGGTTGACCCACCGCAGCCCCTCGTCGCGCACCGTCCCCACGTAGCTTCCGAAGAACTGCATCACCTTGGCCTCGTTCGGGTTGACGATGAAGACGCCCTTCATGAGGAAGAGGATGAGGACCGCCCCCAGCATCGGGACGATGGCGCCCAGGGGAGTCAACCTCGCCCCCACGAAAAACAGGAAGCCGCAGCCCACGAGGAGCCCGAGGAGCACCGTGAGCGCGAGAAATCCGGAAGGGGCGTTGATCGTCTTTTCCTGCACCATGGGGAGCCTCCAAAACTCGGATATGTGACGCGCGGGCGGGCCGAAACGTGGCCCGAAAAGGGAAAGCCCGGCCCCCGGATGGACCCGGGGGCCGGGCCGCGAGTTATTGGTCTACGCGGGGATCGCGGCGGGCTTCGCGGGCAAGGGCACCGCGGCCTCGATCTCGGCCAGCAGCTCGCCCGTCCGCGGGCCGGTCACCACCATCCCGACGATCTGCGCACCGTCGGAGATCACAAGCGTCGGGCAGGTCACGTTTCCGAAGATCCGGCCGCCCTTCTCGATGGCCACGGGGCCGCGCGAGGTCACGGGGCCTTTGATTTCGCCCTTGACCACGATGTTCTCGGCGCGCACCTCGGCGATCAGCGTGCCCTTCTTGCCGACCGTCACGAGCCCCGCGGTGTACATCTCGATCCGCGCGCAGTACTCGTTGATCTCCACATCCTGGGTGGAGATGTTCCGGTGACATCCCGGGCACGAAGTCGACTTGGTCGCCTTCGAGACCTCCTGCCGCGCGTCGCAGCGCGGGCAGAAAATGAGACGCCTCGGGGCCTCTTTGGACATCGCGCCCTGCGGTTATTTCCGGATCGGGGTCGCGGCCACGGGCACGACGAACTCGCTCGGCTTGATGTCCTTGAGCGCGTCGGGCGAAACGTGGCAGTTGCCCACGAACGTGGCGCCTTCGGCGATCACGAGCTTGGGGGACCGGACGTCGCCCAGGACGTGGGCGCTCGAGGTCAGCTCGATGCGCTCCGTCGCGACGACGTTGCCCTTGAAGGTGCCCTCGACCTGGATCTGGCCGACCGTGACGTCGGCGGTGATCTGGGCTCCCTTGCCGAGGGCGAGCTTGCCCTTGGTGGTGATCTTGCCCTCGATCTTGCCCTCGATCCTCATCGAGCCTTCGAAGGACATCTCACCCTTGATGGAGACATCGGAGCCGATGAGCGTTTCACTGCCGATGGGACGAATGTCTGCCATGTTCCCTCTCCTCTCTCCAATAAACCGATGCGACGATCCGCTAGCTCCACTAGCGGTGCAACCAAAGGATTATATACTTCATACTTTACAATCTGTCAAGTACAAATCAGCAAGCCTTCGGACCGGGGCGTTTCTTCCCGAAGGATCATCTCGTTTCCGAGACGATCCTTCGGGGTAGATTCGTCTCGCGTTTTGCGCCCCCCGCCCTTAGAATCCGCTCCGCGATGGCCGTGCGGAAGGCGAAAAAGAAGGGCTGCCGTGCCTGCGGGGCGGCGGTGGTGGGACCGGGAGGACTGTGCGCGGCGTGCGCCGGGGCCTCGCCCGGGGGTTCCGCGGCCAAGCGCGTCGCCGAGAAGGTCCGGGACCGCCTTGTCGGGGGGGAGACCGGGGGGTTCGTCTGCCCCTCCTGCCGCGCGGAGCTCAGCTGGGAGACGATCCGCACGAGCGAGGTGGAAGTCACCATCTACGTGCGGGAGAAGATCTACTACTGCCCCGGCTGCCGCGCCTTCCTGGGCGTCTCCAGCTGGCACACGGAAGGCTGATCTCTCAGATCACTTCTTCTTCCCGAATCCCGTCACCACGAACGTCCCGCTCCGCGGGTCCGTCATCAGGGTGAGCACCCCCTGCCGCTCCATGTCCTCGAGGAGGTCCTGGAACGTCCGGTAGCCGTGGTACGACTCGTCGAACTGCGGCTTCTTCCTCTTGAGCGTGTCCTTGATCATGGACGAGTAGAGCGTGTCCCGGTTCTCGCGCTTGAGCGCCAGGATCGTGTCCACGATCATCTGGAACGCCTCTTTCTTCAGCGGCGGAGTGTCGATCGCGATCTCCGGCGCCTTGGCCGTCCCGGAGCGCTCGAGGTCCTCGTAGTAGACGAACTCGTCGCAGTTGTCGACGAGGAGCGCCGAGGTCGAGTCCTTCATCCCCAGGCCGATGACCCGCTTGCCGTTCTCCTTGAGCTTCGACACGAGCGGGGAGAAATCGCTGTCGCCCGTGAGGAGCGCGAAGGTGTCGATGTGGGACTTCAAGTGGGCCAGGTCGATCGCGTCTACGCACATCCGGATGTCCGCCGAGTTCTTGCCGGCGGTGGAGCGCTTCGGGACCTCGATCAGCTCGATCGCGGCCTCGTGGAGCGGCTGCTTGTACTCGCGGTAGCGGGTCCAGTCGGCGTACGCGCGCTTGACGATGATCTTGCCCTTCTCGAGCATGCGCTCGAGGACCTTCTGGATGTCGAACTTCTTTCGGGAGCGCTCGAACCCGAGCGCGAAGTTCTCGAAGTCGATGAAAACGGCGATGGAGGACTCGTGGTTGTTGTTGTTGGGGTTGTTGTTGTTCGTGTTCATTCCTTTTCCTGACGTGAATAACGGCTCACGGACCTTTTGGGAGCATACACCCGGGGTCCGCTGCGGTCAATGGCGGGGTTCGGGGGCTAGCGCGACACCTCGTAGACGACTTCGTTGGTGATGTCGGCGACCATGACGTCCGACTGGTCCGCCTTGAGGACGACGCTGCCGCGCTCCATGACGACGTCGAACCCGTGACGGCCGGCGATCTTCTTGATCGCGGACTGCATGCGGTCGTTCGCCCGGTTGAGGAGCAGGTAGTACTCGGGGGCGTCCTGCGTGATGTTGCGGGCGATGAACTCGCGCGCCTCGGGCGTGGCCTTGAGCGCCGCCTGGAGGTCGATGACGCAGGGGGCGGCCGCGCCGAAGGACGAACCCTGGACGCTCTTCTTCGCGTTCAGGATGGTCACCTGCTGGATCGAGGCGGGGGGCAGGGAGGGGGCCACCGCCCGGGGAACGGGGGCCTCCGCGCAGCCTGCGGCGAGCAGGAGCAGGGTCGCGATGCGGTGCTTACCCATTGTTTATACCCTCCGGTCTCAACGCTGAGACGTTCTTGTGTTCCTCGAGTTTCCCGGATAAAACCGGAAATTGGCGCGGATGGCGGAATGACACGACACTGCCCCCTCTCTCTCTTGTGGACTTCATCGTCACGGCAAAGGGGGAAACTGAAGTGCCTTCTTTAGAAAGAGCGTAGATCCCGCTTCACTGCCCTGGCCCCGGAATCCCGCTCCGTCTCACTTCTCACTTCTCACTTCTCACTTCTCACTTCTTACTTCCCGCAGTCGCAGGCGTCATGGTGGCGCCCGCAGTGCTCGCACGGGCACGTCTTGCTCGTCTTTCCGCACGAGCAGTGCACGGCGAACTTCTTCGGTTCCGCTTCGAACTTCTTCACGCACTCGTCGCCGCAGAACCAGTACGGCGTCCCGTCGTGCGCGACCTTCTTTGCGGTCGCCTTGTCGACCCACATCCCGCAGATCACGTCCTTCACGCGGTCGGTCGACGCGGCCGGGCCGCCGTTCATTCCCATTCCCGCCGGCTTTGCCGGCGCTTCCCGTCCGCATCCCGCGGCCAGGAGGGTCAACGCCACCAGAATCCGTTTCATGCCCGTCTCCCATGAATCATACGTTCACTGTTTGTCCCACGGTCTCCGATAATCTTTTTTTCAGACGGCGGCAGCGGTCGCGGTAGAAAAGCACGGGGATCAGGATGTCGATCACCTCGTCGGCGACGAGGATGCCGCCCAGGATCGGCGCGGCCATCGGGCTCATGAACTCCGCGCCCACGCCCTTCGCCCAGATCATCGGGATGAGCGCGAGGATCATCGTCCCCTCGGTCAGCAGCTTCGGCCGCAGCCGGTGGACCGCGCCGTCGATCACCGCGTCGCGGATCTCGGCCTCGCTCGTGATCCGCTCCATTCCGCCCCGGCGGTCGATCGCCTCGCGGAGGTAGACCATCATGATGATCCCCGTCTCGGTCGCCAGCCCGAAGCAGGCCACGTAGCCCACCCAGACCGCCACGCTGAACGGGTAGCCGAAGAGCCACTGGAAGATCGCGCCTCCCGCGATTGCGCCCGGCACCGCCAGGAACATCATGAGCGTGTCCGGGAAGTCCTTGTACGTCATGTAGAGGATCACGAAGATGACCAGGATCACCACGGGGAAGACGAGCGTCAGTCGCTCCTGCGCGTGGACCTGGTGCTCGAACTGGCCGGTCCACTCGATCGTGTTCCCCGGCTTCAGCGCGACCCGGCTCTTCACCGCCAGCTGCGCCTCCTCCACGAAGCCGACCAGGTCGCGGTTGCGGACGTTCAGGTAGACGTAGTTGCGTTTCCGGCCGTTCTCGCTCTTGATCATGCTCGGCCCCGGGACGATCTTCACGTCCGCGACGAGCGAGAGCGGGATCTGCCGGAGGCGGACGTTCCGGGCAGGCATCGCGGCCGCCGGCGAGGCCGCCGCGGGGGCGGCCCCGCCCATCTCGCCGCCGCCACTGCCCGCCGCGCCGCCCATCGGGTCGCCGCCGATCGGGACGAGCATATTCCGGACGCGCTCCTCGTCCTCGCGCCAGTCACGCGGGTAGCGGACCCGCACCGGGAACCGCTGGCTCCCCTCGACGGTGGTCGTCACCAGCTTTCCGCCCAGCGCCACTTCGATCACGTTCTGAAGGTCCTCCACGCCCACGCCGTACCGCGCCGCCTTCTTCCGGTCGATCGTGATCTCGAGATAGTTCGATCCCACGAGCGGCTCCGAGAAGACGTCCACCGCGCCCGGGATCTGCTTGAGGACCGACGCGACCTCGTCGGAGAGCCGCTGGATCTCGTCGAGGTCCTCGCCGAACACCTTCACGCCGACCGCCGTCCGTACGCCGGTGCTCAGCATGTCGACGCGGTTCTGGATCGGCCGCGTCCACGCGTTCCCCCAGCCCGGCACCTGGAGTTCCGAGTTCATCTCGTTCGTGAGGTCGTCCTGCGTCTTCTTCCAGAGGAGGAGCCCCCTCTTGAACGCGGGTTCGCGCTCCGTCACGAGCGCCTGGATCTCCTCGGGCTTCGCCTCGCGCGCCAGCCGCTTCTGTTCGCGGGCCTTCCCGACGAGCTCCCCGGCCAGCAGCGCGACCATCGAGCCGGGGGCCCGGTCCTCGATCTCCCAGTTGATCTCCTTTACCCGCGCCGCGGCCAGCTCGGCCCAACGATCCTCGAGCCGCGCATGGCGCGGCTCTTCGAGTTCAATCCCGACGGCACATACGTCAAGGAAATCGGGAAGAACCTCTACTCGAAGGCGTGGGCGCACGCGGTTCGCGTCGACCGCGAGGACAACATCTGGCTGGTCGACAACGGGTCG
>JBGPCZ010000117.1:0-19865 GCA_041482015.1 Planctomycetota bacterium | reverse complement strand
GTGTTCGACGGGCTCCTTGTCCGGCTCGTCGTCGATCTTCACGCCGCCATGGGTAGTGAAGACGTCGTGCTTGTCGACGGGCGGGATCTCGGGGCGCGCTTCGCGGACCCCGACCTGGCAGACGACATCCTCGCTGGCCATCAGGCGCTCGACGTAGATGAGCGCCGCGCCCAGGAGGACGACCGCGTGGATCCCGGCGGAGACCAGCCACCAGGGCGCGTTCTCGAACCACCGTCCGGCGGAGCGGGCGGGCTCGGCTGCTTCAAAAGTCGACATGGCTCACCTCTTATGAAGAAGGGTTATCGATTCCCGGGGCTGGCCTGGCGCTCGAACGGAGCGGCGAACTGGATCCTTTGGACCTTCTCGCCCTTGCACAGGTCCATCACGTGGACCACGTCCTGCCAGGGTACGTCCTCCATCGCGTCGATGATAACGGGGACGTCGAGCTTCCCCAGTGTGGCGTGATCTTTGATGTTGGCCCGAACCGTGCCCATGAGATCCGCGTCGTCGACGGCCGGCGCGCGACTGCCGACCTTGCGGATGACCTGTCCCGTGGAGGGTTCCCACCGCATGAAGATGCGAATCTCCTCCATCTCGATCACCTTCACGATGTCATGATTCGGCCCTCGGTCCTTGGGCAGCCACGTGTCGATCTTGCCCTCGACCTGTTTGAAGTGGAGCGAGCACATGAAGAACAGGCAGAGGCAGAAGATGATGTCGACCATCGCCGTGATGTTGATCCCGACCGGGTTGTCCGACGACTCTCCGATGTTTCCGCCGCCCGCCATCGTTCACCTCCTCAAGGCTCCTATCAACGGATCCCCCGCTCCGGGGTTCGAATGCATTTCTTATGAATGATATGCAAGAAGGATGCCAAGGCCGGTGGGGGTCAAAACCGCGATTTTACGCCTGAATCAGCGGGGTGGCCTCCGGGGCGGTGGGCTGTGGGGTGGGGCGTGCCCCACGTCCGCGGCGCAGAATGCTACACGCGGCAAAAACGTACCGTCTGCTTTTGTCGCCTGACAAAAACGGACAGTCTCCTTTTGCCGTTTGGCAAAAACGTACCGTCTGTTTTTGCCTAGACGGCCTCGCGGAGCGGGGACCCGGCCTCGGGCTTCAGCTCGACCCGCTTGATCCTCGCGCCCAGGGATTCCAGGCGCTTCTCGATCTGGTCGTAGCCGCGGTCGAGGTGGTAGATGCGCTGGAGGACGGTCTCGCCGCGCGCGGCGAGGGCGGCGACGATCAGGCCTGCGGCGGCCCGGAGGTCGCTCGCCATGACGGGGGCGCCTGAAAGCTCCTTCGTGCCGATCACGATCGCGCTCGGGCCCTCGCGGACGATGTTGGCGCCCATCCGGCCGAGCTCGCGGACGTGGTGGAATCGCTCGGGGTAGATCCGCTCGGTGATGATCGAGATCCCCTCGCCGCGGGTCATGAGCGCCATGAACTGGGCCTGCGTGTCGGTCGGGAACCCGGGGTAGGGGAGGGTGGCCACGTTGACGGGCCGGAACATCCCGTTCCCGCGCACGCGGATCCAGTCGGGCCCGGTCTCGATGATCGCTCCCGCCTGCTTCATGCACTCGGTCACGCACATCAGGTGGTCGGGGTTGCAGCGCTCGATCGAGACGTCGCCCCCCGTCATCGCGGCCGCGGCCATGAACGTGCCCGCCTCGATGCGGTCGGGGATGATGTCCCACGTGCAGCCGTGCAGCTTCTTCACGCCGTGGATCGTCAGCCGCGGCGAGCCGATCCCCTCGATCCGCGCGCCCATGCGGACGAGCAGCTTCGCGCACTCCTGCACTTCGGGTTCGCACGCGGCGCACTCGATGATCGTCGTGCCGGGCGCGAGGACCGCGGCCATCATGACGTTCTCGGTCCCCGTGACGGTCGAGCCGAACGGGCCGCCGAGGTACATCGAGTTCCCGACGAGGCGCTTGGCGTTCGCGAAGACGAAGCCCTTCTCGACGGCGACGGAGGCGCCGAGGGCGGCGAGGCCCTTGAGGTGCAGGTCGATGGGCCGGTCGCCGATCGCGCAGCCGCCCGGCATCGAGACCTCGGCCTGCCGGCGCTTCCCGACAAGGGGGCCCAGGACGCAGACGGAGGCCCGCATCTTCGAGACGAGCTCATAAGGGGCGCAGCAGTTCTTCTCGCTGGCGACCTGCAACGTCATCTCGTCGCCCCGGCGGTCGACGCGGATGCCGAGCTCCTGGAGGACGAGGACCATGGACTTGATGTCGGCGAGGTTGGGGACGCGGCGGAGGACGAGCTTGCCCTCGCTCAAGAGGAGCGCCGCGGCCATCATCGGGAGCGCCGCGTTCTTGGCGCCGCGGACCTCGATCGACCCCCGGAGCGGCCTTCCGCCCTCGATCAGGAATGCATCCATCGTCTTCCCCCTCTCTCGTGTGCCATAAAGTATAAATCATAAACTATGAAATGCAAGCGATGGTGATGAAACAGACGGTGTGGTTGGTCACTACTTGGGGAGCTTGGCCTTCTGGTCGCCGGCGAGTTTCTTGAGGTCGTCGGTCTCGGAGGTGTCGATCGCGGTCTGGTACCACGAGGCGGCGCTGTCGGCCTGGCCCAGGCGGCGGAACAGTTCGGCGATCACGTACGCCGTCTCCGCGGCCGCCCGCTTCCCGAGCTTCTTCGAGTCGATCGCCTCGACGTAGGCGTCCAGGGCCTTCTTCTGGTACGACCGCTCCAGGTCGATCGACGCGCGCATCTTCGCCGCCCCGTCGTCGACCACCGAGTTCTCGCCCTTGAGCTTGTCCACCTCGTCCAGCCAGCGGAGGGCCTCGACGTTCTCGCCGTGCTTCCGGTTCAGGTAGGCCGCGAGGTAGCGCGACAGGATCCGGTTGGGCCCGCGCTCGTACTTCTTCGCCTCGATGTCCTTCTCGACCTTCTTGACGGCCTCGAGGTCGAACTCCGTGCGGTTCTTCTTCAGGCCGAGCTTCATCGGGATCTGGTCGAGCCCGTACGTCTCGCCCAGCTTGTCCCACTCGATGAAGTCCTCGAAGTTGACCGCGCCCTGCTGCCGGGCGCACCAGCCCGCGTGCAGCCAGGCGAGGCCCCGTTGCTCGGGTGGCCCGTTCCGGAGCCGCGCGACCTGGGCGACCAGGTCGTACTTCACGTGGCCCGACACGTCCGTCTGCTTCGCGCCCTTCTTGATCTCGACCGCCGGCTTGAGCTCGGCTGCCAGCGACTTCTTCTCCTCGTCCGACAGCTTCGCCTTGAAGTCGCCCGGCCGCCCCGCGAAGTGGCAGGTCGGGCAGACCCAGATCCACAGCTCCATCGGCGTCGTCTTGAAGGCGTGCACGCAGAAGTCCGAGTCCTGCCCCCCCCAGCGGTTGGAGCTGACCTCGTAGCCGGTGAACTTCGTTCCGTCCACCGGGCAGACCGCGTCCACCGGCTTCTTCTCGTCCGAGCACGGGCTCTCGGATAGGATCGCAACCACGAGCGCGAAGATAATTCGGCCTCCACCACCCGATCGAAGCCGTCCAGGTCCTTCGTTATCAGGACGCTCCGGAAGCCCGCCTGTAAAGCGAGATTCCGAACCGCGTCGGCCTGGTGGGGGGCGATCTCGAGGAGCAGCCGCGGCCCGCGGGCCCGCGCGCCCGAGACAATCCGGCGGATCACGTTCAGCCCGTCCGGTCCTCCCTCGAGCGCCAGCCGCGGCTCGTGCCGGACCTCGGGCGGAAGCGCCTCCATCTCGGACGTCGAGACGTAGGGAGGATTCGAGATCACGAGATCAAAAGCGCCCTCGACGAACAGGTCCGCGGTCACAAAGGTGATACGGTCCGCGACCCCGTGCCGCTCCGCGTTCCGTCGCGCGATTTCGAGCGCGCGGTCCGACACGTCCGTCGCCGTCCCGCGGGCCCCGCGGACCGCCAGCGCGATCGCGATCGCGCCGGAGCCCGTCCCGATCTCGAGGAACGTACCGACGCGGCCGGCCTTTTCGACGAGCGACTCCGTGCTCGGCCGCGGGATGAGGACTGACGGCGTGACCGCGAGCTCAAGTCCCAGGAACTCCTCGGTCCCGACGATGTAGGCGACGGGCTCGCGGGTGTCCCCGCGTCGGGAGACGAGCCGGCGGAACTTCGCCTCCGCGGCGGGGGAGAAGTCGGGCGGCGGCGCGCCCAGCGCGGTCTTCAAAGGGAGCCCCGCGGCAAAAGCCGCGATCAGCTTCACGTCGTCGTCGGGCCGGTCGATCCCGCAGGAGCGGAGGTACTTGCGCGCCTCGTCGAGGTGGTTCACGCCTTCTTGCCGAGCGCCTTGAGCTTCTCCTCGCGCTCCCACTTGAGCAGGCGGTCCATCAGCTCGTCGAGGTCGCCCAGCAGGAAGGCCTCGAACTTGTGGATCGAGCCGGACGCGCCGAGCCGGGTGTCCGTCACGCGGCTGTCGGGGAAATTGTAGGTCCGGATCTTGTCGCTCCGGTCGCCGCTGCCGACCTGCGTCCGGCGGAGGTCGCGCCGCTCCCTCGCCTTCAGCTCCTCGTAGCGCTCGTAGAGCTTGGTCTTGAGCGCCTTCCACGCCAGCTCCCGGTTGCGCGTCTGCGACCGCTGGTCCTGGCACTGGACGACGAGCCCCGTGGGCACGTGGGTCAGGCGCACCGCGCTCTGCGTCTTGTTGACGTGCTGGCCGCCCGGCCCGCCGGCCGAGTAGGTGTCGATGCGGACGTCCTGCGGGTTGACCTCGACCTCCACGTCGTCCGCCTGGGGAAGCACCGCGACGGTGGCGATCGACGTGTGGATGCGGCCGCTCGCCTCGGTCTTCGGGACCCGCTGGACGCGGTGCGCGCCCGTCTCGAATTTGAGGAACTTGTAGACGTCGTCGCCCTCGATCGCGAGCGTGCCGTACTTGAGGCCGCCGAGATCGGTGTGGACGACATCCATGAGCTGGACGTCCCATCCCTTCCTCTGGGCGAACCGGACGTACATGTCGAGCAGCTCGCGGGCGAAGAGCGAGGCCTCCTCGCCGCCCACGCCGGGGCGGATTTCCATGATGGCGCTCTTTGCCTCCTGCGCGTCGTTTGACAGCGCCATCTCCTCCAGCTTCGCGACGATCTCCGCCTCGCGCTTCGCGAGCGTGGCGACCTCGATCTCCGCCTCGGCCTTCATCTCGGGATCGGCCAGCAGCGCCTGGACGTCCTTCTTCTGGGCCTGGACGGACTCCAGCTCCTTGAAGGGGGCGACCACCTTTAGCAGGCGTCCGCGCTCCTTCATGAGGGCCGCGTACTGGGCGGGTTGCGAGATGACGGCGGGGTCCTGGATGAGCTTGTCGATCTCATCGTACCGGGCGGCCTTCTCGCGGATCTGGTCGAGCATAGAGTATCTCTGTCGATGCAGGCGGTGAAGTTACCCGTTCTTCGCGGGCTCGGACTTGGCGGGTGCGGGCGCCGGCGCGGGCGCGACGGTGGGTTTCACCGGGGGCGCCGCGGTCTTGGGCGCGCCCAGCAGGGCGGCGATGGTCTGCTGCGAGCGGCTCGCCTGCAGTCTCAGGCCGCCCTTCTTGGCGTCGGCCTTGGCGGCGGCGGCCTTCTGGGCCGCCGCGGTGACGGCCAACTTGCGTTGGAACTTCTCGACCATGCCTGCGGTGTCGACGAACTTCTGCTTGCCCGTGTAGAACGGGTGGCAGTTGGAGCAGACCTCGATCGCGATCTTTTCGCGCGTGGAGCCGGTCTTGAACGTGTTCCCGCAGCCGCAGGTGACCGTGCACTCCTTGTACTCGGGATGGATGTCCTTCTTCATGGGGCGGCTACCATAGCAAAGCGAGGATGCGAAATCAAGGCTTGAGCATCTTGTCCCTGACCGAGTTCCAGTAGGTCTCCCATACGTCGCGCTTGGGCTCGAGGGACTGACCCGTCAGGCTGCGCAGCGCCTGGTACGCGGCCACCCGCACGTCGCCGTCGTCGTCGCCCAGCCAGCGGACGAGCTCGTCGACGCCCCGGTAGGCCCGCAGCCTGAGAACGGCGCCGGCGAGGTACATCCGGGTCCACTTGTCCTTTTCGACGGGGAGCCGGCTGAGGACGGGATCGGCGGAATCGGGCACGGCCAGGTTTCCGATCCCGAAGGCGGCGGCCTGGCGGACCGCCGCGGAGTCGTCCGAGAGGTAGCGCGCGAGGAAGGACCAATCCTCCTTCTTGGCTTCGCGAGAGAACGTCATGAGCACCTCGGCCCGCGCCGAGCCCTCCGCTTCTCCGGCGAGATCGGAGAGGATCCGGCGCAGGTCGTCCGACTGGCCGGCCGTGGCGAGCAGCTTCTGGAGGCCGGAGAACGCGCGGGCGCGGAGCGAGCGGTCGGGGTCGATGCAGAGCTTGGAGACCGGGTTGATTGCCTCCTTCGATCCGAGCCTCGCGAGGGCGTCCACCGCGTTGCCCCGGACGATCGTGTCGGGGTCCTTCAGCAGGGGCAGGAGGGCGCGGGACGTCGCGGGATCCTCGGATGCGCCCAGCGCGATCGCCGCCTCGCCGCGCACCGCGGCTTTCGAGCTCCGCGTCATCTGGACGAGCGCGTCCTGGATCTTGGGGCTTTTGAACTGGCCGATCACGGGGCCGACGAAGGTGAGGAGGTCCTCGTCCATGGATTCAAGGATTGCCGCGAGGTAGAGGGCCGCCTTCACGCCGAGGGTGTTGAGTTCGGTCGAGATGCCGCCCCTCTGCTTCGCGTCCGCCTTCTTGAGCCGGCCCAGGATCGCGTCGACCTTGGCGCGCGTCTCCGGGTCGACCTCGGTCGTGGTGGTGTTGGGATTGGGGCTTATGCTGGTCCCACCCCTCTTCCTCCTCTCTTCTTCCTCCCTTTCCTTCCTCTCCTTTTCCTTTCTGATTCTTTCTTTCTCAAGCTTGTCATCGACGACCGGCTTCTCCTTGATGCTCCGCATCTTGATGAACTCGATGCGGTCGATCATGTCCCGCCGGATCGTGATGTCGCCCGACTTGATCGTCAGCGTGGCGCCCTGGGCGGTGTCCTTCACGAGCTGGCCGTCGATGAAGTTTCCGTTCGTGAGATGGACGCGATGGAACCGCAGTTCGACCCAGGCGGGGTCCTCGGCCTGCCGCGCCCGGGCGGTCGAGGCCAGGGCGGTCATCCAGAAGGCCGCGGCGACGGTGAATTTCATGGCGTGTTATTCTCCCGACGCATCCGCCCAGGCTTGCCACTGGTCCCGGTCCAGGCCGAATTTCTGGGCCGTCAGGGAACTGAGGGTGCTGGCCGCGGTCTTCCGGATCTCGTCATCCGAGTCCGACAGCCAGTCGATGAGGGGGCGGACCGCCTTGCGAAGCCGGAGCCGCTGGACGGCGCCGGCCAGCTGGACCCGGACCGTTCGCTCGCGCTCCCTGGGGACCTGCGCCAGGATGTCCGGGCCGGACTCCGGCGCGCCGAGCCGGGCGAGCGACATCGCCGCCGCGGCCCGGAGCCTGGGTTCGGACTCGTTCAGAAGGGGAGTCAGCAGGGTCCAGGCTTCCAGCCGTCCGAGGGAGCCGATCATGCCGGCCAGGTCGATCCTGACCTCGTCCCCGGTGCGGCGCACCAGGTCGGCGAGAAGGCGAAGGTAGACTTCCTGGAGCTTGTATTCGATCGCCAGGCGGAGGGCGATCTGGTTTGCCTGGCTGCGCACGTTCGGGTCCGCGTCCCCGCAGAGTTCGCTCACGGGGTCGAACCATTCCTTGTCCTGGGCCCCGCTCAGCATTCCGAGGATGATCCCGCGGACTTCCGAGTCGGGATCCCGGAGCATGGGCTTGAGATACCGGCTCCTCTCAGCCTCGCCCATGAAACCGAGGGCCATCGCCGCCGTGGCGCGTACCCGGGGGTCGGGGTCGCCGAGGAGACCCTCGATGATCGGGATCGTTTTGGGGAATTTCAATATTGAAAGGGCCGTCGCCGCGGAGCCTTGGAGGTCGAGCGGGAGTTCTTTGAACCTGGAGACGAGGTAGAGGGCCCCCTCTTCTCCCAGCGCTCGCAGCTCTTCGATGGGGAACTTCTTGCTCCCGGGGGGAGCGGCCTTCAGCTTGGCCACGATGGCATCGATTTGTTCCCGGACGTTGGAGGGGGTGTCGAGGGCGGCAGGAATGGGCGGCTGGGACGTCCCGCCGGACGCGGGTGTCGGCCCGCGGGGCGGATTTTTCTCGATGATGGGCTTGTCGAGCAGACTCTTCATCTTCACGAATTCGAGGAAGTCGATCTGGTCCCTTCGGATGGCCATGTTTCCGTACTTCATCTTGAGGACCACCTCGACGGCCGTGTCCTTGAGCAGCTGGCCGTCGATGAAATTGCCGTTCCTGAGATGGACCCGGTGGAATCGGAGCTCCACCCACTCGCTCTCCTGCTGGCAGGCGGCGGAGGCGAGTACGTGAAGCGCGAGGAGAACCACTCAAAGCCTCCCGGAATTGGACTGCTGAGGGATTCTACCGCCCTCCTTGGGATTTGCAAAGCAGAATGGGTCGGGGGCTGCAACCGCAGGCAATTCGGGGAACGACCAAGGGAGATAAAGAGATCCTTGGAGATCCCGTGATGGTTCCCTTCGGTCCTGGTGAAAGGGCCCTTTAAAAAAACCCAGGGCCTTCTCCCTGCGGGAGAAGGCCCTGGGTGCGAATGCCGTTGGACGCCTTAGGAGGCGATCTGTCTCCAGGAGGCGATGATGTAGGGCTGCGACCCGTAGCTGGGGGTCGAGGGCAGGGCGGGCGGCGCTGAGCCGCCGTTCTTGATGATGGGATCGAGCGTCACGTGGAGGGGGATGTACCCCGCATTGGTCGTGTTGCGCTGGATCTTCACCTCGTTTCCGGCGGTCATGTTCCCGTAGATCTCGACCTTCTGGGTGCCGCCCGACGACTTGGTGGAGTCGAGATTCGTGGCGTAGAAGTTGTTCTCGGCGAACATGAAGGCCTCGAAGTGCTCCACCGTGCCGCTGCCCGGGTCGCCGAAGTAGACGTTGCCGCTCCCGTAGGACTTGTTGTATTCCTGGGAGGCGCGGTCGAAGTCGGCGGGGTTGGTGAAATCCAACCTCGCGATCCTGCCGCCCGAATTCGACGCCGTGGTGTTAAACTGGGTGACAAACTGGTCGATCGTCATGCCGCCGGATCCTATGGGAAGCACCGTACCCCCGGGTAGAAGAGATCCAGTTCCTCCGTCGAAGTGGGCGGACGTGGTGTTGGGGTACGCGGGATCGACCACGGCGATGATCGCCAGGGCGTCGGTCTTGCTCTCGAACGAGGGGTAGAGGAGGTTGTCCGTGAAGGAGACGTTGCCCTTCACCACGTAGGTCATCTTGAGCGGGCCCGTGCCAATCGGGTTGAACTTGTAGCTCTTGATGGGCTCGGCGCTGGCCCGCAGGTTCCCGTCGATGAAGTAGACCGCGTTGTTGCCGTTGTTCTGAACGTTGATCGCGGTGGCCGAGCCGTCGCCGTTGATGGGAGGGGTGGTCAGGCCACCGAGACTCGTGGTGGTCGGATCTTCGATGTAGAAATCCTTCTTGGCGTGCTGGGTCATTTCGTAGGTCTGGGTCCGGTCGGTCACGCCGTTGGTGCTCGTGGGATTCTCCCGGAAGATGTGGGAGGGCTCGCTCTGGTTGGTGATCTGGGTGGCATTGCTCCCACCGTCGGCGCTCCAGGTGCCGTAGGAGGACTTTCCGTTTAGGGGGTTCAGGTCGTAGGCCACGTCGATGTACGTCACGCCGTTGGGGTCCATACGGGTGCCCGACCTATAGAGGGCGGCATCGGTCTCCCAAGTGGTCTGGCCCAGCCCATTTTTCCCGATGCCCAGGCCGGGCTCGGTCCCCGCGTTGTACGTGGCGGTCACGGTCGACGTGTTGGTTCCCGCGTAGGTCACGGTCGACGTGCCCGCGCCCGTATCGCCGAGCAGCGAGGCGGCCCCGGTCGCCGAGAAGTTGCCGCCTGAGTAGATATCCCCCTTGACGGTGTCCTGGACGAGCTGTCCCGAAATTTTATCCACCCCTCCCGTCAACGCGAGGGTGTAGGGGTTGACGGCTCCCAGCGCCTTGTTCAAGGCGGAACTGTTGCCCGCGAAGATCGCGTTCCAGTAGACGCCGCCGGGGTTGCCCGTCAGGATGACCTCCACGGTCCGGTTGATGTTTGCGTAGGTGCCGGTGACGACCAGCTTCCGGAAGTTGGTCAGGTAAGGATTGGTGTCCTGGATGGAGTAGGTGGCGCCGTTGTAGCTAGTCGGAAACGTCGTGGGGGTGGGCGCGGGGATCGTGGGGGTCTTTACGTTGGCGTTGAGCCCCGCGATGTAGGCCGACGCGCCCGCTTCCGCCGCGTACAGCGCCCGGTTGGCGAACATGGAATTGGTCGTGTTCTTGCCGTTGATCAGGGAGACGGCCAGGTAGGCCCCCGTGATCCCCATGATCACGAGCGCGACAATGACGCTCAGAAGCATCGCGCTTCCCTTCTGACTGGCCTTGCTTTTCATCATCTTCCTCATCTTCCTATTCATCCGTTGGCTCCTTTCGCGTCCGTGGTCGCCCATTTCCTAGACATCCTTACCCGGTTCCGCGGCAAACCCGCGGGAGAATCGCAATTTTAGTTCCTCGGTCCCGCGCTCGTCGTGGACTGGGCCGTCAGGACCTTGGCCTTGGCCTTGGGATCCCGGGCCGTCAGCTGCAGGAAAATCTTGATCGCCTTGGGGGGGTTGGCGCCGTCCACCATTTCGAAGGCCAGGCCCCGCTTCGTGACGTTCCGGCAGATCGTCGAGGGAATCGTCACCCCTCCCGTGGTCTCCTCTCGGATCAGGTCGCCCTCGTCGATAAGGCCGTCCTTGTTGTCGTCGATCCCGTTGTCGGGGATCTCGCCGAAGGCGGGCTTCCAGTAGTATCGGACGGAGGTGTTGAACTGGGCGGTGCCGATTTTCCCGCTGACGTTGAAGCCGGAGTAGCGCCCCAGCGTGAGGCTGAACCGTCGCTGCAGGGCGGGGGTGAGCGTGGCATCGTAGAACGTGTCGCCCACCAGGAGGGGGGTGTCGGCGCCCCCGGCGTCCAAGTTCGAGTAGGGGGGGCCCGAGTTCCGGATGTCTTGCGAGATTTGAGTGAGCATCTCCAGGACCTTGGCGTCCATGGCCACCTTGGTCTGCTCGCGGGCCTCCTCGTCCGAGGCCGAGAAGAGCAGCATGAACACCATCAAGACGACCCCCATGAGGATGATGGAGGCGATCACGACCTCCAGCAACGTGAATCCATGCTGCCGGGTCTTCATGGCTTTCATGGCACTAACTCTTCTTCAGGAACATGTAACGATAGGTGATCGTCCGGTTTCCCTTGATGCTCTTCCACGAGATGATGATCTTGGCGGGAAGGATCACGTAATCCACGGAAGGTGAATCGGGGGTGGGCTTGCCGTCTGCAACGATCCCGTCGGCGTTGAGATCGCGGGCGATCTGATCGGGCTCCGTGGCGGGATTCGATTCCTCGTGCAGGGCGATGCTCCCGGAAGGGGGGCTGCGGTAGTTGGAATCAGGACCGAAGGCCCCGGCTACCAGGGTGCTGTTCTGCCAGGGAAACTCGATTCTCGCCGAGGCGTTCCGGAGGCGCTGGTAGGTCGGATCGTACGTGCCAATCTTCGTGGGATCGAAGAGGTCCGAGAAATCAGGTCCGGGGTAGAGGCCGGCGAGTGTACCCAAGGTGCCTGGAAGGTACGACTTGGTCGTCGGATTCGCATCGGTGGCGCTGTACCGGGCGAAGATCTCGGACACGTCGTAGCGCCGCATCTCCTCGATCTTGCCCTCCGCGGCCCGCATGGCCAGGAGGTTCTCCCGGTTGATCTCGTTCTGCGTCGTGGTGTAGGTGATGACCGATACCATGCCGATGATCGAGAGCACGAGAATGGAGACCGAGAGCATGATTTCCAGGAGCGTAAACCCGGCGCTAACTCTCTTTTTCTTTTTCAACTTCGTCGACTTCATCATCATCATCATTTTCTTCTTTTTCATCCGTTCCGTCCTGAGGTCAATTTCCAACTCTCTTATACACCACCCCCCGCGAAATCAGCCCCGAAAGCGCCAACCCGGTCGGATGCAAAAAGAGCAAAAAGAGACGGTCCGTTTTTGCCGTTCACTGGCGGGGTATAATGCAGGTCGGCATGGCCGAACAGGATACCGCAATCCGGGAGGGGCAGAGCCAGTTCCCGCCCACCGCCTGGAGCCTCCTGTCCCGGCTCCGCGATCCGCGCAATCCCCGCGTCCAGGAGTACCTCAACCGCATGATCGAGCTCTACTGGCGCCCGGTCTACAAGTACATCCGCATCGCCTGGAAGCGGACCAACGAGGACGCCAAGGACCTCACCCAGGCGTTCTTCGTCCACCTTCTCGAGGGCTCCCTCTTCGAGAAGGCCGACCCGGACCGCGGGAACTTTCGCAAGCTCCTCATGGCCACGCTCCGGAACTTCCTCTCCAACGACGCGCGGGCGGAGCACGCGGTCAAGCGCGGGGGAAACCTCAAGACCTTCTCGTTAGACGCCGTGGAGGTCGACTGGCCTTCCGAGCCGGCCGATCCGAAGGTCGCGTTCGAGGGCCAGTGGGCGCGCGAGGTCCTGGCGCGCTCGATCGATCGACTCCAGAAGCGGTCCCGCCCGGAGGTCTTCACCGCGTTCCGCCGCTTCCACCTCGAGAACGTCGCCGTCCGCGAGATCGCCTCCGAGCTCAAGTCCACCGAGGCGCAGGTCGGCCATTTCCTCCAGGAGGCCCGCGCGTCGCTCCGCCGGTTCGTGACCGACGAGATCCGCGAGTACGTCAGCGACGACGCCGAGCTGGCGAAGGAGCTCGACACGCTCTTTTCAGCGTGGCGGTGAGCGTCGATGGAACTCGATCCCGCCTCGTTCAAGGGACTCTCGCGATTCCTCGCCCCCTCCGCGGGCGGCCCGCTGGCCGACCGCGCGCTGTCGGAGAAGATCATCACCCCGGCCCAGCTCGAGGAGTGCATCCGCGAGCAGGACCGCACCGGCCGGCCGCTGGACGAGCTCCTGGTCGAGCGCGGCTACCTCAAGCAGGAGGAGGTGACGCGGCTGAAGGCCCCGCCGCTCCCGCCCGAGGTCATCGAGGCCTCCGCCGACCCGCTCCGCATCATGGATCACTACGTGCTCGTCTCGCTCCTGGGGAAGGGCGGCATGGCCGAGGTCTGGAAGGCGTGGGACCGGAAGCTCGGTCGATGGCTGGCGGTCAAGTACCTCCGGCCCGACATCGGCCATCCCACGCAGCGGATCGAGAGGGAAGGGCGGATGGCGGGCGGACTCTCCCACCCGGGGATCATCTCGATCTACGAGCGCGGAATCCACCACGGCCGGCCCTACCTCGTCATGCCGTTCGTCGACGGCACTTCGCCCCGCTCCCCGCTGCCCCCGCGGGAGGCCGCGCGGATCGCCCACGAGGTGGCGCAGGCGCTGGTCCACGCCCACGAGCGCGGCATCATCCATCGCGACGTCAAGCCCGCGAACATCCTCATCGCCGAGGGCGGGCACGTCGTCCTCACCGACTTCGGCCTGGCGATCCCCGACGACTCGGCGACATCGCGCTGGGCGATGTCGGGAACGCCCGAGTATGCGAGCCCCGAGCAGGTGCGCGGCGACCAGCTCGACGCGCGGACCGACATCTACTCGCTCGGCGCCACGCTCTACCATTTCCTCTCCGGACGTCCGCCGTACACGGGGCACGATCCGGATGAGATCGGGGCGAAGATCCTGCGTGGCGATCCCGAGCCGCTCCGTGACGCGCCGTCGGCCCTCTCGGGGGCGGTGCGGAAGGCGATGAGCCGGGAGAAGGCCGGGCGGTACGCCGCGGTCTCGGACCTCGCGGCGGATCTCCACAAGTACCTCGAACGTTCGCGCCAGGCCCCGCGCTTCCGGCCCGCGGTGTGGGCGGCGGTCGTCCTCGCGGTCCTCATTCCCTGGGCCGTGACTTTTGTCGTCCTGTCGCGTTCCCAGAAGAGCGCCGACCGGGAGGATGTGCTCCAGGCGCTGCGCACCGGTGACCGGGCACTTTCTCTGGCTGAGCAGCGGCGGGCCGATCCCCAGGCGACTCGGGACGACATCGAGGCGGGGGCGAGGCAGGCGCTCCCCCACTTCAACCTGGCGCTCCGCCTGGCCGGCGGGTCGGAGCCGGAGGCGAGCGCGGGGATCGGGCGGTGCTGGGAACTGGTGGGCGAGGAGCTGCTCGCGGAGGACGCGTACCGGGAAGCGGCCGGGATTGCCGCGGGTCGCGCGGGCCTGGCCCGGCTCTGGCTCCGGCGCCATCTTGAGGGGCGGCGGGACAAGGACTGGCGGGCGGAGGCGCTCGCGAACTGCGCCCCCGGCAGTCCGATGAGAGCCTTTCTCGAGGGACGGCCGGGGATGGACGACCCTTATGACGACGTCCTGTTGCTCGCCCGTGGAGCGGCGGAGGTCCAGTCGAAGAAGTGGGACGAGGCGCTCAAGTTCCTGGTGCAGGCGGCGCGGACGCGACGAGGCGACAGCCTGATCCTCTACTACCAGGCCTTGGCCCTCATGGGCAAAGGGGAGGGCGCGGCCGCCGCCGACATCCTGCGGGACGCGCTCAAGGCCGCCCCCCGAGGCTGGCTCCTCCGCGCCGAGGTCGAGGCCCGCCTCAAGAGCTTGAAGTAGGCCGATCCGTGCAAAACGAGACGGTCCGTTTTTGCCACGAGCAAGAACGGACCGTCTCCTTTTGCCGTGGCAAAAACGGACGGTCTATTTTTGCGCAAGCCGCTCGTGGGCCAGCAGGTCGGCCAGGGTGCGGGCGAGGGGGATCTCCGGGCGCCAGCCGGTGGCCGCGCGGAATTTCGACGAATCCCCGGTGAGGACCGACCGCCGCCCGTTCGTCGCCCGGACCTCCAGCGTCACCTCGGAGAGCGCCAGGAGCGACTCCAGGATCCTGCCGATCGAGACCGGCCGGCCGGTCGCCACGTTGTAGATCTCCCCTGAGCGCCCCTTCTCGGCCGCCCGGAGGTAGGCCCGCGCCATGTCCCGCACGTCGAAGAAGTCGCGCTCGGGGGCGAGTTCGCCCACCTCGATCGTCCTCGGTCCGCGCCCCGCCTCGGCCCGCGCGATCTGCCGCGCGATCCGCGGGCAGACGTACGCGTCGCCCTGGCCCGGCCCCGTGTGGTTGAACGGGCGCAGGACGATCACGTCCCGCCCGACCGCGAGCGCCAGCGCCTCGCCGCACAGCTTGCTGGCCGAGTAGGGGCTGCGCGGACGGACCGGGTCCCCCTCGACGTGCCGCCGGTCCGAGAACGGGTAGACCTGGCAGGAGCTCGCGATGACGAACCGGCCCGCGGGCGCCTCGCGGACCAGCCGGGCCGTCCCGCGCGCGTTGGCATCGTAGGCGTCCCGCGCGTGCGTCAGCGAGGCGGACGGGTTCGCGAACCCCGCGAGGTGGAACACGACGTCCGCCCTGGCCGCGCGGAGGGAGACGGTGAGGAGATCGCCCACGATGTCCGCGGGCGGCTGCCGGTCGAGGGTCACCACCCGCCAGCGGGCCTCGCGCAGGGCCACGACCAGGTGCCGGCCCACGAAGCCGCTGGCGCCGGTCACCAGGGCCTTCATGAGAGGCGTTCGAGGTCCGCGTCCACCATCATCCGGACCAGCTCGGCGAACGTCACGGCCGGCCGCCAGCCGAGCTTCCGCCGCGCCTTCGCAGGCCGGCCGCAGAGCGTGTTCACCTCCGCGGGCCGGAAGAACTTCCGGTCGACGACGACGTGCTTCCTCCAGTCCAGGCCCACGTGGTCGAACGCGATCTCGCAGAACTCGCGCACCGTGTGGTTCTCCCCGGTCGCGACGACGAAGTCGTCCGGCCTCTTCTGCTGGAGCATCAGCCACATCGCGCGGACGTAGTCGCCGGCGAACCCCCAGTCGCGCTTCGCGTCGAGATTCCCGAGCCGCAGCTCCTTTTGACTCCCCTTCCGGATGGACGCGACGGCGTGCGAGATCTTCCGCGTCACGAACTCCTTCCCGCGCCGCGGGCTCTCGTGGTTGAACAGGATCCCCGAGCAGGCGAAGAGATCGTACGACTCGCGGTAGTTGACGGTGATCCAGTGCCCGTAGACCTTCGCGACCCCGTAGGGGCTCCGCGGGTAGAACGGCGTCTTCTCCGTCTGGGGCGTCTCCTGGACCTTGCCGAACATCTCGCTCGACGAGGCCTGGTAGAACCGGATCTTCCGGTCGACGAGCCGGATCGCGTCGAGCATCCGCGTCACGCCGAGCGCGGTGAATTCGCCCGTGAGGACCGGCTGGAGCCACGACGTCGGGACGAACGACTGGGCGGCGAGGTTGTACACCTCGTGGGGCCGGGCTTCCTTGAGGACGTCGATGATCGAGAGCTGGTCCAGGAGATCCGCCTGGTGGAGCTCGATGGACGTGCGCAGGTGGCCGATGCGCTCGAAGTTTTCCGTCGACGAGCGGCGGACCATGCCGTGGACGGCATAGCCCCTGGAGAGCAGGAACTCCGCGAGGTAGGAGCCGTCCTGGCCGGTGATGCCGGTGATGAGGGCCCTCTTCATAGGGAGATCAGGTGATGAGAGGAGATAAAGAGATAAGAAAGAAGGTGATAACGGACGTAAGGGGGGAAGTCTAGAGAAAGAATCTTCTCCGCGTCTCTGTGCCTCTGTGGTTTTCTTAGGCGAAGTAGGCCTTGCCCGACTTGTAGACGAGGCCGGGGAGGAAGAGCGAGGCGTCCTCGTTCATCTCCTCGACGCCCTGGACGGTGACCGTCGCCTTGAGCTTCGGGTAGGGAAAGTTCTCCAGGAGGCACTGCTGCGCCGCCTCGGCGCTGGCCTCGATGACGTGGAAGTTCTGGCAGAACTTCTTCCCGTCGTTCGCCCAGACGAGGATGTTCCACTTCTTCATGGGTTCGCGCCGCCGTCCATGGGGATGATTATACAACGTCGGCAAGAGGACTTGAGAAGCTTGAGGTGGATCGTCCGGGTCTCGTGGCGGCTTTCGGAGGAGGCCCCAATCTGGTATCCTAGGGACCCATGCTCCGGCTCGTGGAGTACGCGATCGTGCGCGGGATGCTCGCCGTGCTCCGTTGCGTGGGCTACCCCGCGTCGCTCCGGCTTGCGGACGCGGTCGGGCGCCTCGCCTACCGCTTCGACGCGACCCCCCGCGAACGCGCGCTCCACCACCTGAACCTCGCGTACGGCGCGAGCCTGGCCCCGGCGCAGGCGGAAAAGGTGGCGCGGGGGGTCTTCCAGACAATCTGCCGGCACGTGGCCGAGGTCGCGCATGCGACGCGGCAGGCGAAGATCGGGCTGCGCATCGAAAACCCCGAGCTCCTCAAGGAGGCCTACGCGCGCGGCCGGGGCGTCGTCGTCGTGAGCGCCCACATGGGATGCTGGATCCGCATGGCCGTCATCCCGCACCTCCTGGGCGTCCGCGGGTCCGTCATCATGAAGAAGCAGCGGAACGACGTCCTGCTCCAGTGGGGCATCCGTTATCTGAAGCGCCACTTCGACATGGATATCATCCAGAAGAAGGATGCCCGCGACCAAGTCGTCGAGTTCCTCCAGGAGGGGCGGGTCGTGACGATGTTTGCCGACCAGCATCCGCGGAGGGGCGGATTCCCCGCCCGCTTCTTCGGCCGCGAGGTTACCGCGGCGGCGGGTCCCGCCGTCTACGCCAAGCGCTTCGACTGCCCGCTGCTGGTGTTCACGTCGGCGAAGCACGCCGACGGAACCCAGGTCCTCCGCTTCGACGGGCCGATCTCCACGGCGGGCTCGTACGAGGAGGTCAGCCAGCGCTGGCTCGACCTGCTGGAGGCGCGCATCCGCGAGCACCCGGAGCAGTGGATGTGGATGCACCGCCGGTGGAGGGGGCCCGGGACCGAGCGCGCCGATTCCCCGACCGGCGTTGCCCCGGCGGTTTCCTCGACCGCGGGGGGGTGATCGCCGTCTGGGCCCTACTCGCTCTTTTCCTTCCGGACTCTGACATAGACGAGATAGAGAACCAAGACAATGGCGACAAGCAAGGCGTCTTGGCTGTGAGGGATCATAGAGCCCTACCAGTACGTTCGGCCATCCTGGCGTAGCCCAACACGCCGGGTGAGAGTGAGCCCGAGGATGACGATGACGAAGAGGATAACGAATCGGGCGAGTAGGGGTGGCGGCATGAAGAGGAACGCCGGCCCATGCATGTCCACCTTGAGCAGGATACCCGCCTTCTGAAGGGATTGTGGAATGTGGCTCGACCCGGCTGGATGCGGACGCCTGCTCTGGGCGAGGGCGGGAAACCGTCGAGTCGAAGGAGTGGGCCCAGGTGGACCTCGGTCACCTGGTCCCGGTTGAACGTTCGCAGGGCGGCCCGGCGGAGGCCGTTGAACCTGAGAAAACGGGTGTTTGGGGAAAGGGGCGCACGATGACGCCCCGAAAGAAAGCTTCTGTGATGCCGCAACAACCCGCGTCCCAGCCAGGTTGCTCTTGAGGGCGGCCAGGAGCCCGGCACGCATTCATTGGCCGCCACCATCGTGAGCTAGTGAATTGACCGGTCAAGGGGAGTCTCCCTCTCGACACAGATTACCTTGATACGGTATACCTATGTTAGGTATACTCCGGGAAGTCATGGCAATTCGATCCTTCTCTGACCCGGCCACTGAGGAGTTCTTCCTCACCGGCAAGGTGAAGAAGAAAGCGGGCTGGCAGGGAATCGCGATGATCGCCCGAAGGAAACTCGACATTCTTCATTATGCGACGGACCTGCAGGACCTGAGAAGCCCGCCGGGAAATCGTTTGGAGGCGCTTAAGGGTGGCTTAAAGGGATATCACTCCATCAGGATCAACAAACAATGGAGGGTTGTCTTCCGGTGGACTAGCGCTGGTGTGGAAGAAGCAAGGATCGAGGACTATCATTGAGGAGGAGAACATGAAGAAGATGCGTAGGAAGCCGACCTCTCCCGGTGAGATCCTCCAGGAGGAGTTCCTCAAGCCGCTGGGTCTGACCCAGAAGCAACTGGCGGATCATATTGGTTGCGACCTGAAGGTCATCAACCGTATCGTCAACGGTCATTCTGCGGTCACCGCCGAAATGGCCGTCCGGCTCTCGGCAGCGCTCGATATGACTCCGGAGTTTTGGCTCAATGCCCAGCAGGCGGTAGATCTCTACCAAGCGTCAGAGCATCTAAAGTCTTTGCCGCGAGCAATCTCAAGAATCGGTCGTTCTGCTTGACCCAGAGAAGGGCGGCTCCAATGCCGCAGACTCTCGCTCGACACCAGACAGCCCAAATGAGGCTCCACGTCTACGGTCGCGCCAACGCTGAACGACTACGTACCGCCGTTAGTACCTCGGGCGAAGCCATCAATCGGACGGAAAACAGTCAAAGGGCAGTCGAACGAGTCGCCTTGCCGCTTGCCGCGCAAGCTGAAGCTATGACGCAACCCCTTGAGAAACCAAGGGGTTACGACAAAGAATTGAATGGTGGGCCCTGGTGGACACATATCGAACCTCTGTCATCCGGTCCTTGACCGGCGCGGCCCCCGAGGGGATCACTTGATCTCGGGACCGCTTCCGCGCATGGCGCTCCACACCGCAAGGACGATCACGTCGTCTTCGTGGATCTTGTAGTAGATGTGATACCGGCTTGATCGCAGCAAGATTCTCCGGACCTCAGGGATAGTGGGGTGAGGATAGCGCCGTCCGGCTTGCGGTGCGCCCCCGAGGAGGGCGAATGCGGCGGCAAGTTCCTCGGAGAAAAGGTGGGGAGCGGCCGGCCGTTCCCTGCGCCACCAATCGTCGATCGTGTGGACCTGTTGTGTCACCTCTGGGGTGACGACGAGGCAGTGTCCTGAAAGCTGTGGAGATTTGAGGTAAAGGCGTATCCTCCGGTGAAGCAAGCAATTGTTTCACAAACCGGCCGTTAGCAGCGGCCAGCTTTTGGAGGGATACGCTGTGGAAG
>JBGPCZ010000116.1:0-20416 GCA_041482015.1 Planctomycetota bacterium | reverse complement strand
TCGGCCGGAAGGTCGCGCCACGATACATCGGCGGCGAGGAAGAACCCCCGCCCGTCGTAGTCCTTCTTCCCGAGCTCGTTCAGCGCCTCGCCCAGCCCCTTGTCGGCCCGCGTCCCCGCGGGCGCGGGAAGGAGCCACGCGATCGGCCGGCCCTCCGCGAGCGCCCACGACTTCAGCGGGATGCGCGAGTGGAAGGCGGTGAAAAGCGCGTAGAGGCGGCGCTTCCCCTCGTCCGTGGTGAAGTCGGCGCCTTTGAGCGGCGCGACGTCGATCGCGGGCGCGACGCGCGGATGGTCCCGCCCCTCCTTGTCGAGATCCTCGAGCACACGCGCGAGCGCGGCGAGGCGCGCGGGTTCGTTCCCGATCACGAGCGCGACGTCGATGCCGGTCTTGGCCATCTCCAGGAAGTCGTGGCGGACGGCGGCGTCGTCGCGGATATAGTAGTACGCGAAGACGATCCGGTCGTCCTTTCCCCACGAGGCCAGGGTCTTCTCCGCAAGGGGCAGGTGGGGGCCGTCCTGCGGAGCCGCAAGCAGGGACAGGAACAGGAAGGGGAGTCGGGACATCTTCTCCATTATAGACGGCCCGCCTTGCGTTTCCCCATGACAGGCCCTAGCATGGCCGGATGATCCTCGGGGTCGGCATCGACCTGATCGAGCTGGACCGGTTCAAGGCGGCGATGAAGCGGCAGGGCGCGCCGTTCCTCAAGAAGATCTTCACCGCCGCGGAGCGCCGGTACTGCGAGGGCAAGTGGAACCGGATCGCCCATTACACGGCCCGGTTCGCCGCCAAGGAGGCGGTACTCAAGGCGCTCGGGACGGGCTGGTCGGGCGGCATCCGGTGGACGGACGTCGAGATCGCGCGCGACGCGCTCGGCGCCGTCACGGTCCGCCTCTCGGGCCAGGCGAAGAAGGTCGCCGCGAAGAGAAAGATCCGCCGCGTCCACCTGAACATCACCCACGCGCAGAAGGCCGCCGCGGCGGTCGCGATCGCGGAGAGCTGATCCGCCTTACGCGACGTGCGTGCGGCGGCCCCTGAGGATCGTGCGAAGGTCGGCGACCGTCACGTCGACGCGCCGGGGGATGAGCGCCGCCTCGTCCGAGCCCGTCACGCCGAGCTGGATCGACGGGTCGACGCACCTCATGTTTCTCACCGTCTCCGCCAGCCGGTGGGCGGTCCGCTCGGTGATCACGATCTGGTACTCGCGCCGGAAGTGCCTCATCAGCCTGTCCACCTCTTCCCCCTCTCTCTCCATTGAGCCATCGGATTTCCGACCGCCCAATCACCCGGTCACTCCCCGTCCCGGTTAGTGCATGTCGTCGTCGCTCTCGAGCGCGTCCTTGAACTTGTCGAGGTTCTCGATCACCAGGCCCGTGCCGCGCGCGACGCAGGTAAGCGGGTCCTCGGCGATGCGGACGGGGATGTCGATCTCCTTGCGGATCGCGCGGTCGATGCCGCGGATGAGCGAGCCGCCGCCCGCGAGCGTGATGCCGCGCTGGGTGAGGTCGCCCGCCAGTTCCGGGGGCGTCTGCTCCAGCGTCTCCTTGATCGCCTGCAGGATCGACTCGAACGGCTCCTTCATCGCCTCGCGGATCTCCTCGCTGGTCACGGACACCCGGCGCGGCATCATGCTCATGACGTCGCGGCCGCTGACCTCGAGCGACATCTCCCCCTCGAGCGGGAAGAGGGAGCCGATCTCGATCTTGATCTTCTCCGCCGTCTGCTCGCCGACCTGGAGGTTGTAGGCGCGACGCAGGTGCTGGATGATGCCCTCGTCGAACTTGTCGCCCGCGACGCGGACGGACTTGGAGGCGACCATGCCGCCCAGGGAGAGGACGGCGACCTCGGTCGTGCCGCCGCCGATGTCGACGATCATGTTGCCGATGGGGTCGAGCATGGGGAGCCCGGCGCCGATGCCGGCGGCCATGGGCTCGTCGATCACGAAGACCTGGCGCGCGCCGGCGCGCTCGGCCGAGTTGATGACCGCGCGCTTCTCGACGCCGGTGATGCCCGACGGGACGGCGATGACGACGCGCGGCATGATTCCGAACTTGCGGTTGTGGACTTTCTGGATGAAGTAGCTGATGAGCGCCTCGGTGACGTCGAAGTCGGCGATGACGCCGTTGCGCATCGGCCGGATGACGCCGATGTTTCCGGGCGCCTTGCCGATCATCTCCTTCGCCGTCGCGCCGACGGCCTTGCCGTCGAGGAGCACCTGGTTGGTGCCCTTCTTGACCGCGACGACGGAAGGCTCGGAGAGGACGATGCCCTCCCCCTTGACGTAGACCAGGGTGTTGCACGTCCCCAGGTCCATGCCCATGTCCTTGGAGAAAAACCCGAAGCAGCGCTTAAGAATGCCCAGCATGCGTGACCTCCGGCAACAGGGGGAGCCCTTCGACTCGGGCCCGATGTGGAAGACCGCCACTCAAGGCAGGCCGGCACATGCGGATGTGGTGTGAAGCTCCCCCTCTCACGGTTCCCTCTCTCTATCCTCGGCGCGCGTCCGCGCGTCGAGGGGAGTATATCCCCTCGAGGAAGAAAGGCAAGTAAATTATGAAATATAAACTACGATTATTCACACAGTGAACGAACGGTCCTGAAAATGAAAAAGCCCCCGATGAGTTCGGGGGCTTTTCCTGGAATCCCTGGAGAATGCTACTTCATCGGTTCCTTGGAAGGAGCCGGGGTCTCCGTGCTCGCGTTCGTACCGGTGGTCGCGGGCGCCGCCTCGCCGCCCTTGCGCTCGGTCTTCTTGAACATCCCGAAGAACTGCACGTCGTAGTGCTGCCACGCTTCGTTGCCCGAGATCCAGCTTCCCGCAAAGAACGCAACGAACGCGAGGATCAGCAGCGTGGTGTAGACGTTGCTCTTGGGCTTCCCCGACGCCTCGGGGACGAACTCGGTGGCCGCGGGCTGCGCCTCCTCGACCTCTTCTTCGTCAGCCATCGCCGCCTCCTAGTTCCCGCCGCCCGGACGGGGCGCCGAGACATAGATGTGGTTCGAAACATCGTCGGCCACGCGGGGATCGGTCTTCTTCAGCACGACCTTGCCCGCCGACCAGCGGCGGTCCGCGCGGTCCACCTGGATCTTCGCCACGAAGTCGCCGCCCCGGTAGACGGTGAACTCGTCGCCTTCCATCACGCCGTCATCCTTGCCGATCGAGATGACCACCAAGCCGATCTCGTTCGCCACGGCCGTGACCTTGCCCTCGAGCGGCTTCTTGGGCGCGATGTCGACCTTCACGCCGAGCTGGACCAGGTGGTTCAGCTTCTCTTCCATGTGCTTCTTGTCTTTCGCCATGTCGACGTGCTTGACCTCGAGCTCGGCCAGGTCCTGCGCCAGCTTCTCGGACGCCTGCCGGGCGTACTGGAGCTCCGACACCGCGAGGTTCTTCGTGTCGAGCGCCTTCGCGAGCTTGATGCGGTGCTCCTCGATCTTCGTCGTGAGCTCCGTGATCTGCGCGAGCTGCACCTCGAGCTGGCGGACGAACACCTGCATGTCCGCCTCCTGCTTGACCAGCTGGGTGTTGGAGAAGTCCAGCTGCCGCTGCAGGTTGTTGATGAACGCGGCCTTCGCCGAGTTCTCCTGGTCGAGGGTGTTGATGCGGTCCGTGAGGATGCCGATGAAGACCTTGTTGTTCTCGATCTCCATCTCGCGCGCCGCGATTTCGGCGTTCTTGATCTGCTGGGTCTGGTAGTGGTAGTTGACTTCCTTGACGAACTTGTCCTTCCAGTCGACCTTGTGAGCAAACAGGGTGACGTCGATGCCCAGCTTGACCAGGGCCACGACGAACACCAGGATCACGAACAACTTCGACAGCAGGCTCATGGTCGACCCCCTTTAAGAGTTCCCCTCGCAGACCGCGGCCAATCTAGGCCGTCCGTTTCTTCCTGTCAACGAAAATGAACCGCGCCAGCCGGGCCACGGTGCCCAGCGACGCCAGCCACGCGATCCAGTTTCCCCACGCCCGGAACAGGCTCGAGGACCCCGTCACCCTCACCCGCGCCGCGAGCGTGCCCGCGATTTCTTTTCCGGGAATCAACGCCTGGACCCGGCCCGTCGGCTCGATGAAGGCCGAGATCCCGGTGTTGGTCGCCCGGACCACGTGCATCCGATTCTCAATCGCCCGGAACCGGGCCATCGCGAGCATCTGGTCGAGCTCCGCGCTGTCCCGGAACCAGCCGTCGTTGGATATATTGACGGTGAAGGACGCCCCGTTCCTTGCGATCTCGCGAGAAATTTCCGGAAAGATCGCCTCGAAACAGATCTGGGCCCCGTAACGCTGTCCCCCCAGTTCCCGCACGGGGAATCCCCCGCCCGGCCGCATGTCCTCCAGCTTCAGCCCCGAGATCTCGTGGATCCAGTCCCTCAAGCGCGGCAGCACCGCCTTGAACGGAACGTATTCGGAAAACGGCACGAGGTGAACCTTGTCGGAGCGTCCGATGATGGTCCCCTCGGCGTCGATCAACACGGCGGAATTGGTGAACGCCAGGGGCTTCTTCGGCTCGCGCTCGACGATGAGCAGGCCGATCAGCGTGCGCGTCGAGGTCTGCCGCGAGGGCTCGATGACCCGGTAGTACCAATCATCATGATCCCAATTCATCCGGTCGGGCCGCCACAGGAGGCCGTAGTAGACAGCCGCCTCGGGCCAGACGATGAGGTCGGGTTTCTCCTTCGCGACCTTCCGCGTCAACTCGAGGTGCTTCTCGTAGTTGTCGATCGCGACCTTTTCCCCCTGCAAGGATTCGTTCTTCAGGTCCTGGGGGATGTTCGGCTGGACGATCGCGATCTTCGGGCCTTCCGTCATCTCGATCGTCCCGGCCCGGACCATGCCGTACGACCACGAGAGGAGGACCGCGAGCGCGGCCGCCCGCCGGACGCAGGCGCGCCCGTCGACGATCGCTCCGTTCACGAACGCGACAAGCGCCGAGACCAGCCAGACGCCGCCGAGGTCCGCGACCTGGATCGTGTGGAAGAGTTCGTGCTGCGTGTACCCCACCAGGAACCACGGCAGGCCGCTGAAGAGATACGCGCGCAGGTACTCGAGCGCGACCCAGACCACCGGGGACCAGAGCGGACCGAGGCGCCGGATGATCACGACGAAGAGCGCCGGGTAGAGCCCCTTGTAGAGCCCGAGGAAGTACGGCCCCACGGGCACCGTGTACCGGACCCACCAGAAGCAGGCTCCGAACGCGAGCGCCCCGCCCAGCCACGCGACGAAGAACGCCTTCTTCCCCGAGGTGACCCTCGCATAAAGAAGGAGCGGCACGAGCGAGACCCACGCCAGGAACCCGAGATTCAGGGGATGGAAGGACGCCCAGAAGAGGAGCGCGAAGAGGAACGGCAGCGACCACTTCAGAGCAGCATGCACTCGACCATCTCTCCCCTCTGGACCGTCGCCTGGACGGGCACGACCACGAATGCGTTCGCCTTCGTCACCGCGAAGAGGTCGGCCGAACCCCGCCACGGGACCGTCTCCGCGACGTGGCCCTCCCCCTCGTACCGTACGCGCGCGGGCAGGTAATGAACACGCTCGATCGCCTTCGTCACCGGCGTCTCGAGCCGCGCGCGAATCCGCGGCCTCGACAGGTCGGCGCCCATCATCCGGCCCAGGTACGGCCGCACGAACACCTCGAAGATGACGAACGACGAGACCGGGTTCCCCGGCAGCCCGAAGACGCGCGGGGCGAAACAGAAGGGCCGGCCCGGCTTGATGAGCGCCTGGTGCATCCGGATCGTCACGCCCTCCGCCTCGAGCGCGGGGATCACGAGGTCCCAGTCGCCGGCCGAGACGCCGCCGGAGACCAGGAGGAGGTCGCGCGTGAGCCCTTCACGGATCCTCCCGCGGATCGCCTCCTTCTCGTCCCGCACGACGCCGAGGTCGTCGCACTCGAGCCCGAGCGCGCGGACCTGCGCCGCGATCGAGAAGGTGTTCGAGTTGCGGATCTGGCCCGGCCCGGGCTGGACGTCGGGCGGCACGAGCTCGTCGCCGGTCGCGAGCACCGCGACGCGCGGCTTCGCGAAGACCGGGACGCGTGTCCTCCCGATCGTCGCCAGCGTGCCGATCTCCGCGGGGCCGATCCGGTGGCCCCTTTTGAGGACGACCTCGCCCTTCTTCAGGTCCTGCGCGCGCGGCGCGATGTTCTGGCGCGGCACGACGCGGTCAAGA
Source organism: Planctomycetota bacterium (assembly GCA_041482015.1). GTDB lineage: Bacteria > Planctomycetota > MHYJ01 > MHYJ01 > JACPRB01 > JACQFK01. The sequence goes on along the minus strand of JBGPCZ010000116.1, from coordinate 14,247 downwards.
AGCGTGACGCGCGGGCCGTCGCGCCTCGTCTTCTCGACCTGCTGGACCGCGTCCGCCCCCGTCGGCACCGGAGCGCCGGTCATGATCTTCGAGCACGACCCGGGGCGCACCTCGCGCGCCGGCATCCGGCCCGCCGGGATCTCCTCGATGACCTCGAGCGGCCCGGCGTCGCCCGACCGCACCGCGTAGCCGTCCATCATCGACTTGTCAAAGGGCGGCATGTCCACGTCGCTCGCGCAGTCCTCCGCGAGGACGTGGCCGAGCGAGTCATCGAGCGCGACGGCGACCGGGCGCGGCGGCGGCATGTCGGCGAGGATGAGCGCGGAGGCCTGTTCGACCGTGAGCATCGCTCAGTCGGTGTCTTTGTCGATGCCGTACTTCTGGAGCTTGTAGCGGAAGGAGCGGAGCGACATCTTCAGGAGCTGCGCGGCCTTCGTGTAGTTACCCTCGGTGATGTCGAGCGCGCGCTTCAAGTAGCCCACCTCGATCTCCGCCATCGTCTGGTCGAGGTCGAGCCCGTCCTCCCCGATGGGCGAGCCCACCGGGACCGGGTGATCCGCCTGCGGCGCCGCGGTCTCGAGCAGGTCGCGCACCGTGATCTGCGCGCCGTCGGAGAGCGCGACCGCGCGCTGGACGGCGTTCTCGAGCTCCCGGATGTTGCCCGGCCACGGGTGCCGGAGCATCGCCTCCTTGACCTCGGGGACAAACGTCTTGCCCTGCCGCTTCATGTCCCTCGAGTACTTCGCGAGGAAGTACTCGGCGAGGAGCGGGATATCGTCGCGCCGCTCCCGGAGCGGGGGGATGTGGATCGGGATGACGTTCAGCCGGTAGTAGAGGTCCTTGCGGAACTCGTTCTCCTGGATCGCCCGCTCGAGGTCCTTGTTGGTCGCGGTGATGAAGCGGACGTCGACCTTCTTCGTCGTCACGCTTCCCACCGGCTTGAATTCCTTCTCCTCGAGGAGCCGCAGGACCTTCACCTGGAGCTGCGGGCTCATCTCGCTCACCTCGTCGAGGAAGAGCGTCCCCGTGTGGGCGACCTCGACGAGGCCGACCTTGTCGCCGACCGCGCCCGTGAACGAGCCCTTCGCGTGGCCGAACAGCTCGCTCTCGAGGAGCGTCTCGGTGAGGGCGCCGCAATTGACGGCGATGAAGGGCTTGTCCTTGCGGGACGAACCGTAGTGGAGAGCGCGCGCGATCAGCTCCTTCCCCACGCCGCTCTCGCCCTGGATGATGACGGTCGAGTCGGTCGGCGCCGCGCGGAGGATCAGGTCGCGCACCTGGCGCATGGGCTTGGAGTAGCCGATGACCATGCCGATCCGGGAGAGCATCTCGTCGAAGCCCCTCGCGAAGTCGGCCGAGGTGCGGCGCGACTGGAGGGCGCGGGCGATCGTCCCCTTGATGTCGACCTGCGTGTCGAACGGCTTCTTGATGTAGTCGTAGGCGCCGAGCCGCATCGCCTCGACGGCGCGGTCCCACGTCGAGTAGGCGGTCATGATGATGACCACGCACTCCTCGTGGATCTTCTTGAGCTCGCGCAGGAGGTCGATGCCGTCCATCTCGGGCATCTTGAGGTCCTGGAGGACGACGTCGAAGTGCTCCCGGCGGAACCTCTCGAGCGCCCGCTTCGCGCTCGTGTCGGCCGCGACGTCGTAGCCCTCCTTCCTCAGCGAGATCTGGAGGACGTCGCAGATGGACTGCTCGTCGTCCACGATGAGGACCCGGAATTTCGCGCCGTCGGCCATTGGTGTGGGGATTGTAGCATCGCGGCGGCGGGGGCGACCCAAAAGCTGCCTCGCAGTTTTTGGACCGCGAAGGTCCAGGAACTGCGAGGCCGCTTTTGGACCCATATCATAATTTATGATTTGGAATGGACAAGCGGCCGGGTCGGGCTATAATCCTCCCTGGACACCAGAGAGAGAGGGGGATCGGATGCCTCCGCTGCGGAGGAGATCGTCTCTATTGCCGTTCCTCGGCATCTCCATCATCCTGCTCATCCTCCCCTCGGGCTGGACCCGCAAGGCGCGACTCACGACGGTGACCGCCTTCGCGCCCATCCAGTGGGTCGCTTCCACCCTTCACGCACTGCCCGCCGGCGTGCTCCCGTCGCACGGAGACGCGGAACTCCAGGCCCAGGTGGATTTCTTCAAGGACCAGATCCAGAAGCTGCTGAACGAGAACGAGATCCTCAAGGACAAGGTCGACCAGGTTTCCAAACTCAAACAGGCCTGCCCGGAGCACGTCTTCAAGCTGCTCCACGCGGGCGTCCTCCTCCCGACGGACGGCTCGCCGTGGCGGAAGTCCCTGACCCTGAGCCTGGGGTCCAAGGGCGGAGTTCAGAAGGGCATGCTCGTCCTCTATAACAACCAGCTCGTGGGCCGCATCCTGGAGACGAGCCCGTGGACCAGTCTCGTCCAGCTCGTCACCGATCCCGCCTTCCACGCCGGCGCCGTCGCCGTCCCGAAGACCACCGTCACCGCCCCGGCCTTCGACAAGAGGCACGTCGGCGTCTACGAGGGCACCGCCGGGCAGCGCGGCCAGCTCAAGTGGTTCATGTCCGGCGCCTCGATCGATCCGGAGGGCTTCGTCCTGACCACCGACGACCCCGCGAACGGCGTCCCCCGCGGGCTCCTGCTGGGCCGCGTCGCCGGGATCGCGAATGCCCTGGGCTCGTCGCCGCGGGCCGAGGTCGATCCCGTCGTCGACTTCCGCGCCCTCGAGCACGTGATGATCCTCGTCGGCGATATGATCAAATGAACCGGTACAGCACGGGGAAGCTCGTCGCCTGGGGCGTGGTGGCGCTCGCCGCCGAGGTCACGGTGCTCGAGACCTGGTCGGTCAAGGGCGCGCGCCCCGAGGTGCTCCTCGCCCTCGCCTGTTTCGCCGCGCTCTTCGCGCGCGACTCGAAGCAGGGGCTCCTCGCCTGCTGGGGGATCGGCCTCCTGAAGGACGCGGGCAGCGCCGGGCCGCTCGGCCTCCACGCGCTTCTCTTCGCCGTGGCGGGCTGGGCCGTGCTCCAGGTCCGCCAGGTCCTCTTCCGCGAGAGCCCCATCACGCAGCTCGCGGTCGGATTCCTCGCCGCCTGCTGGGTGAACGCGGCGGGCGCGGCCTTCGTCTCGATCAGCGCGGGCGGCATCCCCTTCGCGGTCGTCGCGGGGAAAACGCTCGTCTCCGCGCTCCTCACCGCGGCGATCACGCCGCCGCTCCTCTTCTTCTTCCAGCAGGCCCGCTGGTCGGTGCGCTGATGGATCGCTCCCGCGTCGTCCTGATCCTGGCGTTCATCCTCCTCCCCCTCGGGGGCCTCCAGGCCCGCCTCGTCCAGATGCAGGTCGTGAACGCGCCCGAACCGCAGGCCGTCACCGCCGGCGTCATGCGCTTCATCGATACCGTCCGGCCGATGCGGGGCCCCATCCTCGACGCGAAGCGCCGGCCCCTCGCGGAAGACCAGCGCTCGTTCGACCTCTACCTGGTGCTCGCGGAGTACGACAAGGTCCCCTGGGACATCGCCTCGCGGATCGGCATGGCCCCGGAGGACTTCGAGCAGGCCCGAAGCGAGATCTACAACAAGATCTACAAGCAGGCCTCCCGCCGACCTGCCGCCGAGCAGACGCGCATTTACAGAAGAGAAAAGCGGACGCCCTACCTTCTCGCCCGCGACATTTCCTTTGAGGCGGCCCTCGCGTTCGAAACGGCGCCCCTGCGCTTCCCGGGCGCCGTGGTGCGCGAGTCGCTCAAGCGCGTGTACCCCGCCGGCCTGCTCGGCGGCCAGTGGGTTGGCTACACCGGACCGATCACCGCGAACGAACGCGTCTTCCGGGAGAGACTCCAGGACGGCTCGCTCTACGAGGGGTTCCCGGAGCTGATCGGGCAGGACGGCATCGCCCAGCTCTACCACCGGGGCGTCTTCCATGAAGATCGAGTGGGATTTGCGGGAATCGAGAAGCGGTACGACGACGAACTCCGCGGCCGACCCGGGCTGGTCGTCCTCGAGCGGGAGGCCGGCACCTCGAGCAAGCGCATGGTGGAGCTCAAGGCCGCCGAGCCCGGCTCGGAGATCGAGCTCACGATCGATCTCGACATCCAGAAGGCGGTCGAGGCGATCCTCCAGTCGGGATCGCACCGCATGGGTGCGGTGGTGATCGACGCGCAGTCGGGCGCAGTCATCGCGCTGGCGTCGACCACGGGCTACGACCCCAATGTCTTCACGCCGCCGGGCACGCCCGCCAAGCGCGCGGCGATCCAGGCCCTTTTCGCGGACCATGCGGGGAAGCCGCTCAGCAGCTGGGCGTTCGCGCAGCAATTCCAGCTGGGCTCGATCTTCAAAATCGTGACCTCCGTTGCGGGCCTCGAGGAGAAGAAGGTGCGGCCCGACGAACTCCTGCCTTGCAACGGCAAATTCTTCCCAAACTCGGACAAGTTCAACTGCCACATCTGGCGGGAGCACCACGGCACGCACGGCGAGCTCGTCCTCTACCAGGCCCTCGAACGCTCGTGCAACTGCTACTTCTATGAGGTGGGCCGGCGCGTCGAGCTCGAGGGCGTCCTCAAATGGGCCCGCGCGATGGGCTACGGCGCGCCGACGGGCCTCGACCTTTCCGGCGAGGTGGCCGGCGCGCTCCCGAAGCGGCAGGTCGGGGACCGCGACGTCCTCTCGCTCGCGATCGGCCAGCACGAGCTCATGGTCTCGCCGATCCAGGCGGCGGTGATGATGGCTGCTATCGCGAACGGCGGCTACCGCGTGACGCCCCACGTGCGGCGGCTGGCCGCGCCCCCGGCGCCGGTCCCCCTGGGGATTTCAAGGGAGACGATCCGCGAGGTGCAGCGCGGGCTCTACTCGGTGGTGCACGAAGTCCATGGCACGGCCTACCATTCGGGGCTCCGAGAGGTGGCCGCGGCGGGAAAGACGAGCTCGGCACAGTCGGGCGGCCCCGACTCGCACGCGTGGTTCGCCGGCTACGCTCCCTATGACAATCCGAAGGTCGCGATCACGGTGTTCGTCGAGCACGGCGGGCACGGCGGCGAGGCGGCGGCCCCGGTCGCGCTGAAGATCCTGGAGCTTCTTTTCCCGAAATCGAAATGATCGGGCGGATCAACAAGACGATCGTCGTGTGCGTCCTGCTTCTCGCGGGAGTGGGCCTCCTCTCTCTCTGGACGCAGGCGCCGGTCTCCGATCTCGGCGGCGCCTCGATCACGAAGTCGATCTTCCTCAAGCAGGCGACGTTCCTCGGGGTGGGGCTTGCGGTGATGGGCCTGGTCGCGATCCCGCACTACCATCACTACCGCCGGGCCGCGTGGTTTCTCTGGATCGGGAGCGTGGTCGCGCTGGCCTTCCTCCTCGTCAAGGGCAACTACATCAAGGGGGCGCGCCACTGGTTCTCGCTGGGGCCGTTCACCGTGCAGCCGGCTGAATTCTGCAAGATCGCGTACGTGCTCACCCTGGCGCGAGTCCTCATGTACACGCGGAACATCCAGTCCTGGAGAGGACTGTGGCTGCCGGGGCTCCTGACCGCCATCCCCTGCGCGTTGATCGTCGTGCAGCCGGACCTGGGCACCACGCTCCTTTTCATCCCCGCCCTTTTCGCGATGCTCTACACGGCCGGCGCGAGGAAGCTGCACCTGGCCGCAATCATCCTCGTCATGGTTGCGGGGGCGGTGCCCGGGTGGAAGTTCGGGCTGAAGGAATACCAGAAGAACCGGGTCCTCTCGTTCATGTTCCCCGAGAAGGTGGCGCCCGAGCTCCGCTACCAGCAGGAGCAGTCGGTCAAGGCGTGCGCCGCGGGGCGGCTCTGGGGACGCGGGCTGGGTGAAGGCGGGCAGTCGGTTCCGTTCTACGTCCCGGAACGCCATACGGACTTCGTCTACTCGATCATCGCGGAGGAGCTGGGATTCATGGGCTCGACGTTCGTGCTGCTGCTCCTGGGGGTGTACTTCTCCAAGTCCCTCCGGATCGCGCACCAGTCGCGCGAGCCGTTCGGCCGCCTGGTGGTCGTCGGCCTGACCACGTTGTTCGCCACTCAGACCTTCATCAACATCGGCATGACGCTGGGGGTCGCCCCCATCACCGGCGTCACCCTGCCCTTCGTTTCCTACGGGGGCTCGTCCATGCTGACCTGCGCGATCTCGGCGGGGCTGATCCTCAACGTCTCGGCGCGGTGGCAGCCGGGCTTCTCGTCGCGGGACATGACCGGCGGCTCGGTGGAGATTTCGAATTTCCAGCCGCAGTCGGTCAAGTGGCTCGCTCACTGAACCTTGCTTTGACACCCTCCGCCACGCGGCTTATACTAGGCCCCGTGCAGTCCAAAAGAGACATCATGCTGGGACAGATTGCCGTGGAGAAGGGCCTGATCACGCCGAGGCAACTCGAGGAGTGCATCCACGAGCAGGAGGCGTCGGCGGGTCAGAAGCCGGGGCCCCGGACGCCCACACGTCCGCTGGGCGTGGTCATGCTGTCGCGGGGCGTGATCGAGCAGAAGGACCTCGAGGGGCTGCTCGAAGAGCAGCACCGGCGGCTCAAGACCATCGACCAGCATCTCAAGAACCAGAAGGTCGAGTACCTGTTCGGCCAGCTCCTGGTGAAGAACAACCTGGCCACGCAACTCCAGATCAACAAGTGCCTTGAAGTCCAGATGAAGCTGACCGAGAAGGGCGTCCAGCCGGTCCCGAGGCTGGGCGAGCTCCTGGTCGAGCATGGCTTCGTGGACAAGAAGACGGTGGCCGAGGTCCTGCGGATGCAGGACAAGGACCTCCTCTTCTGCACCGGGTGCGGCCGCCAATTCAACGTGGTGGGTGTGGAGAACGGCCGGACCTACAAGTGCAAGGAGTGCGGCGGGGTGATGCTCCGCCGGTCGCTGCTGGAGTCGCTCCGGGCGGAGGACACCAGCTTCGGGTTCGAGTTGCCTTCCGAAGAACACTAAGAGGACACGCGCCGAGCCATGCACCCCAAGATCTTCGAAATCCCGCTGTGGCCCTCCGCGCACGCGGACTGGCCGGTCTTCATCGGGCTGGTCGTCGCGCTCCTGGTCCTCGTGCAGGTCGCGGCGAAGGTCGGCGAGAAGTCCAAGGTCAAAGGACAGCTCCTCTCCATCATCCCGACGGCCGCGTTCGTGACGGCGTTCGTCACGTTCGTCGAGACCCCGTTCAAGATCCTGCCCATCAACTCCTACGGCTTCTGCATCATGGTGGGGTTCCTCCTGGCCTCGTGGATCGCGGTCAGGCGGGGCCGCGAGCTCGGGATCTCGAGCGACTTCGTCCTCGACGTGGGCATCATCGCGATGATCTTCGGGATCGTGGGCGCGAAGATCAACTTCATCCTCCAGTACCCGCAGCAGCTTTCCGAGGCGGAGAAGTCGGCGCTGTGGGGCGACATGGGGCTCAACCCGCTGGGCGCGCTCATCCTGGGGCCGATCCCGTTCGGGTTCTGGTTCTACCGGATGAAGCAGTCGGGCCAGAAGGTGAAGCTGATGTCGTGGCAGACGGGCGTGCTCCTCGTGCTCACGCTCATCCTCGCGTTCATCGGGACGCGGGCGATGCACATCTACCTGCACCGCGACGACTACTCGTGGAAGGTCTTCCGGAACTGGCAGAGCGGGTTCGTGCTCTACGGCGGGCTGATGGCGGGGATCGGGGCGGGACTGCTCTACACGAAGATGCGCGGGATGTCGATCGCCCGGATCGCGGACCTCACGGCCGGGCCGATGATGCTGGCGCTGGCGTTCGGGCGGCTCGGGTGCTTCATGAACGGCTGCTGCCACGGGAAGAAGGGCGAAGGGTTCCCCTGCGTCAGCTTCCCGGCGGGGAGCCCCGCGACCGAGGCCGGCGCGGCCCCGGGCGGGCCCGACGGCCGATCGCTGCCCGTCCACCCGACGCAGATCTACGAGGCGATCGCGGCCATCGCGTTCTTCTTCATCCTCTCGCGGATCTACCGGAAGAAGAGGAAGGCGGAGGGCGAGGTCTTCCTCATCATGGCGATGCTCTACGGCGCGTGGCGGTTCGTGATCGAATGGGTGCGCGGCGACGACCGGCCCCTGTGGGGGGGCCTCTTCTACTCGCAGTGGGTGAGCCTCGTGGCGTTCATCGGGGCGGGCGCCTGGCTCTTCATCCTTCGAAAGCGCGCGCGGGCGATGCCGCCGGTGGCGGGGACGCCGCCCGCGTCGCCGGCCGCCTGAGGCGCTCTTTTTCGCCGTTGTCGGAGGCTGGACTCCGTCTCGGGTGTAAGCCTTCATGCACCACCCCGGGCCGCCGGAAGACGAACGAAAGCGGATGCTTCGCCTGAAGGCGGGCGATCCGGAGACCTTCGCGGAGTTCTTCTCGAATCACCAACCCGGCATTCTCAATTACGTCTACCGCCTCTCGGGCGGGAACCGTCCGCTGGCGGAGGACGTGACCCAGCAGGTCTTCCTCAACTTCTGGACCCACCGGGCCGACTTCGATCTCGACCGGCCGATCGCCCCGCTCCTTCTCACGATGGCGCGGAACGCGTGGGTGAATGCCGCGAAGCGGGAGGAATACCGAAAGACGTCGCCGCTCCAGGAGGCGGCGGCCGAGTCGCCGCCCGCCGCGACGGGGCGCGACCTGGAAGAGCGCGAACTCGAGAAGGCAGTCGAGCGCGCCCTCGCCCGGCTCGAACCGCCCTTCCGGGAGGTCTTCATCCTGAGCCGGTACCAGGGCCTCAAGTATTCCCAGATCGCCGAGCTCCTCGGCATCTCGATCAAGACCGTGGAGGCCCGGCTCAGCCGCGCCCTCCAGGACCTGCACACCCACCTCAAAGACTTCCTCTGAGCCCGGCAAAAACGCACCGTCTCTTTTTGTCGACCGCTTTTTGCTTTTTCCATAGGGATAGCGATAACAGGGGGGTGTAAACGAGTGACTATGGCCATGGATTGCAGGCAGGCGGCTGAACTGGGGACGCGGATCGTCAGCGGGAACGGCTCGACCGCGGACGAGGCCGAACTCCAGAAGCACCACTTCGCCTGCGCCCCCTGCCGCAACAACCACGCCCGCATCGCGAAGGTGTGGGCGATGATGGGGGCGCTCCCCCAGATCGCCCTCTCCCCCGCCGCGGCCCGGATGGCCCTGCCCGTCGCACCCCGGCGCCGCGCGTGGCTCGTCGGAGCAGTGGCCGCCGCCACGCTCCTTGGCCTCTTGGGCTTCGTCCTCTTCCGTTCGCACGAGCAGGCTCCCTCGAACACGTCCCGCGTGCCGGCTCCTCCTTCTCCCGCGCCCGACGAACCCAAGCGCGAATCCACCCGGCAGGAGATCGAACGGATCCGCGTCGAGAAACTGCTGGAGCCGGAGACGCCCGTTCCCCAGCAACCCGAGGCGCCCCAACCCAAGAAGATCGATCCTCCCGCGGTCCCGGTTCCGACCCAGAAGGCCGAGGTCCCCATCCCCCCGCAACCCGAGCAGAAGCAGGTGGCGCGCGAGGAGAATCCGACCCAGAAGGCCCCTCTTCCGGAGAAGCCCCAGCCCTCCGAGACGACCCTCGTGGCGGGCACTCTCGACCGCGCGGAAGGCTCCGTCTTCCTGGTCGTGAGCGGAACGAAATCGGCCGCGAAGCCCGGCCAGCCCATCCCCGCAGGTGCGGGGATCGAGACGGTGGGCGCGGGAAGCCAGGCCGTCCTCGAGTACGCCGACGGCTCGCGCGTCGCGCTCGGCGGCGACACGATCCTGCTCGCGGTGCTCGACCGCCGCGCGCCCGCGGGCAAGCCGGCCGAGGGGAAACAGATCCAGATCTCCCAGGGCGTCCTCGCGGCCCAGGTCGCGCGCCAGCCCGCGGGAGAGCCGATGGTGTTCCTCACTCCCCACGCGGAAGCAAAGGTGGTCGGCACGCGGCTGAGCCTGTCGGTCGTCCCCGCCTCGACCCGCCTCGACGTCCGCCAGGGGCGCGTGAAGCTGACGCGCCGCGACGACGGCATCTCGGCGGACGTCACCGAAGGCCACTACGCGATGGCGGGCAAGGGCCTCGCGCCCTCGGCCAAGGCGGCGCCGGGCCCGAAGATCATCCTGTTCGAGACGTTCGATCGGGGCAAGTGGAGCGCGGCCCTCTCCCAGGGCGGAGACACCACCTCGGGATTGCGCTTCTCGACGGAGACCGGCTCCCTCGCCATTCAAATGGCGCAGAAAACCCCGCCCGAGATCTCCCCGAGCGTGATCGTACCGGTGCCGGGAGGCAAGCTTCCGCCCGACGTCGCGAAAAAGGCGATCGACAGCGTGACCCGGGGGGCCACGCTCGGCGCGAAGGGCGACCAGCCCCGCGCGCTGTGGCTGGAGACGCGCCAGGCGTTTGCGCTGAGCAATGACACCCCGCTGCGCCTTCGCGCGCGCGCCTGGCAATCGAACGGCGATGCCGATCGCACCGCGTGGATCGCGGTGAACCGCGCCTCCGCGGGCCAGTCGCTCTCCCTCGAGCGCCGGGGCACGACGCTGCAGTTGTGGTCCGAGGCCGCGCAGGCCGCCGTGTGGAAGAAGGACCTTCCGTCCGTGCAGGAGTGGGAGTCGCTGGAGCTGTGGCTGTCCAAGGACCAGGTCGTGGTGCGCCGGAACGACCTCACCGTCTACTCGGGTCCCAACCCCCTGAAGGTCAAGGTCGTCCAGCTCTCTTTCGGCGGAAACGCCAAGGGCGAACTGGCCCAGGATTCGGAGGTCCGCTTCGACGACGTCGAGCTCTCGTGGACGACGAAGGCGGACCTGGAGGACGTGACGCGGTGAAGACCGGGAAACTCTTGAACTCAACGTCCGTGTTATATTAAGGTGTGGATCTCTTTGAGGGAGTGAACGATATGGCGAGCACACGGGGACTGGGGTGGCTGGCGCGGGGGGCGCTCCTCGCGGCGGCCCTCATCGTGCCGGCCTGCAGTGATGGAAACAAGAGCGGCGCGAAGAATCCGGGCAATACGAGCGCCCTCTGGAGTTCCACGTCCGGGAGCGGTACCGGCACCGGCAAGCCCACGCCGGGCGTGCTTCTCTGGATCGACCCGAACTTGGCGCCCGTCAAGGGCGGCACGGGCGGCGGCTTGAACTTGACGTACGGGCAAGCGGATCCAGTCGCCTATCCTCCCGCCAACGCGAATGCCCAATCTCCACTCTCTGTCTCAGCTCCTCAGGATGCGACCGCCTCCAATAACGAGTCCGTCCTGATCGGTCGCGGGGGTGCGGACTACGGTACGGCGTTCGGTGGCGCAGGGGGCGCGGGAGGCGGCCAGATTGGCCAGATCGGCGGCGGGGTCAACCAGGGACCCGGGTGGTACGCACCCAACGTCAAGCTGACCGCCACGGCGCGGGGCACGGCCAAGTTCATGGCCACAAAGGGTGGCGCCCCCCCCCAGCCTCTGCTTTGGAGATTGCAAAAAGTCGGGGTCAACGCGGCCATGCAAATGCCCACGGAGTGGGTCGCGAGTGGAGCCGCCATGACTCCCGACCAGGCCTATAATTCCTGGGGTGCAGGACCGTTGACTTACATCACGGGCTCTGCGAATCCCCTCTGGGCGGGCGGAGGAACCTGGAGTGCGGGAGGCACCAACTTCTACTCCCTGATCATCATCAGGCTCCCGAGGGGTCAGATTCCCTGAGCTTCCCATTGGCATTGGAATGAATCCCGGGCCCCGGCCGCCCTTGCGACCGGGGCCCGTTTTGTTTATCGAAAGACCATGAGACGTTTCGGCTGGCTGGCGGTGATCCTCTCCATCCTCATTGGACTCGCCGTTGTCCTGCGCAGGTCAAACCAGGAGGGCGAAGGGGGCACCGCTTTGCGCCCCCCCCAAGTTCCTGGAAGCCCAGGCTCCAAGAACCCGACTTCAGAAGAGGCCCGCTCTTCTGCCCCGAAATCGCCGCGCACGATCGAGGTTCCCCGGGGCATCGGAAATTTTCGAATCACCGTGCGTTCGCTCGGTAAACCCCTGGGCGGCGCCCGATTCGAGATGCGCGAGATCAACGGGCCGGGGGAGCAGTTCTTCGAAACGAAGGAAGATGGAATCCGGGAGATCCACGAGATTCCCGTCGCCGCGTATCTCGTCACGGTGAAGTTGACCAAGCATGTTCCGCAGAACCACACCGTGGATATCCGGCCCAACCAGGCCACCGACCTGAATGTGGATCTCAAGGCGGGCGCGCAGATCTCCGGAATGGTTGTGGACGAAGGCGGTCGACCCCTGCCCGGCACCTTCGTCAACCTGCTGAACCCGGAATCGAAGCTCTTTGTCAACTCCGAACTGAACACCCGGACGGACGCCGGGGGGAATTACCTCATGGATGGCGTGCCGGTGGAGGAACTCTCGATTCACTTCCGCCATCCGCAGTTCAAGCCGCTCGAAAAAACCGGGATACGACCCCGCGAAGCGGGCGACTTCCTGGAGATCCATGCGATCCTTCACGCCGGGGCCCGTCTATCCGGGCGGGTGTTGAATGGGGAAGGAAGACCCATCGCGGGCGCCCGGGTCCTGGGGATCACGGGTTACTCGACGTCCGCGCAAACGGACGATGCGGGTGCATTCACGCTCCACGGCCTTGAGGAACAGAACGCCATGATCAAGGTGTATGCGCGCGGCTTCGGGACGCGAACGCTCTGGAGCGTGCGTCCCGATTCCCCGCCGCTGGAGATCCGCGTGGGGACGGCGGGATCGATCCGCGTACGGCTGGTCTCCGACCCTCCGCTCGAGGCCTGCCGGCTCGTGGTCAGGAGGTACGAAACCGATCTCGGACGGGAGATAGAGTCCCAGCCCGAAGTGACGGAGAAGGATGACGGAAGTCATCTCCTGGCGGACCTCGAGCCGGGAACCTACCGAGTCGTGGTGGACGCTCCGGGGTACGAGACCTCGGACCAGGTCTCGGTCACGGTGGTCGCGGGCCACGAGGTCGATGCCGGGACCTTGCTCCTGAAGAAACAGGTAAAGTAAACGCCGGGCGGCCATCGATATGGATGCAGGATAGACTATCGGGATGAACCTTCCAGGCTTGGCCATGGGGATCGCCGCGGCCGCCCTCTTCGTGGGGTGCGACGCGCGCTCGGACTCCGGGCAGGTCTCGCCCTCGGTGGAGACGGCGGTCGACGCGAGCCTCAAGTCGTCGGTCGACGCCGGGGGTCACCCGCTCTCGGCGACGACGGACGACCCCGGGACGCTGACGTTCGAGGCCGAGCTCATCCGGCTGGTGAACGACTACCGGGTGTCGAGGGGCCTGAACGCGCTGATCGACTCGCCGTCGCTGCGCGCGGCGGCGCGGGCGCACTCGCAGCACATGATTCTCCACCGCTTCTTCTCGCACACGAGCCCCGAGGGATTGTCGCCGGGGGATCGGCTGACGCTGAACGGGATCGCGTGGACGAGCGTGGGGGAGAACATCGCGGCGGGGTACGCGACGCCGCAGGCGGTGTTCGACGCGTGGCTCGCCTCGCCGGGGCACCGGGAGAACATCGAGTCGGACCAGTGGACGCACACGGGGGCGGGGTACGCGCTGGACCGCGCGCCGTCGGAAGATTTCCCGCACGTGCACCTGTGGACGCAGGACTTCGTGCGGGCGCCGAAATAGTATTGCGAACAATCAAAGCAAAGTGCTTGACACAACGGAACGCGAACGTATAATCCGGGACGTAGCAACTAAGCTCTCTCAGGTGTAGTACCCACTCCGGGTCTGAGGGTATTGAACCCGCAAATCGCTGGGTGGGATTTTGTCGTCCTTGAGAGGCTCTTTGACAATCGGGTCAGAGCCAACTGACCCATCCAACTTTCTTGCAGCACACTTGCTACACAAGTGATGGCAAGAGGCGACTGCACTGTTGAACCCGAAGCGAGGGCCGCGAGGTCCGAGTGGAGGGGGAGAGGGTGCGGGAGGGGATGGGACCCTTTGGAACAGGTTTAAGCATCTGTTCTTACTGGGTTTTAACCAAGGCTCCGAATGACACAGGGAGCTTCTTTCACCAGATCTCTCTTCAAACAGAAAGCTGATTGAAGAGTTTGATCCTGGCTCAGAACGAACGTTGGCGGTGTGCCTAATACATGCAAGTCGAGCGAGAAAGCCGGGGCAACTCGGCGAGTACAGCGGCGGAAGGGTGCGTACTACATGGATAACGTACCCTCCAGTTGGGGATAACCCTCCGAAAGGTGGGCTAATACCGAATAATGGCAGCGTGCGGCATCGCGTGCTGCTTAAAGCCGTAAGGCGCTGGAGGAGCGGTCCATGGCCTATCAGCTAGTTGGCGGGGTAACGGCCCACCAAGGCAATGACGGGTAGCCGGACTGAGAGGTTGAACGGCCACAC
>JBGPCZ010000115.1:0-20447 GCA_041482015.1 Planctomycetota bacterium | reverse complement strand
GCCATGTGGATCGCGTTATCGTGCAAGAGGAGCGGCCCTTGCACGGCGACGCCGCCCGACGGCAGCTTGTCGTCGTCGGCATACGCGGAGCTGTGCTGCTGCCATTTGATCTTGCCGGTGCGGGCGTCGAGCGCGTAGACGTGCGTGCCGTCGAAGTTCGCGTTCCCCGCCGCCGCGTACGCGACGCCGTCCGCAACCAGCACGCCGCTCCCGACGGGCCATGTCGAGGAGAGGACGCCATAGAGAGGGATCGTCCGATCGGCCGGCGCGGCGCGGAACCTCCAGAGGAGCTTGCCGCTGGTCGCCTCGAAGCAGTACACCCACCCATCGCCCGAACCGACGTACGCGCGCCCCTCCGAGATCGACGGCGGATACTTCACATCGCCGCCCGTGTAGGCCTTCCACTTTTCCTTCCCGCTCGTCCCGTCGATCGCGCGGACCGTTCCGTCCGACCCGGCGACGAGGACGAGGCCGCCCGCGGCCACGGGGGCCGTCGCCACGCACGGCGACCTCGGGGCGGACTGCCATTTCTCGACGACCGTCGCGGGCACCGCGAGCGGGGTGCGAGCGCTGCGCGCGTTGTCCTTCCGGAACGTGGGCCAGTCCTCGGGTGCGACCGCGAGCGCCGCCGCAACTCCGGCCGCCCCCTCCAGCCGCTCGCCCTCCTTCGCCTCGACCCCGTAGTCAAAGGATCCGCCCGGGGCCAGCGAGATGACGCCGATCTGCGTCTGGTCGCAGCGGCACATCCACGGACCCCAGTAGAAGAGGCCGTTCGCGACGACGACTCCGTCGTGGCAGGCCGGCCGCATCGGCGAAATCGTGGTCATGTTCGGCTGCGTGCTCGTGACGTCGAACGCCGCGGTGCTGCCGCCCTTCCCGCCCCGCGTGAAGATGTACTGCGCCGAGCCCGTCGCGCGCGTGCAGCGGTCGCGGCTCGGGAACTTCGCGAGGATCTCGCCCGTCGTCGGATGGATCTTGTAGCTCGACTGCACCGAGTTCGTGGTCCCCTCGCCCAGCGCGTAGACGACGTCGTCGCGAAGCACGAGCTGGCTGTTCCCGCCGGGCATCTCCCAGAGAAGCTTGCCGTCGGTCGCGGAGACGGCGGCGATCTTCGTCCGCGTCGGGCCCGCGAAGTAGACCGCCTTCTCGGTCGCCTTCGTGTACGACGTGGCCGCGTATCCCTTCATCCAGTGCTGCGCGGCGTCGTGCTCGCCGATCGCCGCGAGCGCCTTCTCGTCGGAGCTCTTCCACTGCTCCTTCCCGGTCGCGGCGTCGAGCGAGGCCAGGAACTTCATGTGGCTGTAGATGAAGAGGCGGCCGGCCGCCAGGCACAGGGCGCGTGAGTCGAGCTTCTCCTCCTCCTTGTGGGTCCAGAGGATCTTCCGCGTCGCGACGTCGATCGCGAGGACGGTCCGCCCGAATCCAAAGGGGTAGTCGGGGACCTTCCACCAGGGCCAGCCGGCGCCGCGGAAGGCGCCGGTCTTCACCGGGTCGAGCGACTTCTCCTTCTCGCCGACCAGGGCGTAAAGGATGCCCTTCTCGAGTGCCATCCATTTCCAGACGGGGCCGTCGGCGAGCCCGTCGGGGACGACGAACTCGTGCGTCACCTCGCCGGTCGCCGCGTCGATCCACTTGCAGGAGGCGTCGTCGGCCAGGAGGAGGACGTCGGGCGTGGCGATCATCGTGTTCCGCTGGATCATGAAGCCGGCGGAGAGCTTGCGCCGCCAGAGCTCGGTGCCGTTCCACGCGCTCATGCAGAGGAGCGTGTCCATCACGTCCCACTGCGGCTGGGCCGACGTGCGGTTGCCCCAGACCTTGAAGATGCGGCCGCCGGACATGACGCTCATCTGCGGCATCGCGGCGTACCACGGGGTCGCCATGAACTGGGTCATGAACGGCCCGCGCGCCTGGTCCTTCGACTGCGGGTTGTTGTCGGGCCCGTGGTACGGGTGGGTCCACTCGTCGGCCCCCTCGGGGAACGCCTTGCCGATCGCCTCGGCCCCGAGGAATCCCTTCCCGCCCGGGCGGAGGACGCGCACGATCTCGGCCCGCGGGACGCCGGGCCCGGCGATGACCGCGTCGGCCACGTTGTCGGCCAGGTGGATGTGATCCGGTTTCCCCTGCTCCGCCCACAGCCGCCGGCCGAGGAGGCGGGCGTCGTCGGCGGCGCGCCGGACGGCCTCGACGTTCGCAGCGTCGGCGGATTGCAAGAAGACCTGGAGCTCGCTTGTCCGGGCGAGGTCGACCGCCACCGCGTCTCGCTCGACCCCCACGACCGCGACGATCCCGCGCCGCGCGCCGATCTTTTTCAGGAGGTCGTCCGCCGACTGCTGCGGCGCGGCCGAGACGCAAAGGAGCAGGATGACAAAAGGGGCGAGGCGTCCCATGGCCGGTCTCCTATTCACAATGGAAGTTCTCCCCCTACTTAACGTCGGGGGCCGCGATAATTCAACCTCTTTGAAATATGTCGCGACCTCATCGAAGGATCCTTATACTCAAGCACCCACCTGAATCCTTCGGAAAAGGAGTTCTCATGAAAAGTCTCGTGTCTCGCATCGGTCAACTCCTCCTGGTGGCGGCGCTCATCCCGGCCTGCGGAAGCGGCGGCGGTGGGAGTGGAATCGTCGGCGGTCCATCCTCGGGAAGCCTGGCGCCCTACCTCGTCAAGGACATCTTCACGTTTTCCAGGGGATCCAGTCCGACCAGTTTCGTCGCCATCGGCAGCACCCTGTTCTTTGTCGCGGACGACGGGGTCCACGGCCAGGAGCTCTGGAAGAGCGATGGAACCCCCGGCGGAACCGTGATGGTGAAGGACATCCAGGTCGGCGACGCGGGCTCCTCGCCCTTCGGACTGACCGCGGTGGGATCGACCTTGTTCTTCGCGGCGGACGACGGGGTCCACGGGACGGAGCTCTGGAAGAGCGATGGAACGGCCGTCGGGACGGTCCTGGTGAAGGACATCAATCTCGGGATCAATCCCGGGATCAGTTTCTCGTATCCGCAGTCGTTGGTGGCAATCGGGGCCGCCGTGTTCTTCGCCGCGACCGACGGCGTGAGCGGGGTGGAGCTCTGGAAGAGTGATGGAACGGCCTTGGGTACGGTGATGGTCATGAATATCGCCGCCTTATCGGCCGACTCGTCCCCAAGCAACCTGACCGCCGTGGGATCCACTCTATTCTTCACGGCTGACGACGGCGTTCACGGGGTGGAGCTCTGGACGAGCGATGCCGGCGGAACCACCGCGATGGTGAAGGACATCGTGGTGGGCCCAGGCTCGCCGGGGGCTCAAAACTTTGTCGCCGCAGGATCACTGCTCTACTTCGAGGCGGACGACGGGGTCAACGGTTACCGCCTTTGGCAGAGCGACGGGAGCTCGGGCGGAACGGTGATGGTCCAGACCGCGGGATTTAATTTTCTCACTCCCTGGTACGGAAAGGTAGCAGTCGGCCCGACCCTGTTTGTGAGCGCCGATGACGGGATCAATGGCGTCGAACTCTGGAAGACCGACGGGGCACCCATCAACACCGTCCTGGTGAGCGACATCAATGCCGCTGCTGCCAGCTCATTTCCCAATCACCTCGTGGCCGCGGCCGGTTCCGTGAATTTCTTCGCGGACGACGGGTCGCACGGACCGGAACTCTGGACGAGTGACGGGGTGACCACCGTGTTGGTGCGGGACATCATTCCGGGCGCCGGCAGCCTCCGGGTCCTGTCCATGGTCGCCGCGGGCTCCTCGGTCTTCTTCGAGGCCAGCGACGGCGTAAACGGCGTCGAGCTCTGGACGAGCGATGGGAGCGCGGCCGGGACCTACATGGTGAAGGACATCCGCAGTGGCTCGGTCGATTCCAACCCGGAAAACCTGACCGCCGTCGGGACGACGCTCTTCTTCTCCGCCGACGACGGCATCCACGGCACCGAGCTCTGGAAGAGCGATGGGACGCCGGCGGGAACCACCCTGGTGCTCGCCATCAACCCTCTCTTCACGGACTCGTCGCTCCCGGACAGCTTCGCCGCCATGGGGGGCACGCTCTTCTTCACCGCCGATGACGGAATCCACGGCCGGGAGCTGTGGAGGAGCGACGGGACGGCGGCCGGGACGGTCCTGGTCCGGGACATCGTGACCGGCCCGGGAGGCTCCGCGCCCGATCACCTGGTCGTGGTGGGAACCGAAGTCTTTTTCACGGCCGACGACGGGATCTCGGGAGTCGAGCTCTGGAAGAGCGATGGAACGGAGGCTGGGACGGTCCTGGTGAGGGACATCCATACCTCCGGCTCATCCTCGCCCGCAAACCTGACGGCCGTGGGAAACCTGCTCTTCTTCACGGCGGACGACGGGGGCGGAGTCTGGCTCTGGCGAAGCGATGGAACATTGACGGGAACCGAGAAGATCACCGGAATCGCCTCGATCGGCCAGCTGACGCCGATCGGGACGGAGCTCTACTTCGTCGCGGACGACGGCGTGAACGGCCTGGAGCTCTGGAAGACCGATGGAACGACCGCCGGCACAGCGATGGTTGAGGACATCAATCCCGGCGCTACGGGCTCTTCACCCTCCAACCTCACCGTCGTGGGCACGACGCTCTACTTCACGGCCGATGATGGCACGCACGGCGTAGAGGTCTGGAAGAGCGACGGCACCGAGGTGGGCACCGCGCTGGTGAAGGACCTCGTCACGGGAATAGGAGGCTCCTCGCCTTCAAACCTGGCGGCGGTCGGAGCGACCCTCTTCTTCACGGCGAACGACGGCACACACGGCGTGGAGCTGTGGAAAAGCGATGGAACGGCCGTCGGGACCATCATGGTGAAGGACATTTTCGCCGGCGCCCCTACCTCATCTCCGGTAAACCTGACGGCCATGGGATCGAAGCTCTTCTTCTTCGCCGACGACGGACTCGGATCCGGAAAGCAATTGTGGAAGAGCGACGGGACGGATCCGGGGACGGTGATGGTGAGCACCCCCGCCCTTGGACTGAACAGCACGGTCATCGAGGCGATCGTCCCGGTCGGCTCGACCCTCTATTTCGCGCAGAGGCATCGATTCTACCGGAGTGACGGCACGACCAACGGCACGGCGAAAATCATGTTTCTCGGCTTCTTCGCACCCGAACCGGTGCACCTCGCCGCGGCAGGAGGCTCGCTTTTCTTCAGGGCGGCCGATTTTCTGACGGGGATCGAACTCTGGAGGCTAGTGCCCTAACGGCGGTTCACCGCTTGGTGGGCCGCCCCGCCTTTCCGGCCAAGTCGTACACGGCCTTGACCACCACGTCCTGCGCCGTAGGTGCGAACAGGCCCGGCCCTCCGTAGTAGACGCCGCGCGTCTCGTAGCCGCCCTCCTCGAGCACCCGCGCCGAGGGCAGGTATCCGAAGACGTCGTTGCAGTAGGCGGCCACCCAGAGGTTGAGCGGCCCGAGCGCCTTCTCGAGAAGGGTCACGTAGTCCACCACGACCTCGCCCGAAAGGCCGACCATCGTCAGGTCCTCCCCGAACTGCCAGAGCGCGATAGGCGCGGTGTACTTCGAGGGCGCCTTCTCCCCCTTGTCGAGCAGCGCGAGGACCCCCCTGTAGACGCCCCGCTTTTCGCCCGGCCCGGTCTTCGAAAGCTTCTCGACCTCGTCGCGCGCGGGCATCTCCTGCAGCGGAAGGTCGACCTTCTCCATCAGGGTCTTGAGCGGTCCGCGGACCGGCTGCAGCTTCGACCCGAGCACGCGGCTCACCTCCCGGCCTAGCGAGGTCCCGTGGTCGCGGGCGATCTCCACGGTCCCGCGCGGATGGGGGTTCGCGTCGCCCGCGCACCCGAGCATCATGAGCGCCAGTGCGCCCGGGTTCAGCTCCTCGACCTGCCTCTGCGCGTACCCGCCGTAGTCGCCGGACAGGAGCATGTTCTTGTCCGTGAGCGTCGTGTTGTGGCACGCGCACCCGAAGAGCACGGCGCGGAGCTTGCCGTCGGCGCCGTCGACCCGCAGCACCGGGACGTTCCGGTCGACGTGCCCGCGGGGATTGAAGCCCAGGATCACGCCCTTCGGCGTCGGCTCGCGGCGGTTCATGACGAAGCCCGCGACCCCCGTCCCCCACGACAGCCGCGCCGGCTCCATCTTCTCGAGCGCCCGGGCGACGAGGTCCACGACCTTGTCCTGGAGCCCCCGCGTGTACGCGGCGGTCCGCTTCGCATCCTCGGCCGGGAAGTTGTCGCGCGCTGTCTCGTCGAGGCTCAGCGTCGGCGCGCTGTGGGTGTGGATCGAATTCAAAAGGATCTGCTCGCGCTTCAGCCCCGTCTTCGCGGCGATCCGTTCGCACATCGGCTCCGCGATCCCGGCCCGGAAGCCGATGAGGTCGGACGTCACGATGACGCCGCGATGCCCCTGCGCGTCCTCGAACGCGATCGCCTTCGCGTTGAGATCGTCGTTCACCTTATCAAAAGGTTTCGTCCGGGACGCGTAGCCCGACATCTGGACCGGCTCCTCGGGCGTGATCTTGACGGACGCGAGGCCGACCTTCCAGTCATCGTCCGCGGCAGGTGCGAAGACGACGAACGCGAGGAAAATCCGGGCCATCATGAGGGTTCCCTCTACTCGGACGCAAAGCAGGCGACGCGGCCGTCCTGCAGGCTGACCAGGATCCGCCCGTCCCTGTCGACCGCGATTCCCCAGCCCACGGGCGATGCCGGGAGCTCGTGCTTCCAGAGGACCTTGCCACCGTCGAGCGCGAGCGCGGCGATGCCGGCGGTCGACCGGACCTTGTCGCCCGTCCCCGTCCGGTCCACGCCGGCCACGAGGATCGCGTCCTTCGCGACGACGACCGCCGCGATGTCCATGAACGCCTTCGCCGACCATATGAACTTCGGCTGGCCCTTCGCGTCGCGCTCCGGCTGCGCGAGGCCCACGCCCGCCGCCTCGGTGACGGCGACCAGCCCGTCCTTCACGGGGAAGCTCGCGAACGCAATGAAGTGCGCGTCCTCCTGCCGCCAGTAGAGCGCGTAGCCGGTCGCCTGGACCTTTCCGTCGATGACGAAGAGATCCTTCCCGCGACCGCCGGCCAGGCGGCTGAACGTTCCCGTGCCCAGCTCGTACCGCGCCAGGGGCACCAGGTTCCCGCCGGACATGTACAGGGCGCCCTCGTGGAGGAGCAGGTGGCCCTGGACACCCGCGCCGCTGTCCTGCCGCTCGTCCGCGAGATGGCCCGACGTGTTGTTCTGCCACCGGATCTTCCCGCTCCCGCCGTCGAGCGCATAGACGTGCGTCCCGTCGAAGTTGGCATTCCCCGCGGCCGCGTACGCGACGCCGTCCTCGACGAGCACGCCGCTCCCGACGGGCCAGGTCGAGGAGAGGACGTCGTACAGCGGGATCGTCCGCTCGGCCGGGGCCGCGCGGAACCGCCAGAGGAGCTTCCCCGACGTGGCCTCGAAGCAGTACACCCATCCATCGCCCGAGCCCACGTAGGCGCGGCCGTTCGCGATCGACGGCGGGTACTTGACGTCGCCCCCGGTGTACGCGCGCCATCTCTCCTCGCCGGTCGCGGCGTCGAGCGATCGCACGATCCCGTCCGCCCCCGCCACGAAGATTCGTCCCCGGACCGCCACCGGCGACGTGACGACGCCCGGGGCGCGCGGAGAGAACTCCCATTTCTTCGCGACCTGGGCGGGCACCGACATTGACGTTCGCGTGCTCCGCGCGTTGTCCTTCCGGAACGTGGGCCAGTCTTCACCCGCAACCGGGAGCGCCGCGATCTCCCCGCCGGGGGCCACGAGCCGCTCGCTCTCCTTTGCCTCCGCCGCGTAGTCAAAGGAGCCGCCCGACGCGAGCGAGATGATGCCGATCTGCGTGCCATCGCAGCGGCACATCCACGGGCCCCAGTAGAAGAGGCCGTTCGCGACCACGACGCCGTCGTGGCAGGCCGGGCGCATCGGGGAGATGACCCCGCCCTTCTTCGGCTGGGCGCTCTGGACGTCGAAGACCGCGGTGCTTCCGCCCTGCCCGCCCCGCGTGAAGATGTACTGCTCCGAGCCGGTGGCGCGCGTGCAGCGATCGCGGCTCGGGAACCGCGCGAGGATCTCGCCCGTGAGGGGCTGGATCTTGAGGCTCGACTCGACGCCGTTGATGCGCCCTTCCCCGAGCGAGTAGACCGCGTCGTCGCGCAGCACGAGCTGGGAGTTCCCGCCCGGGAGCTGCCAGAGGAACCTGCCGTCCTCCGCCGAGACGGCGAGGATGTTGGCCCGCATGGCGCCCGCGAAGTAGACCGCCTTCTCGCTGCACTTCACGTACGAGGCGCTCAGGTAGCCTTTCATCGGGTGCTGCGCGGCGTCATGCTCGCCGATCCCCGCCATTACCTTCTCGTCGGAGGTCTTCCAGAGGACCTTGCCGCTGGCCGCATCGAGCGCGCCCAGGGACTTCTTATGGCTGTAGATGAAGAGGCGGCCGGAGCTCAGGCCCATCGCGCGCGCGTCGATCGGATCGTCGGCGCGGTGGTTCCAGAGGACCTTCTTCGTCGCGAGGTCGATCGCCAGGACGGTGCGGCCGAACCCAAAGGAGTAGTCGGGGATCTTCCACCACGGCCACCCGGCGCCGCGGAAGGCGCCGGTCTGGACGGGCTCGAGGGACTTCTCCTTCTCGCCCACAAGGGCGTAGAGGATGCCCTTGTCCATCGCCATCCATTTCCAGACGGGGCCGTCGGAGAGCCCGTCCGGCACGACGATCTCGTCCTTCACTTCCCCCGTCGCGGCGTCGATCCGCTTGCAGGAGACGTCGTCGCCGAGGTAAAGGAGGTCGGGCGTCGCGATCATCGTGTTCCGGTGGATCATGAAGCCCGGCGAGAGCTTGCGGGTCCAGAGGGTCGTCCCGTTCCACGCACTCAGGCAGTAGAGCGAATCGGTGACCCGCCACTGGGGCTGCGCGGAGGTGCGGTTTCCGAAGACCTTGAAGATGCGGCCGCCGGAGATGACGCTCTGCTGCGGCATCGACGAGTACCACGGCGTCGCCATGAACTGCGTCATGAACGGCCCGCGCGCGAGCCGGTCCTTCGACTGCGGATTGTTGTCGGGCCCGTGGTAGGGGTGGGTCCAGTCGTCGGCGCCGTCCGGAATGGCCTTCGTGACCTCCTCGCGCCCGAGAAATCCCTTCCCACCGGGACGGAGGATGCGGACGACCTCGGCGCGGGACACGCCCGGACCCGCGATCACGGCGTCGGCAACGTTATCGGCCAGGTGGAGGTGGTCGAGCTTCCCCGGCTCCGCCCAGACGCGCGTGCCCAGCAGACCGGCCTCGTCGGCGGCCTTTCGGATCGCATCGACATTGGAAGCCTGCGCGAAGACCAGGAGCCCGCTCCCGCGGGCGATCTCGACGGGGAGCGCATCGCGCTCGACGCCGACGACGGCGCAGATCCCGCGCTTCGCGCCGATCTTCTTGAGCAGTTCATCGGCCGGATCCTGGGCCGTCCCGGGAAGAAGACAAAGGAGCGCGGCGACGAGCTTCATGGGGATCTCCTTTGGGAGGAGGGGTTCTCTGGATACTTAACGCCCGTCGCCTGAAAAACCGCGCGAAGTGCGGAGAATCCCGCGCCCGGGAGACCAACGCCCCAGCTCCCGGGGATGGCATGGACCTTGCTCATCCCATTCCCGTCTTGATGAATGAGAAAGGGAGACCTATGTTCAAGAAACTCCTCGTGCCCCTGGACGGATCGAACAACGCCGAGCGGTCGCTCGCCTGGGTCCATGCGTATGGCGGGGCCGGCAAAGCCAGCGTGGTCCTGGTCCGGGTCGTTCCGCCCGGAGAGGGGCCCGTCGCCGTCCGCGATGCCAAGAGATACCTCGACGAGGTGGGGCTCAAGCTCGCCGATCGCGGCATCGCCGCCAAGGTCGTCGTCCGCACCGGCGCGCCGGCCGCGGCGATCGTCGAGGCGGCGGACCACGAGCGCTGCGACGTGATCGTGATGCCGACGCGCGGCGGCTCCCCGGTCAAGCGCTGGCTGGTCGGCGGCGTGACCGAACAGGTCATGCGCGCCGCTCGCACGTCGGTCCTCGTGATCCGCAGCCAGGCGCCCGTGGCCTCGCAGGGCAAGGTGGGCCGCATCCTGGTTCCCCTCGACGGCTCGAAACTCTCGGAGAGCGCGCTCGCCTGGGGGGAGCGGCTCGCGCAGTTCCACGGCTCGACCCTCGAGCTCTTCCATTCCGCCGCCGCGGCGGGACGCCGGCTGGAAGACGTCTTCGACGGCCTCCGCGAGCGCGCGAACTACACCGTCCGGCGGCTCAAGCAGCGCGGCATCACCGCGCAGTTCAAGATTCGCGAGGGCGACCCCGCCGACGCGCTCCTCAAGCACGCCCGCCCGTCGGACCTGATCGTGATGACGACGCACGGGTTGGGAGGCCTGAAGCGGTGGCTCCTGGGAAGCGTGGCGGAAAAGGTGGTGCACGAGGCAAAGGTGCCGGTGCTGATCTACCGCGGGGCCGGTCTGGCGAAGGCGAAAACCGCCCTCGCGTAGGCTCACCCGAAGGAGGGCGGCACGGCGGCGAACGCGGAGTCGGAGTCCGTCGCGGATCCGCCCAGGAGCGCCGCGATCGCCTGGTCCGAGATCTCCAGGCGCGGGGCGAGCGCCGATCGCAGGCGCTCCAGCCCGCGGTGGATGTTCGTCCCGATCGTCCCGCGCGGGCAGTCCAGGAGCCGCGCGATCTCCTCATAGGGGAGCCCCTCGCAGTGGTGGAGCACGATGGGCAGGCGGTATTCGTCGGGCAGATCCTCGAGCGCGCGGCGGAGTATCGCCTGGCTCTCGGCATCCACGCCGCCGCCCGGCGGTGCCGGGCCGCCGGCCTTCTTCGAGCGGGACTCCTCCGAGACCCGCGACCGCCGCATCTCGAGCGCGACGTTCACCGCGATCCGCCGGAGCCACGCCGGAAACCGCGCCCCCTCCTTCAGCCGGGGCAGCGCGCGGAGGGCGTTGAGGAACGTCGCCTGCGTGGCGTCAAGCGCGTCCGCGTCGTTTCGGAGGATCCGGCGGGCCGCGACGTAGACGTCGTCGCGGTGGCGCTCGAAGAGCGCGTCGAGCGCCGCGCGGTCGCCCCGCTCGCCGTAGGCCTGGAAGAGTTCCTCGTCCGAGTTCATCCACCTGTATGGATGGACCCCGGGCCCCGGATATTTCAGGATTTTGTCGGGCGCAGGAACCCCTCGTAGCGGTGCATCTGGAGGTAGGAATCCAGCTTCTGGACGAGGTCGAGCACGACGCCGACGACGATGAGGAGGCTGCTCCCGCCGAGGAAGGCCTCCCAGAGGACCTCCCCGCCCAGCGCCCGGGCCACCAGGCCGGGCAACAGCGCGATCCCCGCGAGGAACACGGCGCCGCAGAGCGTGATTCGCGCGAGGATCCCACCCAGGAACCGCTCCGTCACCTCGCCCGGGCGGAGCCCCGGGACGAAGCTGCCGCGCTCCTTGAGCTGGAGCGCGAGCTCCGACGGCGGAAAGAAAAGATACGTCCAGAAGTAGGAGAAGAAGATGACGGCCGCGGCGTAGAGGGTCGTGAAGACGAACCCCAGCCGCTCGAACGGGGCGCGCAGCCACTGGAGCCCCGGGACGAGGCCGAGGATCTGCGGCAGCACGAACACCGACGACGAGAAGATGATCGGCATCACGCCCGCGGAATTCAAACGGAGCGGCAGGTAGTTCCGACCGCCGTCCAGGATTCGGCGGCCCCTTACCTGCTTCGCGTGGTGAAGCGGGATGCGCCGCTGCGCCTTCGTAACGATGACCGTCGCGACGATCGTCGCGAGCGCGAGGATCCCCAGGACGAGCGGCGTCGCCGGGGCGATCGAGCCCTCCTTCGCGCGCCGGATCGTCTCGCCCGCCAGGGCCTGGAGGCGCGAGACGATCCCCGCGAGGATGAGCAGGCTCTGCCCGTTGCCGAGGCCGCGCTCGGTGATCTGCTCGCCGATCCAGAGCGTAAGGATGGAGCCGGCCGTCATCCCCGCGACGACCAGCACGAAGTCCATGACGCCATCGGAGGCCAGGAGGCGGGCGGCCCGGAGGTGCCACGCCGCGAAGGCGGCCTGGAGGAGCGCGATGGGGATCGTGGCGACCCGGACGATCTGCTGGATCCGCTTCTGGCCCGCGGGGCCCTCCTTCGCGATCGCCTCCAGCGTCGCGCTCGCCTTCGTCAGCATCTGGACGAGGATCGACGCCGTGATGTAAGGCGCGATCCCGAGCGCGAAGAGCGCGAGCTTTCCGAGCGCCCCGCCCGAAAGGAGCTCGAGAAACGACCACAACCCGCGCATCGCGCGCGAGGCGGACTCGGCGAACGAATGGATCGCCGCGGGGTGGACGCCCGGGAGCGGGAGGTGCGCGCCCACGCGGAAGGCCGCGAGCAACCCGAGCGTCCAGGAGACCCGCCGCCGGACCTCCGGGAGCCGGGCGAGGTTCCGGAAGGACTCGAGAAGGCGCATCGCTCACCGCGCCGGCCCCGGGCGGGATCCGCGGCGGTTCGCGGGAGGCACCGACGCACGACGCCGGGCGGCGAGCAGCCGGTGCCAGAGGAAATACAGGACGTGCCGGTCGAACCGCTGCGCCGGATCGTCGCCCCGTCGGCTTTTCCAAGTCATGCACCAAGAAAGATGGAGGAGAAGCCATGCGAATTTCAGGAATCCCGAGGCACATTCGAGGGTGGATTCGATATTGCCTGAGTGGAGGAATGGGTGACCCTATGAAGAAGATCGTCGCGGTGCTGGGCCTGGCGCTCGTGGGGGCGGCCCAGGACAAGGGGAAGGAGATCACGCTCGCCCCGGGAGGCGATCTCGCGCAGGCGATCGCGCAGGCCGGGACCCGCGGGACCGTGACGCTGTCGGGCGGGACGTACGAGCCCGGCCAGCTCGGGGTGGGACCGTCCGCGGCGGGAGTCACCGTCCGGTCGAAGCCCGGCGAGCGGGCGAAGATCGACTTCGGCGGTCGCGGCGGATTCTACCTGAAGGCCGACGGCTTCACGCTCAAGGACCTCGACATCCTGAACGCGCAGAACCACGCGATCGACATCGACGCCTCGGACTGCACCGTCGAGGGCTGCAAGGTCCTCGGGAGCGGGGCCGACGTGATCAAGCTCTCCCCCGGCAACTGGCAGGCGAAGAAGTACAACCGAGGCGCCGCGATCCTCAACTGCGAGATCGGAAGCAACAAGCAATTCGAGGGCATCGATTGCGTCGGCCACGACGACGTCCGGGTTGTCAACTGCCACATCCACGACACGCCGGGCTGGGGAGTCTACCTGAAGGGCGGGGCCACGAAGGGCGTGATCGAGGGTTGCGTCTTCGAGCGGTGCGGCACGCTCGAGAACAACCCCGCCGGCGGCGCCTGCCTGGGCGAGCACACCGGGCCCGACGAGGTGATGACGAACAAGCACGGCGAGCCGTGGGAGAACGTGGACGGCACCGTGCGCAACTGCATCTTCATCGACATCCACGGGCCCGCGCTGACCGCCTGGTGCGCCAAGGGGGCGCGCTTCGTCAACAACACCTGCGTGAACGGCGCGATGAGGGATCGGGCCTCGGTGATCGTCCTGAACAACCACAACCTCCCGTGCAAGGACGTGTCGTTCATCAACAACATCATCGTGGGCTCGAAGGACGGAAACCGGCCGCTGGTGTGGATCTACGCGGGGGGCATTTCCGGAGGGCTGGTCTTCGAGAACAATTGTTACTCCGGCGGCAACGGGAAGTTCTGGAACCAGGCGGCCGGGGCGGGCCAGGTTGACTTCGAGGCCTGGAAGTCCGTGCCGGGCCAGGACCGGGGCAGCTTCTTCGCCGACCCGAAGCTCGACGCAAACCTGCACCTCGTGGCGGGGAGTCCCTGCATCGACAAGGGGAAGACGCTCCCGGGATTCGCCGTCGACTTCGACGGCGGGAAGCGCGAAGGGGCGTGGGACATCGGGGCCGACGAGTTCGGGGCGGGCGCGATCCGGAGACTGCCGAAGCGGTAATCCGTGGTAGGCTCTGGCATGACGTTCCGCCGGAGTTATGCCGTCGGCGATCCGCAATCGACCTTCGCGAAGTTCCAGGCGATCCTCCAGCGGCACGGCCTCCTGTCGGCGCACGGATCGCTCGCGGACGACGTTTTCCTTCTTTCGATCGGCGACCATTTTGATTTCGCGGGGGAGCCCGCCCGGGTCGGCGCCGAGGGGCTGGCACTCCTGCGCTGGCTGGCCGCCCACCCGCCCGGGCAGGTCGTCATCCTCGCGGGCAATCACGACGTGTCGCGCGTGATGGAACTCGCCTCCGTCACCGGGGAACGGTTCGAGCTGGCGCGGAAGGCCGCCCTGCGCCTGAAAGAGACCCGCGGGGAATCCCCCGAGACCTTTCACCGCGACTTCCCCGAGATCCCCGTGCCGGGCCTCGCAGGACGCGACTACTCTTCGTTCAGCCACGAACAGAGAGACCTCGTCCAGTCGCTCCTTTTGAACGGGCGCCTGCGTCTCGCCCACGCGGCCCGGACCGTCGACGGGCGGGACCTCCTGCTCACGCACGCCGGCGTGACGCGACGCGAACTCGCCGGACTCGACCTTCCCGCGAACGTCGAGCCCCGCGCGGCGGCCGAGCGGCTGAACCGGTTCCTCGATCGCGCGGTCGACCGGGTCCGCCCGGCGTGGGAGAGCGGGAAGCGGGCGGCGCTGGATCTCGCGCCGATCCACGCGGCGGGGGCCACGGGAATCGAGGGCGGCGGACTCCTGTATCACCGGCCGTCCAATCCCGACCGGCCGGGCGCGCCTCCGCGGGTGGAGTTCGAGGAGCCCGCGCGTCGCCGGTTCGACCCGCGCGAGCTGCCCGCCGGCCTCCTCCAGGCCTGCGGCCATTCGGGCCACAAGAAGTGCCTCAAGGAGTTGGGCGCGTGGGCCATGCCCTCGGCGACCCGTACCGCCCGGGGCGGCCTGAGGACCCTCACGGTCCAGGGCTCGCGAGTGACCTATGAGGGAGGGATCCTTCCCGTGAGCCGCGAGGCCGCGGGACTGTACTTCATCGACGGCGAAATGGACCTCGTACCCGCGGAGGACTACCCGCTTTTCGAGCTCGGCGGCTAATTGAGCTGGTGGACGCAGCTCGCCGTGAACGGGTGGCCGCCGACGGCGCCCTCGAACAGTGTCGAGTACTCCCCCGCCGGGAAATCCGGCTTCGTCGTGTCGCGGCGGACGAGCGTGACGTGCTTGGGATGGTTCGCCGGGACCCCCGACGCCGTCTCGATCACGTCTTTCACGCCCGGCCCGGTGATCTCGATCCGCCGGAGATGGACGTCGCGGTCGAACGAAAACTCGAGGCGGAGCGCGTGGCGGCCGTCGTCGCGCGTCTCCCTCCGGCTCTCGCCCGACGTCGCCTTCACGGGAACGGGCGGGCCCGCGACCGCCGCCGAGCGGCTCGTCAGCGTTTCGAGTTTTGCGACCGGCGCGTGAGCCGTCTTCTCGTAAAGGACGAGCGCCCCGGGCAGGTGCGACTCCATGTCGGCGATCCGGCTCTCGTGCGACGGGTGGGTCGAGAGCCACGCGGGCGGCTGCTTCGCGTTCATCGCCGCCATCCGCTTCCAGACCTCGACCGCGGCGTGCGGGTCGTAGCCCGCCTTCGCCATGAGCTCGAGGCCCACGCGGTCGGCCTCCGACTCGTGCTGCCGGCTGAAGGGGAGCATGACGCCCACCTGGGTCGCCACCCCGCAGGCGGTCATGACGATCGCCTCGTGGCGCGGGTCGGCCTGGTGGACCGACGCCTGGACGAGCGCCTGGATCCCCTGCGCCACCATCTGGTCGCTCATCCGCTCGGCGCTGTGGTGGAGGAGCGCGTGGGAGACCTCGTGGCCCATGACGAAGGCCATCCCCGCCTCGTCCTGGAGCACGGGGTAGATCCCGCTGTAGAACGCGATCTTCCCGCCCGGGAGGCACCACGCGTTGAGCGTCCGGTCGTCCTCGATGACGTTGAACTCCCAGTGGAAGTCGGGCTTGTCGGCGGCGGCCGAGATCCGCGCGCCGACGCGGCGGAGCGGGTCGACCTCGCGGGGGTCTCTCGAAATCCGCTGCGTCGCGAGCACTTTCTGGTAGGAGGAGGCGCCGAGCTCCTTCTCATGCGCCTCGCTCACGAGAAGCAGCTGCCGCCGCCCGGTCTCCGGGCTCTTTCCGCAGCCGGCGAGGGTCGCCAGGAGGACGAGCGCCGCGAGCCTCTTCATACCCGCCTCCATTCGCGTCCGTCCTTCTTGAGGAGCTCGTCCGCCTCGGGCGGGCCCCACGACGCGCACGCCGCGTAGTTCGGGAAGGTCCGCGGCTCCAGCGTCTTCCAGAGCTCGAGGATCGGCGTGACGACCGTCCACGCGGCCTCGACCATGTCCGCGCGGTGGAAGAGCGTCGAGTCGCCGATCATCGCGTCGTAGAGGAGCGTCTCGTAGCCCGTGGACGCGGTGGCGCCGAAGTAGTCATCGTACTTGAAGTCCATCCGCACCGTTCTCGACATGACTTGGGGGCCGGGCACCTTCGCGTCGAACTCCAGCGAGATGCCCTCCGTCGGCTGGACGTGGAGGATCAGCCGGTTCGACCTCAATTTCGCGTGGGGCATGTTCCGGAAGAGGAGGAGCGGCGCCTTCCGGAACTGGATGGCGATCTCGGTGACGCGCTTGGGGAGCCGCTTGCCCGAGCGCAGGTAGAACGGCACGTCGGCCCAGCGCCAGTTGTCGACGTAGAGCTTGAAAGCGGCGTACGTCTCTGTGAACGACTGGGGCGACACGTTCGGCTCGGCGCGGTAGCCCGGGACGTCCTGTCCCGCGAGCGTCCCGGGGGCGTACTGCCCGCGGACCGTGTGGGTGAGGATCTCCTCGGGGCTGAACGGGCGAATCGCGTGGAGCACCTTGACCTTCTCGTCCCGCACCGCCTCGGCGGCGAACGAGTGCGGCGGCTCCATGGCGATGAGCGCCATGAGCTGGAACATGTGGTTCTGGATCATGTCCCGGACGATGCCGGCCTCCTCGTAGTAGCGGCCGCGGCCCTCGACGCCGATCGACTCGGCGACGGTGATCTCCACGTGGTCGATGTACCGACGGTTCCAGATGGGCTCGAACATGCCATTGGCGAAGCGAAACAGCATGACGTTCTGGACCGTCTCCTTGCCGAGGTAGTGGTCGATCCGGTAGATCTGGTGCTCCGAGAACGTCTTCTGGGCCGCCTTGTTGAGCGCCTTCGCGGTGGCGAGGTCGCGCCCGAACGGCTTCTCGATGATGATCCTCCGCCAGCCCGGGTGGGTTTCATCTCCCTCGCGCGCGAGCTTCGCCTTCCCCAGCTGCTGGATGATCGGCGCGAACATGCTGGGAGGCGTGGCGAGATAGTACAGGTAGTTCCCCTGGGTCTGGTGGTCCCGGTCGCAGCCCAAGAGGAGCTCGGCGAGCTGCGCGTAGGCCCTGGCGTCCTGGAAGTCCGCTTGCAGGTAGAAGATCCTCTTCTCGATCTCCGCCCATTTCTCGGCGGGGAACTCGCCCGGGAGGAACTCGGCCAGCGAGGCCTTCACGCGCTCGCGGAGCTGGTCGACGGTGAGCTCGTCCTTGGCGAACGCGACGATCGCGAAGTTCTTCGGGAGGAGCCGGCTCTTCGCGAGGTTGAAGAGCGCGGGGATGAGCTTCCGGCGCGTGAGGTCGCCGGAGCCGCCGAAAACGACCATCACGCACGGATCGCCCGCCCGGTCGTGGACGGTCCGGACGGTCTCGCGCGGCGCGGGTTCGATCAGGGCCATGGCCGTCCTCCCTATCCCCCCGCCGGGCGCTCGACGTGGCCGCCGAACTTCTGCCGCATCGCCGAGAGCACCTTCTCGCCGTACGTGTGCTCCTGCCGCGAGCGGAACCGCGCGAAGAGCGACGCGGAGAGCACGTCGGCGGAGACGGCCTCCTCGATCGCGGCCATGATCGTCCAGCGCCCCTCGCCCGAGTCCTGGACGAAGCCGGTGTAGTTGGAAAGCGACGGGTTCTCGACGAGCGCCATCGCCGTCAGGTCGAGAAGCCACGAGCCGACCACGCTGCCGCGCCGCCAGACCTCGGCGATCTGCGGGAGGTCGAGGTCGAAGCGGAGGTCGGGCGCCAGCTCCTTCGAGCCGGCGTTCTTCATGATGTCGAAGCCTTCCGCGTACGCCTGCATGAGGCCGTACTCGATCCCGTTGTGGACCATCTTGACGAAGTGGCCGGAGCCCGACGGGCCGCAGTGGAGGTAGCCCTCGTCGGCAGTCCCCTCCTTCCCCTCGCGTCCCGGGCTGGGCGCAACCGAGCCGCGCCCCGGGGCGAGCGTCTTCAGAAGAGGGTCGAGCCGCTTCACCGCCTCGGCGGGTCCGCCGATCATCATGCAGTAGCCGCGCTCGAGACCCCAGATCCCGCCGCTCGTCCCGACGTCGACGTAGTGGATCCCCTTCTTCTTCAGCGCCTGCGCGCGGCGCACGTCGTCCTTGAAGTTGCTGTTCCCCCCGTCAATGAGGATGTCGCCGGCCTCCAGCAGTTCGCCCGCCTGGGCGACCGTCTTCTCGGTCGGCTCGCCGGCCGGGACCATGATCCACGCGACGCGCGGGCGGGAGAGCTTGCGGACGAAATCCTGGAGCGAGTCGGCGCCGGTGGCCCCGGCCGAGGCGAGCGCCTTGACGCTCTCGGGGGACATGTCGAAGACGACCAGGCTGTGGCCGCCCTTCATGAGGCGCCGGACCATGTTCGCGCCCATGCGCCCGAGGCCGATCATTCCCATCTGCATGGCGCCGGCTCCTTTCTCGTTCCGTCCCGGCGAGGAGGATATCATGCCGGCCCGGAAAAAGCGCGAACGGGAGGTGGCTCTATTAAGGTTCCATGAAGCCGCCCCGAATCGCCGGCGGGCCCCTGTGCGGGTTGGGTAGCATGAAGAGATGAGCCCTGCCACCGCACCCTTGAGATTCCGGTCGATCTTCACGCCGAGTTCCGGACGGGAGCGACGGGACAACTTCGAGGATTACTGGAGCTACACGAAGAGGCACGACGGGGAGATCCTGGAGAACGAGAAGGACCTCACACGCAAGAAGGCGCTCCTGGCGCAATACCAGTCCCTGCCCGTGCGCTCCCGCAACCCCCTCGGCGACCCCGGGCGCTTCTACCGGAACTGCGTCGCGATGCAGGACCGGCCGGAGTCGCTCGACCGGAAGACGCTGCTCCTCACGTTCCTCTACAAGTTCGCCCGCCACGAGTGGGTCGGCATCTGCGGCGCCTGGGACGGGATCCCGACGATCGCGCAGTCGCGGACCACCACCGACAAGATCAGCCGGTACCACCTGTGCGAGGAATTCTGCCACGTGCGGCTCTTCCACGAGATGTTCCGCACGTTCCGGCTGGACCGGGTCGAGTGGGTGCCGCTCGGAAGGTGGATGGGGCGCGTCTACCGGCTCTTCCCCAAGTTCCCCGAGGGACTCATGTCACCCCCGGCATTCGTCAGCGAGCTCATGGGGCTGACGCTCTACCGGCACATCGACCGCCTCCTGGACGACGTCTTCGCCGACGAGCCCGAGGCGCGTGGGAGGGTGCGCGCCCTCCTCCGGGAGATCATGATCGACGAGCTCGCCCATGTCGGCCAGCGGCGCAATTTCATGGGGCCGATCGGCCTGCGGGCCGCCCGGCTCATGGTCGTCCCGATGTACCACCTCTTCTTCCGCGACCTCCCCGAGACGAAGCTCCTCTTCGACGTGGACCGGATGGTGGAAGACGGGCTGGCGTTCAACTACAGCACGATGGCGCCCGACGTCATCGAGTCGAGCTGGGTGCCGTCCTACTGCCGGGGTGACCGGAAACCTACTTCGCGAGCGCCTGCTTCTGGAGCTCCTTGAGCTCCAGGCAGCCCTTCTCGGCCAGCTTGTAGAGCGCCATGAGGCGCGTCGTGTCGAACGGGGTCTTCTCGGCCGTGCCCTGGACCTCGACGATCAGCCCGCGGCCCGTGAGCACCACGTTCATGTCGACGTCCGCCTTCGAGTCCTCCACGTAGCAGAGGTCGAGCAGCAGCTCGTTCTTGAAGACGCCGACGCTCACCGCCGCCACCGAGTCCTTCAGCGGCGGCGCCGCGAACTTGACCCCGTCCTTCTCGAGCGACTTGATCGCGTCCATGAGCGCGACGTAGGCGCCGGTGATCGCCGCCGTGCGCGTGCCGCCGTCCGCCTCGAGGACGTCGCAGTCGATGGTGACGGTGCGCTCTCCGAGCTCGCGTGTATCGAGCGTCGCGCGCAGCGCGCGCCCTATGAGACGCTGAATCTCCTGCGTACGCCCGCTCGGAGGTTTGCCCCGCCCCTCGCGTTGTTCGCGACGGGGCGGGTTGGCGCGCGGATGCATCTGGTACTCCGCCGTGAGCCAGCCGGTACCCTTGCCGCGCAAGAACTCGGGGACCATCGAATCGATCGACGCCGTGCATAAAACGACGGTTCGACCGGCGCGGTAGAGGACGGAGCCCTCGGAAGGCCGGTGAAATCCGACAATCATCTC
>JBGPCZ010000114.1:0-20518 GCA_041482015.1 Planctomycetota bacterium | reverse complement strand
GTGGGCGACGAGATCATGCTCCAGGCCCCGTACTACTTCAACCATGACATGGCGATCGGCATGGCGGGATGCCGCACGGTCTGCGTCCCGACGGACGACCAGTACCAGCTCCGCCTCGACGCGATCGAGCGGGCGATCACGCCGCGGACGCGGGCGATCGTGACCGTCTCGCCCAACAACCCGACGGGCGCGGTCTACCCGGAAGCGGCGCTCCGCGCGGTGAACGAGCTCTGCCGCGCACGGGGGATCTACCACGTCCACGACGAGGCGTACGAATACTTCACGTACGGGGGGATCCGCCCGTTCGCGGCGGGCGCGATCGCCGGAAGCGCCGCCCACACGATCTCGCTCTACTCCTTTTCGAAGGCTTATGGATTCGCGGGCTGGCGGATCGGCTACATGGTGATCCCCGAGTCCCTGGAGGTCGCGGTCCGGAAGATCCAGGACACGAACCTGATCTGCCCGCCGATGGTCTCGCAGGCGGCGGCGCTCGGGGCGCTCGAGGCGGGGGCGGACTACTGTCGCGAGAAGACGCGCGGGCTGTCCGAGGTGCGCGAGACCGCGCGGCGGGCGTTCGGGGAAATCACGTCCTTCTGCGCGGCTCCCATGACGGACGGTGCGTTCTACGTCTTCCTGAGAGTGTCGTCGCCGTTGGAGCCGCTCGCGCTTGTCGAGCGGCTCGTGCGTGAGCACCAGGTCGCGGCGATCCCGGGGACGGCGTTCGGGGTCGCGGAGGGCTGCACGCTCCGGGTGGCCTTCGGCGCGCTCGAAAAGGAGACGGCGGCGGAGGGGATCGGCCGCCTGGTCCGCGGGCTCAAGGCGATCGTGAAAGGGTAGGGGATGCACGTCGCGCTCGTCCAGCTGGACCTCGCGTGGGAGGACAAGAGGACGAACCACGCGAAGGTGCGCGCCCTGCTCGGGAAGGCGCGGGTGCCGAAAGGGTCGCTCGTCGTCCTGCCGGAGATGTTCTCGACGGGGTTCTCGATGAACGCGGAGGCGATCGCGGAGGGCGAGGATCGGTTGACCGAGCGGTTTCTCGCGTCCGCCGCGAAGGAGTTCGGGGTTGCGGTCCTGGGTGGCGTGGTGAATCTCGGGCCCGACGGTCGCGGCCGGAACCAGGCGCTCGCGATCGGTCCGGACGGCGCGGTGCTCGCGCGGTACGCGAAGATCCATCCGTTCTCCTATGGAGAGGAGACGAAGCACTACTCGGCGGGGACGGAGATCGTCCTTTTCGACTTCGACGGCTTCAAGGTCGCGCCGTTCGTCTGCTACGACCTGCGGTTCCCGGAGATCTTCCGGGCAGCGGTCAAGAAGGGCGCGCAACTCTACACGGTGATCGCGAACTGGCCCGAGGCGCGCGAGGCGCACTGGCTCGCGCTCCTCAAGGCGCGCGCGATCGAGAACCAGGCGTACGTGGTGGGCGTGAACCGCTGCGGCCGCGACCCCAAACTCGCCTACTCGGGTCGCAGCCAGGTGATCGGCCCGAAGGGCGACGTACTGGCCGACGCGGGAACCGCGGAGGGGGTCACGCTCGCCGAGATCGATCTGGCCCCGCTTTTCGAATGGCGCCGCGCGTTCCCCGCCTTGGTCGACATGAAGAGCGGGTGGGCCTAGTTCGCCCTATGGCCGCCGTTGCGGCTTCGAACGTTGACGGTGGCGATCAAGGGTAGGCTGATCAGGAGAAGCTCGCCCTCCTTGTCCAGAGTGGTAAGGGCGCTCCTGCTGATCACGAACCCCTCGGGGGTGTTGAACCGGAACGTGCGCCCATCCACCAGCCGGACTTCAAAGGGCTTGAAGGGGCGGGCTCCCGCGATCTTGTCCAGTTCTTCCTTCCGCACGTCAGGATTCTACCTTCGGAGAAGGTCAGGTTCAACGCGCGACTTCCAGGCTCGGGAGCGCCGCCCGCAGCTTCGCCACGGCCGCTTCCGTGACCTTGGGCTCGTGCAGCTCCAGCTTGCGGAGCTTCGTAAGCCCGGAGAGGGCCTCGAGCCCGGCGTCAGTGGCGCCGGTGTTCTCGAGCACCAGCGTCTCGAGGTCCGAAAGTCCGCCGAGCGAGCGGAGGCCCTCAGCACCTCCGGGGCCGCCGTAGGCCCGCAGCACGCGCAAGGTTTTGATCGAGCCGACGGAACGGAACCCCTCGACGGAGAGCATCGCGTCGTGGACGTCGAGCTCGCGAAGCTTCGACAAACCAGTCAGGTTCGCGAGCGACGCGCCCGTCGCCTTCCGACTCCCGAGCTGGAAACGTTCGAGGTTGACCAGACCCGCCAGGTGGCGCGCCCCGGCGTCCGTGAACTGCGTGTGGACGATCTCGAGCCGCAGGAGGCTCGAGAGCTTCCCGATCCACTCGAGGCCCGCGTCGTCGACGGGCGTGGAATGACAGTTCAGGTTCTCGAGTTTCTTCAACGCCCCAAGGTGCCTTGCCCCGGTGCCCGTCACCTTGGTCGATGCCAGCCCGAGCACGCGGAGCCGCGTGAGCCCCGAAAGCGCTTCGAGGGCGTCATCCGTGATCGGCGTGAGCGTCAGGTTCAGACTCTCGAGCGACGAGAGGGTGCCGACGTGCTTGAGCCCGGGCCCATGAACGTCGGCGTTCCCGATATCGAGCCTCCGAAGATCGGGAAGCCCGGCGATCCGCTCCAGCCACGCGTCATTCACGCGCGTGTTCTGGTGGTAGTCCTTGGAGTGCGGATTCGTCCGGTCGTTCAGGTCGATCTCGACGAGGCGGGGCGGTTCGCCCGTCTCCGTCTTCACGAGGCCGTTCATCCCTTTGAGCTCGGCTTCGAGCGCGGCGATCCGGCCGGCCCCCGGCGGGGGCGTCCCGCAGGAGGCGAGCGCGAGGACGAGGGCGAGGGTAAGAAGTAGCGCGTTACTTTTTGCGTTCACAGGCCAATTCCTCTGGAGAAGTAAGATTATCTATAAGTACGTCCCGGGCAGGAACACGGGGGGCGAGCTCATGAAGCGGGGAGGTCCGTTCGCGGCGGTGGCCGCTCTCGCCCTGCTCGGAGGTGCCCCGCCGCAGGCTTCGCCGGACAAGGAATTCGAGGCCCAGGTCCGGCCCCTTTTGACTTCCTACTGCGTCGCCTGCCACGGCGGCGCGAAACCCAAGGCCCGGCTCGACCTCTCCGCTTCACTCGACCCGGCCCGCTGGCTCGAGGTCCTCAAGCAGGTCAAGACCCGCGCGATGCCGCCCGACGACGCGAAGAAGCCGCTCCCGGACGGCGATCGCGAGAAGCTCACCCTGTCGATCGACGCCGCGATGGACCGTCTCGACGAGCGCGCGCCGCGCGACCCGGGACGCGTCACGCTCCGGCGCCTCAACCGCGCCGAGTACAACAATACGATCCGCGACCTGACCGGCCTCGACCTCCGGCCCGCCGACGACTTCCCGGCGGACGACGTGGGCGAGGGCTTCGACACCGTGGGCGACGCCCTCTCGATCCCGCCGCTCCTCCTCGACAAGTGCGTCGATGCCGCCGAGCGCGTGCTCGACAAGGCCATGGTCGCGAGCGGCCCCGTGGAGCTCCTCGAGAAGCGCATCGAGGCGGAGTCGATCTCAAAGGAGAAGCCGCAGAACGGGGAGATCGAGCTCAAGCAGGACCAGGAGCTCCAGGTCACCGTCGCCGTCCCGGTCGAGGGGCGGTACGAGCTTCGCGTCCGCGCCCGCGAGGAGAAGTCGCCCGACCACGTCGCGGTTGTTGCAGTCAAGGTCGACGGCGTCGAGACCGCGCTCATCCGCGTCCCCACGGAGGCCGGCACGTACGGCGTCACCTTTGCGCTCCAGGCGGGCGACCGGAAGATCGCGGTCCGCCACACGCCGCCCAAGGCGTACGATGCCAAGAAGGACGTCATCCCCGACACGCGCCTCTTCCTCGACTGGTTCGAGATCGCCGGCCCCGAGCGGAGCCTGAGCCACCGGCGGATTTTCTTCGACGAGGATCCGCGGAAGGTCCTCGAGCGGTTCGCCACGCGCGCGTTCCGGCGTCCGCTCGCGGCGGGGGAGCTCGACCGCATCGTCGCGCTCTGCGACGGGGCCCGGAAGCGCGGCCAGCCGCCCGCGGCCGCCGTCCGGCTCTCCCTCTGGTCGATCCTCGTCTCGCCCCATTTCCTCTTCCGCGTGGAGCGCGACTCGGGCGACCGCGACGAGCACGGCTCCGTGCGGCTCTCCGACTGGGAGCTCGCGAGCCGCCTCTCGTACTTCCTCTGGTCGACGCTTCCCGATGCGCCGCTGCTCGACCTTGCGGCCAGGGGCCGCCTGCGCGATCCGGAGGTCCTCCGGGAGCAGGCGCGCCGCATGCTGGCCGACCCGCGTGCGCAGGCGCTCGTCGACAATTTCACGGGCCAGTGGCTCGGGCTCCGAAAGCTGGAGCAGGCGCTGCCCGACCGCGAGATGTTCCCGCCGTTCACCGAGGCGGCGCGACGAGCGATGATCGACGAGGCGGAGACGTTCTTCGCCCACCTCATGCGCGAGGACCGGAGCGTCCTGGAGCTCCTCAGCGCGGACTACGCGTTCGTGAACGAGCCCCTCGCCCGGATCTACGGGATCAAGGGGATCTCGGGGGACGCGATGCGCCGCGTGCCGCTCTCGGACCCGAACCGCGGCGGCGTGATCACGATGGCGGGGATCCTGACGCTGACGTCGCACCCGACGCGGACGAGCGCGGTCAAGCGGGGCAAGTGGATCCTGGACGAGATCCTGGGCGCCCCGCCGCCCCCGCCGCCACCCAACGTGCCCGAGTTGAACGAGGCCACGAAGAACCGGCCCGACTCGAAGACGCTGACGCTCCGCCAGCGGCTCGAGATCCACCGCGCCGACCCCGCCTGCTTCGGATGCCACAAGGCGATGGACGTCCTCGGGCTCGGGCTTGAGAACTTCGACGCGATCGGCCGGTGGCGCGACAAGGACGGGGCTCAGAAGATCGACGTCTCGGGCACGCTCCCCACCGGCGAAAGTTTCTCGAGTCCCGGCGGGCTCAAGAAGGTCCTGATGGGATACAAGGACGACTTTGCGCGGACGCTCGCCGAGAAGATGTTCGTCTACGCGCTGGGGCGGCCCGTCGAGCGTGCCGACCGGCGCGAGGTGAAGCGCGTGGTGGCCGAGATGAAGAAGAACGACTACCGGTTCTCGGCGCTGATCGAGAGCCTCGTGACGAGCTACCCGTTCCGATTCCGGCGGTCGGCCGGTGTAAAATAGGAGCAGCCATGAAGACCCTCTCCCGCCGGACGTTCCTCCGCGGCGCGGGCGCCGCGGTCGCGCTCCCCTTTCTCGAGCGCATGGCGCCGGCGGCGGGGGATGCGAAACCGCCCGTCCGCATGTTCCTCTACATCGTCGGCGGCGGGACGTATCTCCCCTTCTGGTCGATCAACGACGCGGGCCGCAAGGCGGAACTGGACCCGAAGAAATCGGTCGAGTACCTCGGCCCCTCGACGGATCGGAACGAGCCGCTCGAGACCCTCTCGCCATCGCTCGAGCCGCTCGAGAAGGTCAGGAAGGAGCTTCTCGTCTTCGGCGGCCTCACGCTCTCGAACGCCCACGGCTTCGAGGACGGCCACTCGGCGGAGATCGGCGCGCTCCTGACGGGGGCGATGTTCGCGCGTGACAAGGTGGAGTGCTCGATCTCGATCGACCAGCTGGCGGCGCGCCACTTCGAGGGGAAGACGCCGCTCGACGCGCTTGTGGCGGGACTCCACGGCGGCCGGCCCGGCGGCGCCAAGGGCGTGGGGCGCGTCTACGCCCAGCACTACTCGTGGCGGACGCCGACCACGCCGACGGGCGAGGAACGGAACCCGCGGCTGCTGTTCGACCGCGTCTTCCGCGGCCCGCAGTCGCGCGGCGCGAGCGATGCCGACCGCCGGAGCGTCCTCGACAGCGTGCTCGACGAGGCGAGGCGCCTGCAGCCGGAGCTGGGAGGCGCGGATCGCGCGAAGCTCGAGGAGTACCTGGCCTCCGTGCGCGACGTCGAGAAGCGGATCGAGTTCGCCTCGAAGCGCGCGCCCGATCCGGCGGCGCCGGCATTCGACACGGGCGGGTTCGAGAAGCGCCTGCCCGCCGAGAAGGGGATCCCCGAGAGCTACACGGACTACGATCACCTCATGGTCGACCTCATCGCGCTCGCGCTCCAGTCGGACGCGACGCGCGTGGCGCTCCTGACCCACACGGGGTACCGGAGCTATCCGGAGGTGGGCGTCAAGCGGGGCCACCACGACCTCCAGCACCACGAGGGGGACGCGGACAAGCGCGAGGACCTCCGGAAGGTGGACCGCTTCAACGCCGGGCTCTACGCGTACGCGGTCGAGAAGTTCCAGTCGATCAAGGAGGGGGAGGGAACGCTGCTCGACAACTCGATGATCCTCTTCGGGTCGGGGATGTCGAACGGGAACCGCCACTCGAAGGAGAACCTGCCGATCCTGCTGGCGGGCCGCGCGGGCGGTACGCTCAAGCCCGGCCGCGCCGTCGACTACGGCTGGAAGAAGATGACGCCCGTCTGCAACCTCCATGTCGAGATGCTCAACCGATTGGGGGTACCGACCCAGCGCTTCGGCGACTCGACGGGCGGGCTCGGGAACCTGGCGTAACGCGCAAAAACAGACCGTCCGTTTCTTCGCGAGTTACCCCATCGGGCCCCGTCACAATTCCATTCCGGCTGAGTATAATCCACGTGGAACCTCGTTAAGACGCCCATGGGCAAGTCGATCGTCTACTGTGGCCAGTGCGGGAGGAGCCTTTCGGAGGACGAGTTCAAGCGCGGTCGCGCCCAGGTCATCGAGAATCAGCCGTTTTGCGCGGACTGCCGGCCGATCTCATCCGCGGCGGAGCCGGACCCGGAGCCGCCCGCCCAGAAACGGAAATCCTCCTCGCAACGAATCCCCGTGCCCGCGGCATCCCATGCGCCCCGCCACGTCCCCCCGAATCGGCCAGACTCCTCGTCGCGGCTCCTCATCCCGGTCGGCGTGGGATTCGTCGTGATCATCATCGTGGTCATTGCCGTGATGACCTCGGGCGGACCGGCCGAGCCCCCGCCCGAGCCCGTCGCCCCCGGTCGTCCGGCCTCCAGGCCCTCGGCCGCCGCTCCGATCCCCGCGCCGCCGCCGCGTCCCGCCCCGTTGCCGGCCCGGCCGGTGGCCGACGTCGAGCGCGAGATGAAGGCGGAGATGGCGAAGGAGGCGGGGGCGAAGTTCGACCGGTTCCTCGCGCAGATCCGCGAGACCATCGCGCGGGGCTGGCTCACGCCCCAGCAGAGGGCGGAGACGGGGGACATGATCGCGGCCGCGATGAAGCAGGCCGGGGATCGGCGCGCGGAGGTCGAGAAGATCAAGGCCGAGTACGATCGGAAGGTCGTCCTCGTGGCCCATTGGCGGCTCGACGAGGAGTCGGGCCTGGTGGCCCAGGATGCATCGGGGAACGGACACGACGGCGAGGTCTCGAGCGGCGCCGGGCGCGTCCCGGGGAAGATCGGCGGCGCGCTCTCGTTCGATGGCGAAAAGGACGGCGTGACCGTCCGCGCGATCGAGGGGATGAGCCCGCAGGTGGAGACGGGCGAGATGACGCTGGCCCTCTGGGTGCGCGTCCCGCGGATGCCGGACGAGACGGGGCAGAAGCGCCGGCCGATCGCGGCGAAAGGCGACCTCCGCGCGTGGGAGTACGCTCTTTACCTGAACTCGAATGGGAAGTTCGAGTTCGTCGTCTGGACGCCCGAAGGGACAAATCACGCGACGGCGTCGGGCG
Organism: Planctomycetota bacterium; assembly: GCA_041482015.1. Classification (GTDB taxonomy): domain Bacteria; phylum Planctomycetota; class MHYJ01; order MHYJ01; family JACPRB01; genus JACQFK01. The sequence continues at coordinate 12,798 of JBGPCZ010000114.1, read as the reverse complement.
GACAGGCGGTCGTGAACCAATGGCACCACCTGGCCGGGGTGTTCGAGAAGGGGAAGTCGATCCGGCTGTCCGTGGACGGGAAGGAGGCCTCCCGGTCGACGGCGTTCACCGGATCGCCGCAGGCGGGTGCGTCCCCGTTCTTCATCGCGCGGCGCGGCGACGGCCACTTCTTCGCCGGCGCGGTGGACGACGTCCGTCTCTACCGCCGTGCGCTGGGCGACGAGGAGATCAAGGGACTCTTCGACGCCGACCGTTGACGCGTCAGGCCTTGGGGCGGACGAGGACGCGGAGGCGCTTGAAGGAGTAGGATCCCGCGTTCGCCGTGAAGGTCCAGTCGCGCGTCTTCCCGGTGCTGTTGCCGATGCCGAGTTCGGCTCCCGCGCCCGCGGACCAGCGGTTGATCGCGAAGATCGTCTGTCCCGCCTTGTGGTTGTGGACCTGCATGGATCCGTGGCCCGCGACGGGCTCGGTGATCTGATCTCCGAAATCATACACGTCGTTCGAGGCGCCGGGGACGGCGGCGGCGTTCCCGGGGCCGTAGTTGTTGGGCCAGAACTCGATGTTGCCCCCGTCGAGCTGGATCCCCGTGACGATGCCCTCGACGTTGGAGTGAACGTTCATCGACGTGACCTTCTGCTGGAACCGTGCGCCCGTGGCGACATCGGGAATCCCGACCTTGCCCGCGTCGTCCGTGAACGCGTCCATCGAGACGAACACGTACTGCACCGCGCCGCCGGCGGGCTGCAGCTCCACGAGATAGGCCACGCGGTCAAAGGGCCGCGTGACCGCGCCGTGGTTTTCGACGTCATACTTCACGGGCCGGCACAGGCGGGCGAGATCGAGATCGTAGACGAGGACGTACGGCTTCGCCTCGGGGATCTGCGCGAGGAGGTCGGGCTCGCCCTTCCCGGCCCGGAGGGCGTGGGTGGGCACGCCCTCCTCGATCGTGGACTGCGCCAGCTTCCGGGTCTCCTCGTCGGAGGGCCGCTTGTCGCGGATCGAGGAGATCACCACGGCCGCGACGGCCATGCCCTTGCTCGACCCGATGAAGCGGATCGACTTGGGCCCGCCCGTCGCGTACTTCGGGATCGGCAGTTCCGCCCATTCCCACTGCGTCGGCTCCTTCTCGGCCTTGGCGTGGTCCTTGCCGCCGTGCGTCGTGCTGAGCGAGCGCAGGTGGTGATCCCAAGGCGCGGCGAAGTTGCTGCCGGGCTCGCAAGGCTGGGCCTTGCGCGACTTGCGGTCGAAGGAGGATAGTTCGCTGGCCTGCAGGTACCAGGTGAACGTCGTGGCGCAGCAGCCGCCGACCAGCGCCCAGCCCTTGTACTCGACTCCCGGGAGCGCGTAGAACCGGGCTTCCACGTGGCTGTTCGGATCGTCGTTCGACAGGTCCTCCCGGCTCTTCCAGCCGACCATGTCGACTTTCTCCTTCCGGATCGCGACCGGGAGCTTCTGCACGCTGAAGATGCCCCGGCCGGCCAGGCGGACGCCGGTGAGGACGCAGTCCCGGGTCTCGTCGAGCCTCGCGAGGATGTCGGGGCGGTTGCGCTTGACGAACTCCGTGTCGGCGCACGCGCCGAGGAGGCGTCCGAATTTCTCCACCGCGGCGCCGCGCGATTCGATCGAGCGGAACTCCGCCTCGGCCTCGTGGAAGAGCGTGCGGGCGCTCCGCTCGTTCTTCTCCACCGCCGCGTCGGGCTTGGCGAGCTTCCCGCGCACGGACGCGGCGTAGTTCCAGAGCTTGGGGGAAAGCGCGGTGAGAGCGTCGCCCAGGACCTCCCGGGCGGCGGTCGCGTCGCCGTCGAGCGCGCACAGGAGGGCGAGGGACCGGGCGTCCTCCGGGGAGGGCTTCCCCCGCTTCCGCGTGAACAGCTTCACGAGCGTGGCGGGCGCGAGATCCTCGTGCTCCACGAACGGGGGATCGCCTCTCAGCTCCAGCCGCCGCGCCCGGGCCTGGAGTACGTGTCCCCGGACGGTCTCGCGGCGGCCGTCCTCCCGGATCACCTCGAGGACGACCTCCTCCCACGACGGGATTTCGGCCAGGACCTTGAGGAACTCGGGGTGGAGGGCCTTGAGTCGTTCGAGGTCCTGGAGGTCCGCGGCGGATTCCTTGAGGACGTCCTCTTCCTTGAAGCCCCGGGCCGCAACGCGGAGATCGGCGGCGGCGCGGGCGTAGTCGCGGCGCGTGGCGAAGAACATCGCCTTCTCCCAGGGCTCGAGGTACCGGCGGCCGGCGTCGGAGCGGTCCGGGTCGGCGGCCAGGGCGGGGGCGGCGGGCGCCGGATCGCGAGGCTTGGGAGTCGGAGGCGCGGGAACGACGGGAGCGGGGGGATCCGGGACGGGCGCGGAGGTGGCGAGGATCGCCGAGAAGGCCTCGTCGAATTCCCGCAGGAGCGTGTCAAAGGCGGCGCCCCACCGGGCGATCTCGCCACGGGCCTCGCGGATGTCGTCCAAGGCCTTGAGGTCGGCCGCCTTGCGGGCGGTCTCCATGAGTTCCTTGAGCCGGCGGCGGGCGCGATCGCCCAGGTCGCGGTCCAGGCCCGCGATGGCCTGGGCCCACTGGGGATCGCGGGCGCGGCCCCGCTCGCGGTCAAGGATGACCTGCGCGAGGCGGAAGTTGTTCTGCGAGAGGGGGCCCGCCAGCTCGGCGTTGAGGGCCGGGAGATCAGCCTTGGGATCGACCGCGGTCGCGGGCGGATTCACGCGGGGCGTCGTGGCGGCCGGGGATTCGACCTGGCGGGGCGGCGCGCCTTCGCCGTGACCGTTGAGGGCGAAGACGAGGATGCATCCGACCAGGAGGAGGACGCCCCCGGCGACGACCGTGAGAACCAGGACCGGCGAGCGCTGGCCCGGTTCCGGCTTGGCGGGGGAGGACCGACGGGTGGTGCCGGGTTGGGGCGGGTTCGTCCTGCGGGTCGGGGTGTCGCGGATCTGCTCGAGCTCCCGTTTCTCCAAGGGGGTCAGGCAGGCGAGGCAGCAGACGCTGTTGGAAATTCGAACCGCGATGCCCTTCTCGAAATCCGCCCCGGTGACGCGCGTCTGGCACCGGCCGCAGTAGACGATCTCCTGACCCATGTTGTATGGGGTATTGTACGACATTCCCGTACGCGGGGAGGGGACCGGCCGAATGATTTCGCGGGCGCCTACTCGTACCGCAGGGCCTCGATCGGGTCGAGGCGTGAGGCGCGCATCGCGGGATAGAAACCGAAGAAGACGCCGACCGCGCACGAGAAGAGGAGCGAGACGCCGATCGAGCCCGGCGCGATGAGCGCCGGCCAGTGGAGCATCTTGGGGATCGCCGTCGCCGCGCCCATGCCCAGCAGCACCCCGATCACCCCCGCCACGCTCGAAAGCACCACCGCCTCCAGCAGGAACTGCAGCAGGATGTCCACCCGCCGCGCCCCCACCGCGAGCCGCAGGCCGATCTCCCGCGTCCGCTCCACGACCGAGACCAGCATGATGTTCATGATCCCGATCCCGCCGACGACGAGCGAGATCGACGCGATCATCGAGAGCAGGATCGTCATCACCTTCGCGTTCTCGTTCGTCGCCGCCATCATCTCGCTCATCAGCAGGATCCGGAAGTCCACCTCCTCGCCGTCGCGGATCCGGTGGCGCTGCCGCAGCAGCATCGTGATGTCCTTGTTCGCCTCCTGAAGCTCGGAGACCGTCCCCACGGCGACGAGCAGCTGGTCGACGTTGTGGAACGCGGAGCCCTGGAGGACCATCTTCACGGTGGTCCAGGGACAGACCACGAGGTCGTCCTGGTCCTGGCCCATGGCGCTCGTCCCCTTGGCGGCGAGGACGCCCACGACCTTGAAGGGCATGTTCTTGATCCGGATCACCTGGTCGATCGGCGATTCGCCCTGGAAGAGGTTCTCGGCGACCGTGTGCCCCAGCACGCAGGTCTTCGAGGCCGCGAAGACGTCCTGCTCCGTGAAGAAGGCCCCCTCCTCCAGCGCCCAATCCCGCACCTCGAGGAACGCGGGGCTCGAGCCCATGAAGGTGCTCGGGGCCCAGTTCAGGTTTCCGTTGATGCACTGGACGCCGCGGGTGCGGACGACCGGCGTCATCGCCTTGACGCTGGGCACCTCCTTCAGGATCGCGATCCCGTCGTCCGGGGTGAGCGTCTGCACGCTCCCCGCGCCGAAGGACATCCCGCCTGACGAGACGGCGCCCGGCAGCACCATGAGGAGGTTCCGCCCCATCGCGCTGATCTGCTTCTCCACCATGCTCGACGCCCCCTGGCCGATCGCCACCATCGCGATCACGCTGGCGATGCCGATGATGATGCCGAGCATCGTCAGGACCGTCCGCCCCTTGTTCCGCAGGAGCGCCCGGAAGGCCAGGTAAAGCGACGAGAGGAGGTTCATGCCGGCTCCCTCAATTCCTTGTCCTCGTCCAGGATCCTTCCGTCCCGGATCCGGATCGCCCGCCCGGCGTGGGCCGCGATCTCCTGGTTGTGCGTGACGAGAATCACGGTCATCCCCGCTTCGTGGAGGTCGTGAAAAATCTTCATGACCTCCTTCTCGGACTTGCTGTCGAGGTTGCCGGTGGGCTCGTCGGCCAGGAGGATCGAGGGCTGCGTGACGAGCGCCCGCGCGATGGCCACCCGCTGCTGCTGGCCCCCGGAGAGCTGGCCGGGCGTGTGCGTCAGCCGGTCCGAGAGCCCCACGCGGCCCAGGGCCTCGGCGCTCAGGCGCCGGCGCTCCCGGCCCGGCAGGCCGTGCCAGTACATGAGGGGGAGCTCCACGTTCTCCAGCGCGGAGGTCCGCGCGAGCAGGTTGAAGCTCTGGAAGACGAACCCGAACTTCTTGTTGCGGATCTCCGCGAGGCGGTTGGGATGGAGCTTCGAGATCTCCTCGCCCTCGAGGAAGTAGCTCCCGCTCGTCGGCCGGTCCATGCAGCCGATGACGTTCATGAGCGTCGTCTTGCCGGATCCCGACACGCCCGTGATCGCGACCATCTCGCCGCGCGCGATCGTCAGCGTCACGTCGTTGAGCGGCTGGATGATCACCTCGCCCACGTGGTAGATCTTGTTGAGCTTCTCCAGGACGATCGCCGGGCCGCCGCTCACCGACCTCCGGGCCTCCCGGGCGGGCCGCCGAACCTCGGGGTGAACGGGTTGGTCATGGGACCCTCGCCCGCGCTGGAGACGAGGCCCACGATCAGCTCCTGCCCTTCCAGGAGGTCGCCTTTGGTCACCACGGTCCAGGTCCCGTCGGTCGCGCCGGCCGTCAGGGTCATCGCCGCCGGCCCCTCAGGGTGGAGGACCCAGACCTTGCTGGGCGGCCGCTCGCCCTTTTCGCCCCGCGGCTTTCGCGCGGCGGGCTCCTCCGGCGTCTCGGACGGTGGAGAGAAGCGGAGCGCGGCGTTGGGGATCTTGATCACGTCGGGGTACTGCGCGATCTCGAAGGAGACGTTCGCGGTCATCCCCGGGAGGAGCTTCCCGCCGGGGTTGTCGGCGTCGATCATCACCGTGTAGGTGACGACGTTCTGAAGGGTGATGGGCAGGAGCCGGATCTGCGAGACCTTGCCCGAGAAGTGCGAGCTCCGGTACGCGTCCACCGTGAACGAGACCGCCATGTCCTGCTTGATCCGGCCGATGTCGGCCTCCGCGACGGCGGCCTGGACCTGGACCCGCTTCATGTCGTCGGCGATGACGTAGATCGTGGGCGCCGCGAGGCTGGCGGCCACGGTCTGGCCCACGTCGACGTTCCGGGAGATGACGATGCCGTCGATCGGGGAGGTGATCGTCGTGTAGTTGAGGTTCACCATTGAGATGTCGAGCGCCGACTTGCTCTGGTTCACCGTCGCCTCCGCCACCTTGACCTGGGCGATGAGCGAATCGTAGTTGGCCACCGCGGCGTCGAAGTCGGAACCGGAGATGAGCTCGCGCTTCTGGAGTTCGCGGGAGCGGGCGAGCTCCTTCTCGGCCTGGACGAGGCTGGCCTTCACGCGGCCCACGTCCGCCTGCGCCCGCTCGAGGTTCGCCCGGTCCTGGTCCGCCTTCGCCTTGACGGGGGCCGGGTCGATCTGGGCCACGACCTCGCCCGCCTTCACGCGCGAGTTGAAGTCGACCAGGAGCTTCTGGATCGTCCCGCTGACTTGCGTGCCGACCTGCACGAGGGAGAAGGGTTGCACGGTCCCCGTCGCAGTGACGGTGACGCGCAGGTCGCCCTTTTCGACCTTGGCCAGGCGGTACCGGGGCGCGCCGTTCGTCGGCCGAAGGAAGTACCAGGCCGCTCCGCCGCCCGCGGCCAGGAGGAGGACGATCACGATCACTTTCTTCATGAGGCAGGCTCCCTTTTCATCCTCGCTGTTTTCTCACTTCCATCCTCACTTCTTCACTCCGCCCATCGACCTCTGGATCGCGGCGACCGCGATCTCGAAGTCGTACCGTGCCTGGATATCCGCGGCGCGGGCGTTGGCGAGCGCCACCTGGGCGTCCGTCAACTCCACGGACGAGGCCTTCTGCTGCTCGTAGCGGCCCGTGACGAGCAACAGGCTCTCCTCCGCCTGCTTGACGGTCAGATCGAGGATCTTCAGGCTCTCTTGCGTGTCCTCGAGCACGGCGTAGGCCTGGTGCAGCTCGAGGTAGATCAACTGCTCCTCCTGGGCGCGGATCGCGTAGGCTTCGCGGAGGGCGCTCACCGCGCCGTGGAGGGCGCCGGTCTTCTCCCAGCCGCTGAAGACGACCCAGTTGAGGGCCGGTCCGAGCGAGGAGAACCAGGTCACCGGCGTGAGCGATCCCGAGGCGGAGACGGAGCCGTTGAGGGTCAGCTCGGGCCAGAAATCCGCGATCGACGCGTCGATGGCGTGCCGCGCGGCGCCCTCCCGCAGGAGGAGCGCCTGGAGCCGCGGGTGATAGCGGCGCGCCTGGTCGAGCGCGTCCTCGATCGGGACCGTCCACGGGGGAGTCGACGGCGGTTTCTCGATCGCGTAGCGCGGCTCCTCGGCGAGCCCGATGGCGTTGTTCAGCGTGGCCTTGCTGACCGTGAGGGCGGTCCGCGCCTTGACGAGGGCGAGCTGGGCGTTGCCGAGGTCCACCTGGGCCTTGGTCAGGTCGTACTTCTGGCGGGCCCCCACGTCGACGAAGCCCCTGACCTGCTCGAGGCGTTTCTCGAACTGGCGCACGGTCTCCTCGCCCACGCGGACCAGCTCCTCCTGGCGGAGGACGCCGAAGAAGGACTGCTTGAAGGAGAAGACGGCGTCGTCCTCGGCCGCCTGAAGGTCCGACTGCGAGGCCACGTAGTTGTCCCACGCCTCGCGGCGGACCGCGGCCGTTTTTCCGAAGTCGTAGAGGAGCTGGCTGACCTGGACGGACTCGCCGTGGGTCTGGATGACCCCGCTGGCCTTGCCGATCTTCGAGCCCGCGAGCGGCGTGCTCCCCGCGCCCCCGTTCTTCTCCCAGCGGTAGTCCGCCGAGACGGAGACCGTGGGCAGGAATCCGGCGTCGATCTGCTCGAGGCGCGCGCGCGACCCTTCGACCCTCGCGCGGGAGATCGCGATCGGGGGAATCGTCGTGAGGGCGATGTGGACGCCCTGGTCCACCGTGAGGACCGAGCCCGGGCCGAGGCCGAGTTGCGCGGCGGTGGCCGTGCGTTCGCCGGGCCTCCGCGACTCGGGGTCCTGGGCACGGCGGGCCTGCTCGATGTCGGAGCAGCCGCACGCGGCCAGGAAAACGAGCGTGAGCCGGCACCTCATCTCAGCGCGCCTCCCAGCGCGCGACGATCGCGTTGAGAGTTTCGAGCGCCTGGGACATCCGGCGGACGTCGCCGTTCTCCAGCCGGGAGACGAGCTTCTGGAGCCGCGACTGCCGGTTGGCGCGGAATCCGGCGACGAGGCGGCGGCCCTTGGAGTGCAGCCGGAGGTGGATCCGGCGGCGGTCGCGGTCGGAGTGGCTCCGCACGACGTAGCCCCGGCTGGCCAGGCGCTCCACCACCTCCGTGATGGTGGACGATCCGACGCCGAGGCGGGCGGCCAGGTCGCCGGGCGTGACGGGCTGGACCTGGTCGAGCGTCCAGAGGACCCTCATCTGGGCGAACGTGACCACGCCGGTGGCGGGCTGCCGGGCGGGGATGGCGAAGAACTTGATCAGGAAGCCGTTCAGGAGGAGGTCCAGCCGTTCCGCCGCGCTCATATGGTTCGCCGTCCGAATAGTTCGGTTACCGTACCATCAATACGTTTGAGGGGGCCCGGGGGTGGATTCTTCCGGACAAATTCGCCGTGATGGGGGGAGGGACGCAACGATTGCCGTCCGCCGGGCGTACCTTTCCATAGGAATCCGGAATCTGAAAGTATCGAAACGAAGGAGGAGCGGAATGAAGATTTTCGGCGTCGCAGTGGCGGCGCTCCTGGCCGCGGGCGCGGCTTGGGCGCTGCAGGGCAAGCCCATCAACGAGACCTGCCCGGTGAAGGGCGAGAAGATCAAGGGCGTCACCACCACCTACAAGGGGAAGACGATCGGCTTCTGTTGAGGCGGCTGTAAGGGTCAGTTTGACGCCAACCCGGAAAAGTTCATCGCCAATATCCCTGGCCTCGCGCCCCCCCCGACCCGCACCGCCTCGATCACCAGCATCGCCGACGGCGTGAAGAGCGGCAAGGAAGGCAGCAAGCCCGTCCTGGTCCTCTTCATGGACGGGACTCCGAAGTCCAAGCAGTGGACCGAACAGCTCGGGGACAAGTCGCTCGACGATGTCTTCGGCAAGATCGTCTATGTCGCCGTGGAGTTCAAGAAGGACGGCGAGGACGAGAAGAAGTACTCGGTCACCGCGGCGCCGACGCTGATCCTGATCGACGCGTCGAAGGACGAGCCGAAGGGGAAGAAGATCTCCTCGCCGGCGCCCGCCGGGCTCAAGAAGGAGCTCGAGGCGGCGATCAAGGACGCGACCAAGAAGTAGTCCTCTCGCGATTTACACGGGGGCCGGGCCCGCCCAGGTGGCGCGCCCGGCCCTTTTCTTTTGAGCCAGCCTAATCCGGCACGCGGTTGATCGTGAGCGAGATCTCGTGCGACATCCGCTGACCGTCGGCCGCGCGGATCGTGAACTTGACGACGAGATTCGTCACCGGCCGGAGCGTCGGGATCTCGAGCGACACGGTCTTCCCGTCGTCGAGCACCGCGGCCTTGGTAATCTCCACCTTCTCGCGCCCGCGTTTCTTCGGGTCGGTGACGTTGAACTCGGGCGAGCCGTAGTCGGGGGTCGAGACGGTGTTGAACCACACGGCCGCGTAGTTGTCGGCATCCCCCGCGGTCTCGCGATCGAGCGCGTCCGTGAACGAGAGATCGATTCCCGCCTTGCGGACGCGGAACGCGACCGGCATCCGCGCGGGCTTGCCGGTGTACCGCACGCGCTGGAGGCAGCCGTCCTTCACGCCCGTCGTCTGCCAGCCGCGCAGGCCCGCCGCGTAGAGCTGGCCGTCGGACGGGTTGAACGCCGCCCGCATGATGCCGCTCAGGAAGTTGAGCGGGAAGCGGACGACGCCGGCCTGCCCGCCCGTCGGATCCATGAGGACGAGGAGCAGCCTGCTCTGGCCGTACGACGTGTGGACGAGGCTCCCCTTGAGCGGGCCCCAGCGGTCGCCCGTCACCCAGGCCTGACCGCCCGGCGAGTTGTCCATGTCCATCGGGAGCCAGCAGAGCGCGGGTTCGCGCGTCACGCCCTTCGTCTCGGGTCGATCCTCGATCTCGAACCCGTAGAACGCGCCCTTCCGCACCCGGACGATCGGACTCGACCCCATGTAGTTGCCCTGCTGGTCGGTCGCGGTCATCTGCCCCTCCGGCCCGACGCAGAGCCCCATTGGCGTGCGGAAGCCGTTCGCGATGACCTCGAGGGCCTTGCCGTCCTTCGAGACCTTGAGCGCGCAGCCGGCATGGACCGACCCGCGGCTTGCCGCCTTCGCGAAGTAGAAATTCCCCTCGCGGTCGGTCTGCAGGTCCATCGGGTACTCGCCGTAGCCGGGCCCGAGCGAGTAGTCGTTGTTGAAGTTCTCGTAGAAGTCCGCCTCGCCGTCGTCGTTGAGGTCGACAAGCCGCGTGATCTGGTCGCGGCCGAGGGCGTAGATCGTGCCGTCGACGACCCGCAGGCCCATCGGCTGGCAGAGCCCCGTCGCGAACCGCTTCCATGAGAGCTTCTCGAGCTTCGCGTCGATGCCCGAGACGATCCAGACGTCGCCGTCGAGCGTCGCGACGACGGCCCGGCCGTCGGGGAGGAAGTCGAGCGCGACGAGCCGCAGGTAGGAGTTCCACGGGTTCTCATAGGGGAGCGTCAGGGTGTCGAGCTGGTACGCGCCGGGCTCGCGGCCGAGCGTCCCCTTCGTGACGACGGGCTCAGTCCACCGCGCCGGTCCGCCCTTCGTGAGCGCCTCGAGGTCCTCGGGCGGCGAGACGTCGGCCTTCGGGATCGAGACCTTGATCGTGCCCGCCTGCGCGATCTCGAGCTCGACGCGGCCGTCGCGTTTGCGGATCGTCCCGCCTGTCGTTCCGGCGTCGACGTCGCCTGAGGCGAGGGTGACGGTGAGCGGCGCGCTCGTCCGGATCGTCCGCGTGAACGACCCCTGCTCGAACCCGTGGAGCTCGAGGACCCGCGCGTCGCCCGCCGAGTACGAGAGGACCGTCTTTTGACCATGCAGGTAAAGGCCGTGCCAGTGGCCTTTGGGGCCCGATCCGCGGGACGACTGGAACTGCGTCGTGCCGGCGATCGTGACGAGGCCCGCGATGCCGTCCTTCTCGGTCGGATGCCTGAGGAATGCGCCGGTCCACGCGGCAGCGACGCGGAGCTCGCGCGTGTCGAAGCAGACGGTGGCGTCGGGCGCGACGCGGAGGAGGATCCCCGCGAGCGCGACGGGCGAGCCGGCCGGCCCGAGCGTCCGCGTGGTGAACGGGCCGAAGTCGATCGTCGCGTACCGGCCGGGCTTGGAAGCGATCACGAGCTGCATCGCCGGCGGCGCGGGGCGCTTCTCCCACGCGTCGCGGTCCCACTCGACTTTCTCGGCGCCCTTCGCGTGAAAGAGGAACTTCGACGGCAGGACCAGCCGGCCTCCGTCGGGCATCCTCCATTGGAGGTTGACGCCGGCGGGGCCGTCGAGCTGGACGTACTCGAAGCGGAACGCGTGGTCGCCCGCCTTGAGGATGACGCGATCGGGCTTCTGCTCCATGTCGCGGCCCGCCGCGTTGTCGACCACGAGCTCGTTGTCGATGAAGAGCCGCGAGCCGTCGTCGCTCTCGACATAGAAATTGTAGAGCCCGTCCTTCGGGCACCGGAGGATGCCTGTCCAGCGGACGAAGAAATTCTCCGCGAGCTTCGACCCGTAGAAGTCGCCCGTGACGAGCGCGTGGTCGATGTCGGCCTCGACGCGGACGAACGCGGGCTTGCGATCCGCGGGCGGGGCGGGAAAGCTTTCGGGCTTCCGGTCGAGCGCGAAGTACTCGGCGACCAGGCCGGGCTCAGTTTCAGCGGCCTGGGGGGTGAGGATCAGGAGCGCCAGCAACGGTTTCACCGGCTGCCGAGTATAACCTTCCGGGGAGCGTGAAGTCACGCGGGGCTGGCGATCGTCCTTGAATCATCGGCGGAAATGATCCAAGATCAGGGTCGTCCAATCCGATGTTCATAAGGGGAATGATGATGGACACCGAACTCGCGATGCCGCTCTGGCAGGCCTCCTTCTCGGGCGTCTTTGCGCTGCTGTACATCCTCTCGGGATACCGCACGGTGCGCTTCACGGCGCGGCTCATGTCGGCCCTTCTCTTCGGGGTCGTGGCGATGATGGCGTCGACCCGCGTGGAACACGGGGCGGTGGTCGCGGCGATCGTGATCGGCGCGGGCCTTTTGGGGTTCCTCGTCGGGAACGCCTTCTACTTCGTCACGGTGGCGCTCTACGGTGCGGTAGGCGGGGTCGTTCTGGCGGCGCTGATCTCGATGGGGCTCGGACATCCCGTCGGCTGGGCGGCCGGGATCGGCGGCGCGGTGGCAGGGGCCCTGTTGGGAATCATCTTCGAGCGTCCCGCCGTGATCCTGGGGACGTCGCTGGCGGGCGGGGCGCTCGCGGCGAAGTCGCTTGAAAGCGTGCTGGCGTCCGGGAATCTCGCCGACCACCATCACCGGTTCGGCTGGGCCTACGCGCTCCTCACGGTGGCGCTGGGCGTGGTCGGCTGCGTGATCCAGGCGAGGACGACGAGGGATCTGCCTCCGCCTCCCACGAAGGGCGCGTCGCAACCTCCGCCGCTGAAGGGGTAGGTCACTGTTCGTTCAGGCGCTTCGAGGCGAGGTCGCGGAGCGCGCGGCCGTCGGTGGTCTTCCGCTCGTCCTTGAGGAGCGCACGGACGGCGTCGGCCTTGAGCTCAAAGGGCGTGGTTTCCAGAATCGCCGCGACGAGGTCGGCGTCGGGGTTCCCCAGGAACGCCTCGTGGATCCGAGCGCCCTTCTTCGGATCGAACCCCTTCTTCCGCACCGCCTCGTCGCAGAACCGCCGCGCGTAGAACTTGTCCTTCGCGTGCTTGGAGAGGAAGTCGTCGACCTCCTCTCTCGTCATCGCCTTGAGCATCGCCTCGCACGCCTCGAGCGACGAGGTCGCACCCATCGCGGCCCGGTGGACGAGCGCGAGCGCGGAGAGCCGGCCGATTTCGTCCTTTCGCTCGAGGGGCGGATCGTCGAGCGATCGCTCCCAGATGCGGCCGAGCGCGCGGAGCGCGGCCTTGTCCTCCGTTCGCTCGATCAGGATCGGGGTCGCGGCGCGGAGCTTCCGCAAGCCGCAGGCGACCTCCGCCATCCGCGGGACGTCCTTCTCCTTTGACTCCAG